>CAZEXR010000170.1:0-4428 GCA_964516675.1 uncultured Enterobacterales bacterium | reverse complement strand
ACTTTTTTTTACAAATTGCTTATTTATGCGATTTGATAATTCAAATTTTTTTTAGTTTAAATTCACTAACGCATTTAATTTTTTTATAAATTCTTTTAATTTCTCTAGTAACTTTTTATCGTAAGTTAACTTTTAAGCGTGATTTAGAGCATATTTTTACTTTAATAGTGTATAATTTGCGCTGTGTTTAGATCTTCAAAAAGATCATACCTGTTTAGGCAACAGTTTTATTTGTCTAGCAATTTTATTGCCAAATTTAATTAGGTTAATTTCAATATCATGAGTAATGCATTAACAAATACCGAGTTTAATTTCCCTGGTCAGAAGAGTGTTTATCACGGCAAAGTACGTGACGTTTACAACATCAACGGTGAAAAGCTTGTAATGGTAGCTACAGACAGAATTTCAGCTTTTGACGTTATTCTTCCAGAAGGCATTCCTTACAAGGGTCAAATGCTAAACCAAATCGCAGCAAAATTCTTAGACGCAACTACTGATATTTGCCCTAACTGGAAATTAGCAACACCTGATCCAATGGTATCTGTTGGTATCATGTGCAAAGGCTTCCCTGTTGAAATGATTGTACGTGGCTATTTATGCGGAAGCTCATGGAGAGCTTACAAGAGCGGCGTAAGAGAAATTTGTGGCGTTAAATTACCTGAAGGAATGAGGGAAAACCAGAAATTCCCTGAGCCTATTATCACTCCAACAACAAAGGGTGAAATCGGAACTCACGATGAAGATATCTCTAAAGAAGAAATCTTAAAGCAAGGTCTAGCTACTCCTGAAGAATATGCATTATTAGAGAAATATACTCTTGCTCTATTCAAGCGAGGCTCAGAGATCGCTGAAAAGCGAGGCTTAATTCTTGTAGATACTAAGTACGAATTTGGTACACACAATGGTACTATTTACTTAATGGATGAAATTCATACACCTGATTCAAGCAGATATTTCTACAAAGACAGCTACCAGGAACTATTTGAAAAGGGCGAACCTCAGAAGCAACTTTCAAAGGAATTCGTTCGTGAATGGTTAATGGAAAACGGTTTCCAGGGTAAAGCAGGCCAAAAGGTTCCTGAGATGACACCTGCTATCGTTGAGTCAATTTCAAACCGTTATTTAGAGCTTTTTGAGAATATCACTGGTGAAAAGTTCGTAAAAGAAGATGGCTCTGATATCGCAGCAAGAATTGAAAAGAACGTGACTGAATACTTAACCAAGTAATTAGAAACGCGATCTTAAGTGGAGGAGAAAATTTAATTTTCTCCTCCATTTTTTTATATATTGTCTAGATTTCTCTTAATCACTCTATAAGCAATATCCATTGCCTTTTCCAAATCTTCTTTTGAGATATTTAAAGCTGGATTGAAGTATAAGACATCTCCAATTGGACGAAGCAATAAACCTTCCTTTAAGGCATCTTGATATATCTTATATCCCAAACGTAAAGAACTATCATATCTCTCTTTAGTTTCCCTATTCTTTACAATTTCCATTGCATGGATTAAACCTAGATGACGAACCTGAGCAATTTGAGGAATTGATAAGAACTTCTCCTCAAACCTTGGTGTTAACCATGCTGCTGTTTCTTGTGCTTTTTCAATAATGTTATCTCTTTTTAAAATTTTAATAACAGCTAAAGCACAGGCACAAGCTAAAGGATTACCAGCATATGTATGAGAATGCATAAATGCTTTACCTTCAGAGTAGTCAGCTAAAAATGCGTTGTAAACTTCATCTGTCACACACACTACAGACATTGGCATATAGCCACCGGTAATTGCCTTTGACAGAGTCATAATATCAGGAGTGATATTTGCGTGGTCGCAAGCAAACCACCTACCAGTTCTTCCAAATCCTGTAGCAATTTCATCGGCAATAAATAGAACTCCATGTTGTTTGCATAAATCATGCAGAGCCTTTAAGTATTCAGCAGGATACATTCTCATGCCTGCAGCACCTTGCAACATTGGTTCAACAATCAAAGCGCATAGTTCATCACCATGTTCTTCAAAAACCTTTTTAGCTCTCTGAATACATACCTCAGGACATTCTTCAGGATGCATGAACATATCAGGAGCTTCAATGTGGATATTATCCATCATAATAGGCTTATACATTAAATTGTATAAATCCATACTTCCAACTGATAAAGCACCAATTGTCTCTCCATGATATCCCTCTGATAAACAAGCAAACTTTACTCTTTTAGTTTGGCCTATCTGATGTTGATATTGGAATGCAATTTTTAATGCCATTTCAACTGATGAAGAACCATTATCTGCATAGTTAAAATGAGTTAAGCCCTTAGGAACAATTGTTAATAATTCCTTAGTAAGTTCAACTGCCCATGGATGAGTAAAATTTGCAAAGATAACATGCTCCAAAGTCTTAGCTTGTGTAGCAAGAGCATCTGATATTTCCTCATTACAGTGACCTAATAGGTTGCACCACCATGAGCTTACAATATCAAGAATTTCCTTTCCCTCTGGGGTATATAAATAACAACCTTTACCCTTAACAACAGGTATTGGAGGAAAATCTTCGTAATCTTTCATCTGAGCAGCTGGATGCCAGATGTGCTTTACATCGAAATCAACAAGTTCTTTTGTACTAACATTCATTAAAATAGTCTTCCATATTCTTTTCTAGCATTACTAAATCTTTTTCGCCTTTAGCTAAAGTAGCAATAACTTTAATATTTGAAATCTGCTCTATCATTGTTAAATTATCAGTATGCATCATAGAATTCTTATCATAATTGTTCAAAATAACGCCTTGAACTTTAATCCCATGACTTTGAAGATAACAAATGGTAAGCACAGTATGATTTATAGTTCCCAAACCTGCATCTGCTACAATTACAGAGGGTAAATTCAGTGTTTTTAAAATATCTAAATACATTAGATGACAATCTTTTTCCCATACAACAGGGCAAATTATTCCACCTGCGCCTTCAGAGAGGACATAGTCATACTTAGTTCTTAGGGAATTAAACGCATCTTTTATGTTATCAAGAGAAGCAAATCTGTTTTCAATTCTTGCTGCAAGATGAGGTGACAACGGTCTTTCATACAAATAAGACAACAGTTCATCTGTATTCTGAATAATTCCACCATTATCTCTTACAAAGCCTGCATCTGAATGTTCAATGCAATCAGAGCCACTGACAGCTGCTTTATAGTAAGCTAGAGAAAGCTTTTTTGAAGTAAGCGCTCTTGCAATAGCTGCACTTACATATGTTTTACCGATATCTGTACCAGTACCAGTTACGAATAAACCACGCATATATACATCCTTAGTATTAGTTTATTTTAACACTGATACTAATGATCCTATATATGGATTTATAAGAGATTTATTATGAATTTGATTTTGATGAATAGAATTACTTTTAGCTTTGCAGTAAAGATAAAATAATATTTTTACTTTGACCTATGCGTTGCATCATCATTGTTGCTACCTGCTGTTGAACAGATAATTTTGCAAGATTTGCAGCTTCTTCGGCATAATCTGTATCTTGAATTCTAGAACGAGCATCAGATAGATTTGTTGCCATAGTATCATTTAGTCGAATTGCAGATTCGAAACGATTTTGAAGTCCGCCTAAAGTTCCCTGATATGAACTTACAGCACCAATATACTTATCTATGTTAGCCAATACAGATTGAGCATTCTGAGCTGATGACAAACTAAATCTAACCGAATCACCATCTTTTTGTATAAAGCTAGATGATGTAGCACAATTTGTATAAGAACTAAGACCAGACATAGAAAACCCTGATGCAAAGCCAGGAATAGTGATAGTGTCACCTGCAGCTCCTGAACACTGAATTGCAATACCACCTCTTACATAAAATCCTCCCGAGGCAACACCTAATATAGGAGCACCACCAAAAGTAGTTTTTTTTGAGATTCTAGTTATTTCTTGGCATAACTGTTGTACTTCAGAGTTGATGGACATACGTTCATTATCAGAATAAGTACCAGATGCAGCTTGAACAGCTAGTGTACGAATTCTCTGTAACATGTTTACAGTTTCGTCTAAAGCACCGTCCATGGTTTGAGTCAAAGCTAAACCATCATTTAGGTTTCTATTACCTTGTTTGTAACCGTTAATTTGAGAAGTAAGTCGATCTGCAATTTGTAAACCGGCAGGATCATCTTTAGCAGAATTAATTCTCTTACCAGAAGACAACCGCTGATAGCAAGTATTTAATTGCGATGTGATATTAGAAAAATTTCTAATGGCATGCATCTGTGCCACATTAGTTAAATATAATGGCATACCTTTTCTCTCGGATAGTTGTAAATTTATTTTTATAATTTATTTATTTTTTTATCGGTACAAATGTGTATAACTTAATATCTTAATTACTCGACTTTCCCACATAGGAAATTTAACAAAACCTTGATTCACTCATA
>CAZEXR010000169.1:0-4497 GCA_964516675.1 uncultured Enterobacterales bacterium | reverse complement strand
AAATTTTAGTTTAAGGCTAAAAAGTGATAAAGGCTAGGTCAAGTTATTGTTTAGAATAAATATAGGAAAATAATACCTATTATAATTGACCTAATTGTTCTTTGTTATTCTTAAAAAAACGATAAACCTCGTATTTTTACATACGAGGTTTAAAAAAATAAATCTAATATAATACTATTTTCTAGTACCAGTTAATAAAGCCCAACCATCTTTGTCTTTAACTTTGTTCATTACAAAGTCTTTAGAATAAGCTTCAATTACAGAATCAGATTGCTCAGTTAAAATTCCTGATAACGCTAATTTACCGCCTGATTGAGTAAGGTCTGCGATAATAGGTTCAAGCTCTGCTAGAGGACCTGCTAGGATATTTGCAACTGTAATAGGGGATTTAGGTAAGTTTAGTTTCTTATCTGTACCCATAAATAGCTCAAGTTTCTCAACTACGTCATTACGAGTAGCATTTTCTTTTGAAGCGATTAAAGCTTGCTCGTCAATATCTACACCTAATGCGTTTTTAGCGCCTAGCTTTAAGGCTGCTACTGCTAGAATGCCAGAACCACAACCATAATCTAGAACCTGTTTGTCTTGTAAATCAAGAGAATCTAAATACTCTAAACACAAAGCTGTTGTAGGGTGAGTACCTGTACCAAAGGCAAGACCTGGGTCTAGCATTACTACAACACTATCAGGCTCATCAACAGACAACCATGATGGGCAAATCCATAGATGTTTGCCAAATTTTAAAGGTTTGAACTGGTCCATCCATGCACGGATCCAATTCTTATCCTCTAAGTGCACGGCCATCATAGGAACATGATCTCCTAATAGTGCCTTTAGTGCATTTAAAATAGGTTCTGGATCAGTGCCTTGATCTAAAAGTCCTGTAACCTCAGTTTCAGGCCATAGACGTCTTTCACCAGGACGTGGCTCAAGAATAGGAGAATCCTCTGCATCTGTATAGCTTACAGAGATTGCGCCAAATTGCTCTAATAGATCTGCTATTGTATCTGCTACTTGGTTTGTTGTTCTTAATTTAATTTGAATCCAATCTGTATCGCTCACGTTTAGATTTCTCCTGAATATTTAAGGCGTAATTTCTGATATTAAAGGGTTTAGATAGAGGTACTTCAAGATTAGTATATTCCTCTGAGTCTTTAATAATATTAGTAAGTCTATTTCCTACAATTGCAGACATCTCTCCAATTGATAATTTTATGATGTTCTCAGAGCGAATAAAATCGACCTTTTTCTTGCACATCATATGAATTTGGAAGGTAGACACTTTTTTGTAATTAAATACTGTTATAAATAAAGTTTTGTTTTTAACTTTAGTTTCTTTCAAATTACTCTTACCACCAATAGCATTTAAGATAGCAATTAAGAATAAATCTGGATTATCGATGTTTTTAATATTGTAATTTGAGTTTTTAAATCTTTGTCTAAACTTTGCTCTTAGTTGGTTAATCTTTCCAATACGAGAGAAAATAATCTGTAAAAATAATGGGATGGCCACTGACAGAATAATGGTAAGACTATGTCCTGTAGATAGTTGCATAAATGCAAGATTTCTTAAGATTAAATCAGGCTGATACAGAAGATAGAAATTTGTAAAAGTAGATAACTGTAGGTAAAAACAGATAAAGAAAATTCCAATAGAGCTTAAGCACAAAGCCATAAATGTTCCAGGGAAGAAGAACATTAAAATTGTAAGTTCTACGGAGATACATGAGCCTATTTTTGAGGTTAAACAAGTAATTAGCGCTAAAAACACCAGAAACAGTCTTGTGTAAGATTTTGAAAATGAAGCTCTAACTAAGATAAGAGTAGGCAAAGCTACAAGGTTAGTTAACATAATGCTATTTAAAATTGCGTGAATAGGTTCACTCTCTGATTGTAGTGACACAAGAGAATTTAAAAGAGAGCTAAAGCCTAAGGTTAACATGATTTCGTAAATAGGAACGAAAAGACAAGAAAGAGCTGAGTCTACAAAAACAGAGGTGAAGGTAATTAAGATAGAGTGCTCAATGTTCTTAATTAAAACCACAACCGTTAATAGAAGTAATGGAGGGGCTAATAGAGCTCCACACGCTTTTGCTAAGAGGGCTTTAAAGCTAATTGTTTCGGTATCTGTTTCAAGATCACTATTGGGAATTAAAAATAAAGTGGCAACTAATGCTGATAATACCCAGGCTGTAGGCTGGGAGAAGAAAGTATGATATTTAAGTAAAGAGAACACAGCTAATATCATGTAGTTAAAACCTACAATAAAAAGCTGAAAGGATCGATTAAAAGTTGGAATTAAACAAGCAACTGCGATAGCAAAGAAACCTGGAATAATTACTCTACAAATATCAAGAATTCTGTTTTGCAAAGAGAATTCAATACCAATAGGAATACGTTTATCTAGAGCATAAGACACAATTGCTAACAAGCCTAAAGGCAAGAGCAACAACAAACTTCTTTGTTGATATTTTATGTCATGCATCATATGTTTTTATTCCAAGAGATTTAATAACACTATTTTAGCAAAATTTGAGTAAATTAGATTTTAATTGTTGATTGTCAAAAGATCTTTATTTTAAATAAATTTTCTTCTCTCGTTTGCCTTCACACAAATATATAAATCTTTATCATATCTATATAAATATGACAGAACTACTCATATAATAAAGATCTTGGACAATACTAATCGCAAAAGACATACATAATACAGAACCTAAGGGATAAATCGTGAAGATTCAACGTCGTGACATTATTGATGATAGTCACTTACAAACTTATATATCTGACCCCATCATTCGTCAGATCCTCGCTCGAAGAGGAGTGCAAACTGAAAGTGATGTAACTTGTCAGTTAAGTGATATTTTTCATTACAAAGATCTTCATGATATTGATAAGGCAAGTCAAATCATTGCCAACTCTATTATGGCAGGAGAGTCCATATTAGTAGCTGGAGATTATGATGTTGACGGTATCACCGGTACTGCTTTAGGTGTTAGATGCTTAAAAGATCTTGGCGCTAAAGATGTTTCTTACTATGTTCCATCTCGATATGAAGGTGGTTATGGCGTAAGCTCTGATGCTGTTGATAAAGCCTTAGAAAGAGGTGTTAGTTTAATTCTAACTGTTGATAATGGTGTAAGTTGTAAAGAATCTATTGATTATGCTAAATCAAAAGGTCTTAAGGTTGTTATTACTGATCATCATGAAACTCCTGAAGATTTACCTTGTGCTGATGCTATTGTCGATCCTAAATTGCCAGGTGATTTATTCCCATCAAAAAGTCTTTGCGGTGCAGGCGTATTATTTTATGTCCTAATTGCCACTCGTGCTGTGTTACGTGATTGCGGTTTTTATAAAGACACACAAGTCCCTTTAATTGGCAGATTTTTAGATTTAGTTGCACTAGGCACCATAGGTGACGTGATGCAACTAGATGCAAACAACAGAAAACTAGTCCGCTCAGGTTTTGAAAAAATAAGAGCAGGTCGTTGTATTATCGGTATTAAAGCGCTAGCAGCCTCCTGTCGTGTTGATTTAGCTGCGATAAATTCAATTAGTATCGCCTTTGATTTATGTCCTAGATTAAATGCTCCAGGACGTATCAAGCTTGAGAATAATCCTGCAGTATCATTGATGCTAACAGATGATCCTCAAGAGGCTCAGGATATTGCTTATCAATTAGAGATGTGTAACAAACGTCGTTGCGATTATGAACGTGTCTTTATTAAAGAAGCTACAGATGATGCTATGGAGCAACAGGGGAATTCAGCAATCGTACTTTACAGACCAAATTGGCTTGTAGGTTTAGGTGGCTTAATTGCAAGTCGAATTAAAGAGAAATTCTCCGTGCCTTGCTTTGTATTCTCAGGTAGTGGTGATGAGCTTTCAGGCTCTGCTCGTTCTGTAATAGGCTTTAGCTTAGTAAAAATTTTACAGGCCTTATCTGATAAACGTCCTGATTTACTAATTCGTTTTGGAGGACATGCAATGGCAGCAGGCGCTTCAATTCGAAAAGAAAATTTTGAAGAATTTAAGACTCTTTTTAATCAGGTAGCCTTAGAGAATTTAGGTAATCCAAATGATGATGAAATTGTATCTGATGGAGAGCTTCCTTCTAACTATTTAAACATCGGTTTTGCTCAGGATTTAGAATCCTACGGTCCTTGGGGAAATGGTTTTGAAGAGCCTTGCTTTGATGGAGAGTATACAGTTGAAGATACTTTCTTAGTTGCAAATCGTCATTTACGTTTCTCTTTAAGAAATGATGATGGCTCTTTGCTAAGAGGCATTAAATTAAGAGCCACTCCAAACGAGCGCGGAATTTTAAATAACATGAGAGTTCGTGCTGTTTACACAGTAGGCGTTAACCATTACAAGGGTGCCTCTAGATTAGAGGTTAAAATTTCAGCTATTGAGCCTATTTAAAAAATCCTATCTATAAATAAGGCTAGAACTATAAGTCCTAGCCTTTATCTAAACTAAAAGTAAATTACT
>CAZEXR010000168.1:0-4625 GCA_964516675.1 uncultured Enterobacterales bacterium | reverse complement strand
ACACTAAGTATGATGCTAATGTCGATCCTTTAGCAAAGATTAAAATCATTGATACTGAATTTGTCGATTTCATGAAAAGAATCTTCCAAATGGATGTTGAACTATTTGATTCTAGCTATGCTGGTACTCCATTAAAGCAACCTTCATGCTATCAAATGATTTTTGCTGATGAGAACAATGGCAAAAAAGTTCGTATGACCATGATCATTGAAGAGTCTATGATTTTGGCTTTGGTAAGCAAAATTCTTGAAACTAACCTTACAAAGGCAGATAAGAACGTATATAGAGCCTATGTTGAATTAGCACAAAAATACGCTTATCAGCTTTTAAACGTATTACACCCTAGTAGTCCACTTAAGAAGATAAGTCATAAATACTTGTCATTAGTTGATTTACAGTACTGCTTTAAAGAAAAGCTTCCTACCTATGCCTTGCTTTGGAAAGCTCCAAATGGTTTTATAGGCTTTTGCTATCGTGAGCTTGATGATTAGAATTTGTAGATAACCTTTGCTTTATCTGATTCTATAAATGCTTGAGGATATAGGTAATATCCTCGCATTAAAGGCATATCAAGATACCTCCAATTAAGATACAAATCCTTATTTACCTTTGATATTCCTTTTAAAATTAAGGTGGTACAGTACAAAGAATGTTCTGATTTTGGACTAATACTAGGTTCAATTAAAAAGCTCTGTCCTAAATGAGAGGATACCTCTTCTATAACCTTACCTACATTATCTTTATTTATAAAATCTAATCTTAAGATAAGTCCTTTTGAGGCGGCTTTTGAGTCAAAAAAATTCTCTAAACTTGATACTACCACACCATCTTCAACACCTTTATCATTGAGGGTTGCATGTGTAATTTCAATACTAGGATAGAGTTTTGTCACCATTCCTATATGAGAGTAGTTGCCACCAGATACCTGACAGATAAAATGGCTATCAGCATCTTTTCCTTTGCGTAGGATTAAGTCTCCAAGCTTTAAATCCTGAAGACTTGCTTTATCTACAATACATGAAGAAGGCACTTCAACTTTTAGATAGTGATACTCAAAACAAAATAGAGTAGTAACTACTAAAAGAAAAAGTGCCTTGGAAAAATACTTTAATAAATTCAATTTGACGTCTTAGAAATTAACTAGCCATCCTGAATCTGTCTGAATTAATGTAAATTTTTCAATTCTTGTAAGTGATCCTCTAAGTTCCTTATTAAAAGTAACCTCTACTACTGCGTTAGCATATTTAGGATCATTTTTATTCTCTACAACTTCTTTAACTACAATGCTTTTTACGCCACCTGCTTGTTCATCAATTTCTTTTTTCTTTTCTGGTAATGAATTTGCTAGTTTTCCACTCAGAGTCTTTTTATTATTTTCAAGCTCTTCCTTGTATTCGGTAGGGGTGAAGTAAACAAGATTTACCACTTCATCTACATTTGCACTGTAGTTTGCTTCCACCCATTTTTGAGCAACTTCTTCCTTGCTCGGACCACCACATGCTGTAAGTGTTAATGCTAAAACTGCAGCTGTAATAAATGCAAAAATCTTTGCCATTTTTAACTCCATTTTGTTTGTTAGGATTTGTTGTAAATTCATACTACAAAATATACAAAAGTGTATTTATGATCTTTATCTCAAATTGGTAAATATAAGCATAAATAGCATATATATATGCCTAATATTACAAATTATATTCTATAAATACTTTGTTAAAAGTTATTGAATTGTTGTTAAATTTTCTATCTATTTTTGTGCTTCTTGTCGGTTAAATAATCGTATAAATGGTCAGTTACAGGATCTTTTAACAGAAAATCAAAATTCATTATAGGTAGAGTCTGCCCCTTATTATTTTCAATGGTGCATTCCTGTTCTCTAATAGGAATAACATCACTGATATAGTAAAAGTCTGAGGATTCATCATCTGATTTTTTTACAAATAAACTTATCTTTAAATTGCTATCTTTTGCTTTTCTGATAGCAATACTCTCTGGTGAGTCTTTTTTGACTTTATTTCTTGTCATCCAATGGAAAGAATTAGTTGATAAAAAGTAGTCTTCGTATTTTGTGCTAGCAGAAACAGTATCGTTTTTCTTGTAAGTTACAAAGATAGGACAAGTATCTGTCTCTTTATTGATTCTATAGCCATATACTGTGGATGACTGATCTTTTGTCCATTGCAAAATTCTACAAACATCCTTTCTTGAGTATTTCTCTCCTAATACAAAACCATCCCTATAAGAATGCTTTTTAAAGCCTTGTTTAAATTTGTTGATACCATAATCGATGATGTCTTTTAAATACTTAACCGTGTCTTTATTCTCAATGATATTTTGTAACTCCCTAGAAGGCATAAAGCTGTTATTTTTAAAGCTTACAAAGCCATCTTTAGGAATAGAGTATTTAATAAAATCATTTTTAATAAAAAAAGTTCCATTGATTACATTAAGTGCTGAAACAATCTCACTGTTATTTGGCTCTACACTGACAGAAGAGACCAGATGTTTTAACTTATCAACACTAATTTCTTTTTCATTTAATAAGGCTTGTAGTAATACAAGCTCAGTAGCTCTTTTTCCATTTGCAATTTCTAAAGAGAAAAATGATAAGTGTTTTTCTGTGGCAGTGTCTATTATAGGAATAGCATTCGGATCAATTTTATTTACAAAAGAGTAGTAAGAGCTTCTGCCATAACTTACATATAAAAATGGATCACGACTACCATGATTTACAAAATCCATCATGGTTGGTACATGGCCTAATTTGTACTTTAGTAACTGATAGTCATTTTTTAAATCTTTGAGCAAGGTTACATTCGCCTGTTCAATGGATTTGAAAATATTCTCTTTTGTAATTACATCAAAATCTACAGTTGAGGCTCCTGGTAATTGCACTGACCCTGTAGTAATTAGCTTTCTAAGTCTATCTTTGTTGTAAGAATTGTCGCCATACAACGCAATCGGTACTAGATAATTATTCGAATAGTTTCCAATAAAATCGATTACAGTTAAAAACTCTTTACCATCTGATTTTCTAAGACCACGACCTAGTTGTTGCACAAAGACAATTGCTGATTGTGTCGGACGAAGTAATACCACTTGGTTTACACAAGGAATATCTACACCTTCATTAAAGATATCTCTGGTGATGATGTAATCAATACAATCATTTGGATTATCAGACTCTAATCGTTGAATTGCTCGTTCTCTTTGTTCATCTGTTGAATCTCCACTTAATGCTACAGCTTTGATATCTTGCTCATTTAAGGATTTTGATAAGGATAAGCATTCTTCAACTGACGAGCAGAACATTAAGCCTTTTATGCGTCCATGATCGCATCCATATAATTTAGTGGCTTTTATAATATTTTTTACTCGTTGACTTGCTGTTAGTTTTTCAAAAGAGGCTTTGTCATCTAGCAATTCACCATTTAATGTAATGTCTGAGACTCCATAATAGTGAAATGGAACTAGCATTTGATGCTCTAGGGCATGGTTTAATCTTATTTCGTATGCAATGTCATAATTAAAAGCTTTAAAGATATCAAAGCTATCTGTTCTTTCTGGTGTTGCAGTCATTCCTAGTAAAAACTTAGGTGTGAAATAATTTAAAACAGTCTGATAACTTGAAGCTCCTAGATGATGAGCTTCATCAATCACTATGTAATCAAAATAGTCAGGTTGATTGTGAGATAACTCTTTTAGATTCTCTTCCTTTGCTACGGTTTGTATGGTTGAAAAGATAAAGTCCTTATCTAAATCCTTATTATTACCTGTATATAAACCTGTACTAATTGAATTTCCAAAAACTTTTTTAAATGAGGCAAGGGCAGCTTTTGCAATTCGCTCTCTGTGAACTATAAACAGCAATCTTTTAGGTTTAAAACTTAAAGCATCAAATGCAGATAAAAAGGTTTTACCTGTACCTGTAGCAGAGATGATTAGTGCTTTTTTCTTACCTTCTGCTCGAAGCTCTTTTAAAGAGTCTAAAGCCTGCTGTTGCATTTGATTCGGTTTTATTTTTCTAACGCTTTCATCAGAAAAATTATTATCTTCAATTAGCTTATTTATCTTTGTAAATTGTAGATCATAGGTCTTTTGATAATCTGATAAAAACTTCTCATCAACTGAGGTTGAGTTATTAAATTCATTATTAAATCTTTCTAGTAATGATTTAATAATTTCTCCATCAGCAAGTGATGTGAATTTTAAATTCCATTCATTATTAAGACATAAAGCATTTTGGGTAAGGTTTGAACTTCCTACAATAGCAGTGTAGTTATCTCCACTTTTAAAGATGTAGCTTTTAGCGTGTAGGTTTGAATCTGTTTGAATCTTAAGCTCAATGTTAGGGAAATTTCTCAATATTCTTTCTAGAGCTTCAGGTTGAGTAAAGTTTTGATAAGTAGAGGTAAGAATTTGTCCTTTAACATGACGATTATTAAGCTCTATTAGTGTCTCTAAAATGCAAGCAAGACCACCAGTTGTAATAAAAGCTACACAGAATTTGAATTCATCACAGTTCTTTAAAAGATTTAATATGGTTGAAAGTATCTTTTTTTCTTCAGCTTTTTTATTAACTAAAAGCTTTGGTCTTAATTCTTTATCAGAATCTGTATGGTAGTCAA
>CAZEXR010000167.1:0-4651 GCA_964516675.1 uncultured Enterobacterales bacterium | reverse complement strand
CCCTATTTTGATGCAACCTGTTTGAACAGAGCTTTACACTGCTCTGGTAATACTTTCTTTGGTTTTGGCTTAGGTTTTGCCTTATTTGTAGATTTTGAAGGTGGAGGTGGATTTAACCAAGAATCAAGCTCAGCACCACATCCATCACCAGCAGGTGATTTAGCTTGTCTTACACATAATGGACTATCAATAGGACAACCTAAACGAACATGCATATGACCACGATGTCCAAACCAAGGTCTGAGTTTTTGAAGCCAAGATCTATCATGACCTTCATATACATTACAAAGAGTCTTTTTGATACCAGGGGCAACAAAAATGCGCTCAACTCGAGAATCATTTGCTGCTAGATAGATTAAAGCCACACGTCTTTTATCAAAATTAGATGTAATTCTATTATGAGTATCTACAAGATAAACATCTTTTGGATGAGAAAGCTCATAAGAGGTCTTTCTAGGAGTTGCAAAATCAAAAGAAATATCAACATCAAGACCACTTTGATGTGAACCATGACTTGAAGCAGAACCAAATGAACCACCATACTGCTTTGACAAATCGCCAATTAAGAGATTTGGCAAATTATTAGCTTTTGCCTTTTGAACTAGTGTTTGAATATAGTTAATAAGTTGAGGATGTCCAAAATTTCTGCCATATCCCCACTTTTGCACCTGATAATGAGCACCGTCTGTAAGTTGAATAGTACCTTTGATACAGCCATTTGCATACTCACCAATTACCTCAGAATTTGAGGCAACTGATTGATACGAAAAAGCAAAAGCTGCCGTAATAACGACAGCTTTAATAAATAATGTGTTAAATTTCATTTTTAATTAAAATCGAAAATCTTTCGTAAAAAACTCATCTTTGAAGGTGGAGTTATTATTACTTCTAAAGAAATACCCTGGAAATTAAAACCTATTGTCATAGGCTCATTTGTAACTTCCTGAATTGACGAAGCACACTGATTAAGCTTATCGTATAAAGCCTTTAAATAAGGAGTAGCTTCTTTTTGGACTATCTTTTTAAGTATAGTTCTTGTTGCTATTATCTTTTCTGAATCATTGAATTTCACAGTTCTTTCAATTTCAGTAAAACTAACACCAGAAATATATTGAATCCAAAGCTTCAGCTCAGATGTTAACCAAAAAGAAGAAAATGGATTAGTAGCATCCTTTAAAAGAGCATTAAGATTCCTATTTACAAGATCAATATTAAGTTCTCTATCTTTGCCTCTTCCTTTTACTTCATAACATCTGTAAATAGTCTTGCCAGATGCTTCACGAATTTCTTTATAGCAAGAGGCTGACTTATTATCAGGAGCATTTGATGTAAAAATATATCTTGGACCATCATCATCTTCTTTAGCTCTCTTTTGAAGACTATCATAATCATAATGAGTAAATGGAACTTTATCATTTGCATCTAATGATTGGTTTATCAAGGAAGCTATCAAACTTGCTTGTTGATCTTGAGTTAAAAACACATCTAGATTACTTACAATGAAATTTGAAAATCTTTCATTTTCAGCAGGAGTTAAAGATCCAAGAGAACCATGTTTTTTTGCAATTGATAAAGCAATTTCTTTTCTATGTAAAAAAACAGAGAAGAAAATTAAAACCAATATTTTTACTTTAAAGGAAAGTATTTTATTAAAAATAAAAGATGTTAATTCATTTTGTCCCTTAAGGTCGCTAAGACCTTGGGATTTAGGTCGATTGTATATCCAATCATAGGCATACATACTGATATCGAACCAGTTTAATCTGTCTGACAAATTGCCATTAAAAAAATCATCTATTTGTTGATCAGTTAAATCTTCAAAACTCTGAGGTTCATTTTCAAACCATTCGTCTTCAATTTTTGGTAATGGCCAAATGCAATTAAACTGCATTCCACCAGATGACAATGTTTTCCTTCTCTTAGGATGTTTTTTAATTTCTGATAGAAATGACCATAAGGCAGCCATTTGATGAAGACGCTTTAACAATGGAGTGTAATTGGTATTAACCTTATCATCAGGTAATAATCCAATATAATCGCACATCTGATTCAAATCGAAACAAGATAGAGCTTTTTCATCATCAGAATAAATGTTCTGCCACATATCCACAATTGAAGTGCAAGAACAATTTGAAGTTAAATCAGGGAAAGGATCTTGTCTTAAATCAAAACAAACAACAGATTTATTATTTAAGTAGTCTGCCTCAATCATATCTTCCATTGTAGGAAGTTCACCTTTTCCATCAAGGAATTCCCTAGTAATCTTCATTTCAACAGAAGCTACAGCCCAACGAATTCTTGAATTTGCACCAGTTGGTCTTAAATATGAATGAACAAACACCTCAGGTCTTGTTGAAGGAACACTGTCCCAACGAAGAACACCATATTCTAAGAATAAGCCAGGCTCTCCTTCGTTAGGAGTAAAGGCATCAACAAAATAAATATACTGATTTTTCTGAGGCATAATAATTCGTGTTATCTATATTAAAAGCTTTGAGCAGGAGAACTTGGAGATAATAGTTCATCATCCTCAAGAACAGCGCCACCATTATCAACACTAGACTGAGCTTCCTCAGCTAAAGAAGACGATCTTGTTGCAGATTGAGTAGAAGTTGAAGTTGTTGACACACCATCGCTACTTACTACAGGAGCGCCATCTGAAGAATTAGGAGTTCCACTAGCATCCATATAGTCGTAAATTGGGTGAATCTTCTTAACACCACTTACTTTTCTAGCTTGGTTAATAGCTCTCTGACCTTCATCTTTAGTTACATAACCTAATAGATATACAACGCCATCTTCAGTGATAACCTTAAAACGACCTGAGCTGATATCATCACCTAGTAAAAGTAAACTCTTCACTCTTGAAGTTATTAAGGAATCTTTTGCAACAGTACCAGCTGAAACAGGCTCTTTGTTAGCAACTTGATTAAAGATTCTTCTTACACCTTCAACTCTCTGAATCTTTGAAACAGCTTCGTTTAAGTATTCTCTATCGCGAGTTTGACCAACTAATAAAACATTGCCATTGACTGAAACGCCATCAACTCTAAATACTTTGTATTCAGATCTTGTTCTATCATTTTTTAAGATATCAAGAACTGTATTAGTAATCTTCTGATCATTATATTGTTTATCTACAGGTCTACTATCAGATCCTACAAAAGCACCGGCACCGGCAGCAGCACCACCGACTAATAAAGTAGCGCAACCATTAACAAATAAGGTAGAAGTTGTAGCTATAGCAATTACTAGAGCAATTTTTTGAAATTTAGTCTTAACTGACATGGCTTAATGTCTCCACATGATTTAGAAATCATTATATCTTTTATGTTTATTATCAACAAAGAATTAAATGATGCACAAAAGATCAACAATATTTTAGCAAATATGAAAAGAATAAACCAAAAGAGTTAGACAAAAGTGAGGAGTAAGGCCAATTTGATTTTATGAATGCACAAAGAAAAATCCCCTGAACATAAAAAATTTTCAGGGGACAACAATCAAACAAACATAAGGAGTACGTGAACTATATCACAAAAATTCAAATGTGATCAATTTCTCAAAAAAAATTTTTAATGTTTTTTTGTGTTTTGTTATAAATCAATAAGTTAGTAAAAAACATTTTTCGATAGTTTTTATCAAAAAGGTATTAGTTTCCAAAAATTGAGAATTTTAGGGGCAATTTTTTAATTTTTTTAGCTAAAAAACTAATATTTAGATAAAAATATTGATTAAAAATAGTGATATTCGTCTAACATATTGAATAAAAAGACATTTTAATACACATTTTTTGATGTCAGTTTTTTTTATAATTTTTCTTGACATTGATGTCTCTGATTTCTATAATGCATGCGTTCGGTAATTAGCGCAGCCCGGTAGCGCATCTGGTTTGGGACCAGAGGGTCGCAGGTTCGAACCCTGCATTACCGACCATCTCTACTTAAAATCTCCTCTTAATCGTAATCGTATTTTCATCAAGTTTTACCAACAACAGATCTATCTATTATTTCATTTTTTATTCTTAAGAAAGCTTTGTGGCATGAATTACTCTATTGGCAATTGAAAAACTCATTATCATATCTGTCAGATTGAGCTTTTGCTTTATATATTGTTAAACAGTCTTGTCAAAATTTCCCATAGATATCTAGCTTCATTCAATCTTCTTTAATCATCAAAATATGAATTCTAATAGTCAGAATTAGATGACTTTCAGAGTTAGGGTAAAGACAAGATTACAAATATAACCACATAATCCACTGATCGCGAATTTTTGAGGGTGGGATTATCTAACCTGTTTGGATGTGTAGTTAGTTGTACTCCTCTTACTAAAGACATATTCATTAGATAGCTCAAGCATATTCTATGAGTTAATTATCTTGGAACAAGGATGCCTTTTACTTTTGTATATTTACCCTTTGTATTTTTTTTCTCTTTCTTTGCTTAACACATCCTATCAATTATCCTGAATATCAATATCATCTTTAGCTAGAGACTTTTATCGGCTTATCTAATTTGTGCTATTTTTTTAGATTTAAGCAAATAGCTTAAACAAGCCTATTTATTTGTATTTACAGAAATTATTATTATTTTATTAAAAAAAATCTTGACATATTATAATGTTATACCTATAATGGCACTCAGTCGGTAA
>CAZEXR010000166.1:0-4691 GCA_964516675.1 uncultured Enterobacterales bacterium | reverse complement strand
AACAAGTTACACTAGCCCGAAAAATATTCCTAAAATTTACTGCTCAATGTCAGATTTGATACATCCCATTGTGAGATATCACCATTGAATTCATCAAACTGCCAAAAGAGTTCTTCCATGTTATCTATTTTAGAAACATCAATAAAATTAAGGTCACAATTTGGACCTTGATCTTTAATGGCCTTATTGATGATATCCATTAACTTAAATCTTTTAGTTGGATGTTCTGTGCAATGAGCTTTAAGAGTTTTTGACTCAACTGAGTTTTCAAGTAGACTATTAAATGTACTCATATCTCACCTGTCTTATAAACTACTTATCAAGATGTTTTAGCCAATCATCAATAGCAGCATCAGATTCGTTTGTTTTAAATCTTATGGCTTTTTTAAAGTTTAAATTCGGATACTTTTCTTTTAAATCTTCTATAAATGTATAAACAGGAGAGCCTCCTGAGGTTACGAAAGTAAATATCTCTTTACCTTGTAAGTCATAGTCATCAAGTAATGATTTAATTATTTTTGGTGATTTTCTAAACCATACAGGACTTCCTATGATTACTCGCTTATATTTGTCTAATTGTTTTAGTTCATTTATGTTTTTAATTAAAGGTCTTGCGTGTGGATCAAAATTCTCTAAACTCACACGAGAATCCTCTACTCTATAATTTAGGTCGTCATTTGTATAAGGAACCAAAGGTTCAATTTCAATACTGTTACAACCTAATTTTTTGGAAATGTAATCTGCAATAATCTTTGTGTGTTTTCCTGCAGAAAAATAAACACTACGGTATCTTCATAACTAATATGACTTGCTTGAGACTTTGCTTTTACAGCAGCTAATGGCACTGCAATAATAAGCAACGCACAAAAAATATTAAAAATCTTGTTAATCATATAGCCAAACCGAATTCTGTATTTTGTTATTTTTTATTACAGTTTAATAATAGAATGGCTTTTGTTTAAGTTGAATGCTGATTTTTTCTATTTTATTGCATGTTTTTGGCAAGAAATTAAAAGTGTGACAATGCCAGCAAAAAAAGAAAATCCTACCATAACAGATAGGATTTAAAGCTAAATATATTTATAAAACAAAAAGTTAATTACCATTTATCATAATGAACTTTGCTCTCGTCATATTGGTCTCTTATCTCATGATTTTCCTTTTTAGGATAGCCAAAAGATAAAAGCGCAAGAGGCACAATATTTCCTGGTAAATTAAAGTCTTTTATGTGGTGTTGTACTCTGTCCATTTCAGGATATGTTCCAAGCCAAACAGAACCTATACCTAAAGCATGAGCAGCTAAAATCATATTCTGACAAGCAATAGAACAATCTACAGGCCAATATCCAGTCTCCCCACCATAACCTTGTGCGGTATTTCCTAATACTAAAATACCAAAAGCAGCATTTAAAATCGGTTTAGCATAAGGGCCATTTGCTTTGGCCATTTTTTCTAATACAGCTTTATCTTGAGTTATCAAAAACTCCCAAGGCTTGCAATTTACAGCAGATGGTCCTGACATACCTGCAGTTAAAATTGTTTTAATATCTTCGTTTGAGACTTTTTTGTCTAAATACTCACGCACACTGTGACGAGATAGAATATTCTCAATTGCATCCATATGTACACCCCTTATATTTTCATCATCTATACCTTGATTATAATGGGCTTATCAATATAAAAAAGGCGTTAAACTGTTTATTTAACACTTTTAACACAAATTGAACAGAGAACTAAATAGTAATCTCTATTAGGTTGTTTTCAATTGCTTGAACACAGCTCTCATAGTATCCATCACCTGTGGTGCGAGGACCACTTACAACATCAAAGCCATCTGCTTTTAATTGAGCAGTTAGACTATCAACTTTCTCTTTAGAACCTACAGAGAAAGCTAAATGAATAAATCCATTGCGAGTTGCTTGATCTGAACAATCTTTAATACCAGGCTTATTCATAATCTCAAGTCTTGCACCATCATCAAAAGATAAGAAATATGACTTAAAATTTGAAGTTTTATTGTGGTACATCTCATTTGATGTTGCACCTAAATACTTAATAAAGAATTCTCTTGTAGCTTCAATGTCGCTTACATATAAAGCAACGTGCTCAATTTTCATATAATTATTTTCCTTTTATAACACACAAAGATAGATTAAAAAGTCAGCAACAATAGCAGCTAAAACACAAATTATTAAATTTAATTTACGATATGATAACACCGCTGCAACCAATGCTCCGATAATACCTATATATACTCTATCAGGATCTGCTGTAATAGCACCTGGCAGAATTAAAGCTGCCATTGCTGTATATGGAATAAGTTTTAGAAATTTTTCAAATTTTGGAGAAAAATTCATTTTCTCAATAAAAACAGCAGGGATTGCTCTAGGAATAAAAGTAACTAAAGCCATGCCTAAAAATAAGATAAAAGCAGAATAACTAATCATGGTTCTGTCCTATTGTTCATCTTTGATAAAGTAGGTACCAATCCAGGCACAAGATAAAGTTGCAATAATTAAAGCCCAGCTAAGTGCAATAATGAAGGTAAGTGCAAAATTTACTAAGCCAGTAAGACAAACTAATAGTCCTAAACGAGTATTGCCTCTTACACTAGGCATTAAAAGAGCAATAAACATTGCATATAAAGAAATACCTAAGCTCTTTGACAAGATGTTTGGCAAAATCTCGGTTGCAAAAGCACCTATTGCTGAACCTATAACCCATGAAGAATAGGTAACGGTTATCATACCTAGAAAATAGCTAGATGAGTTTGTATCATCGTTAGCGGTTGTAAATAAAGCAAATGACTCATCTGTCACGCCAAATGAAGCTAATAACCTTTTGGCCATGCTGCTCTCAACCATCTTATTGAATACACAAGTACTCATGATTAGATGTCGAAGATTTAAAATAAAAGTAGCTAAAATGACGGCAATAAGACCAGCGCCCTGCATAAGCATTCCACTGGCCATCATCTGAGAAGCACCAGCAAAGACCATGACTGACATTAAAATAATCTCACTAATTGAGAAACCAGCTTGTTGAGCCATGATTGCATAAGCGATGCCTACAGGAATAAATCCGAAGATTACAGGTGCACCTGCTTTTACTCCCATAAGATATTGTTGCCTGTTCATAATTACCTCTTTTTTTGTTGTTACTATTTGTTTTATTCAAAGATCAAAAAAGGGTGCAGCTAAAAGCATGCACCCTTCTTTTGAAATTCGATATATACATATATCAATGCAATACTGTCGCTAATCCTTCTTTTATATTCTTGACCACGGCGACGAGTAATAACATTTGTATTTAACCTACTGATATATATAAAGTCACTATTGACTTCTTTTCGATAATAACACAAATTTTTGCACTGTAAATTTAATTTAAACAATAAATTTACATCTCAAAAGACCTATGTTTTGGAGCTTTTATATAAAAAATGAAATTTTTGTTTTAATAATGCCTTGTTTAATCCATATTTCTGTATATTTTGCACTGACACGATGTAATTTTTAATTGCATTTGATACAACTGCTAAATCCACTTAACTTCCGCTAGCAAATCCAGTCTAACTTCTGCCACGAATTCCTTTATAATTTCTGCTACTTACATTTTCGTCACATCAATATAAATGTCATTGTTTAAAAATAGTAATGCGGCAATTTCGCCGTTTTACGGAGGCCTTGAATGAACACTCAAGGAAGAACAATGAATATTCAGCAGATGAGAAATATCTGTATTGAGATTTTTAATGGTGGGCACAATGTCCCTATTGCCAATAATAATGGTTGCTCACATACAACCATTACTAAGTTTAGAGCCAGATTAAAAGAAGGCCATATAACTAACTTAGATGCCCTTAACAAGTTAAACGATGAGGCTCTAATAAAAGTTATATATCCATCAGGACAAACTCCATTTAAAGATCAAAAGCCTATTAAGATAGAAAGAAATAAGCCTTTAAATGATGCCATCCTTCATCCAAACTTTATAGATGAGGCAAACAAACAAATAGAAAGGCATTTAACATCTCAAGTAATGTACATCGATTATGTTGAAAAGTGCATTGCCGAAAATAAGGAACCAATCGGTAGAAGCTGGTACTACGAAAATTTATCAAAAGCTAAAAAGTCTCTTAAAGGCGTTGAGACTTATATGGTCCAAGAGCATCCATATAGCTCAGAGTTAGAAATAGATTATACCGGCAGAAAATGGAAAATGTATTCTAGCTCTGGCGATATAACAAACTGCTCAATTTGTGTTCTCACCTGGGGAGCCAGTTACTACACCTATGCTAAAATCATTCCGCAGCAAAGTACCAAATGTACCTGTGAGGCTATAGCCCATTCTTTAATATATTTTGGTTGCCGTCCTTCAATATTGCTTTGTGATAACGCCAAAAGCATGGTTGATAAACATACTTATGGTCAAGAAGCTATTATCAACAGTTCTTTTGATAATTATATGAAGCAAATTAAAATTGCTTTATTGCCAAATAACGTTTATTCACCTAGTCAAAAGTCTGCTGTAGAGCTCAGCGTAAGGCTAATTCAGCAGCGAGTTTTGCCACGAATGAATAAAGAACTAAGTCAATCTCTTGAAGAAAGCAACATTACACTTATGAATTTAGTTGATAAATGGCTCTTCGTGCATAACTATGGGTAAATAATTAAAAGTAGAGCACGATA
>CAZEXR010000165.1:0-4711 GCA_964516675.1 uncultured Enterobacterales bacterium | reverse complement strand
AGCATTTTACTGTTTTGGGATCGCTTCTAAAATTGGGGTTATGGGTTACTTACATCAATAAGTATCCAAATGTAGCAGGAGCAATTACAAAAGAAGCTACAAGACAAAAAGGTAATGCCTTTGCAAAAGCTTTAGGTTGTGACACAAATGACACTGTTTGTCTCAGATCAAAATCTTCAGATGAGCTTTTAAAAGCACAAGCACCTTATATGGTTAATACTCCAATTATTGATGAAAACTTTATACCGATGTCTTATGCAGAGGCATTTAAAACAGGCAAAATCAATAAAGTAACTCTCATAAATGGTAATAATCTTGATGAAGGAGACTTCTTTTCAGGAACTATCGAAACAATGACTGGCAAGATAATCAAAGATCAAGATTATGAAAACATAATAAAAGATCTATATGGAGACAAAGCAAAAGCTGTTTTAAAAGAATATGATTTAGATAAATATGTAAACGCAGCTGAGGCCTATGGCGCAGCATTTACAGACTCTGTCTTTGCTTGTCCTGCGATGAGAATTAACGAAGTTCTATCAAGTAAAATTCCTGTTTACTCATATGAGTTTGCCGACAGAACTGCACCTTCATATTTAGGAGAATTAAGCTTAGTCACAAGAGCTGCTCACACATATGAAATTCCATATATATTCAAAGGATTTAATGGAAGTACTAACAGAGATACAACTTTAAATAAACTACAAAAACCGTTGTCAAAATTTATGATATCAGTATGGTCGGATGTAAAACACATCAATACAAAACATAAAGATTGGAAACAATTTGATAAAGAAAAAAGAAATACATTAAGTATCGCTCTACCAAATCCAAGAATGACTTATAAAAGATTTAACATTGCACATAAATGTGAGTTTTGGAATAGTTTAGGAATCTACTAACTAACACCTAAAAAAAACTAAAATAAAATAGACAATAAGCTCAATAAAAAAATAATTGAGCTTATTTTTTTTAAATAAAGCGCAAATATAAGCTTTTTATTTCTCAACCTAACATAAATTTCAGAATGTTAAATTTTAAACATCGAAACGATAAAAGTGTGAAACTAATCAAATTTTTGTATAAGAAAAACGTCTTTTAACGCAAATTTAAAGATTATTACCTTGCAGTATATATAATGTAGTCCATTAGTTAATTTTAAAGTAAAGACAATGGAACACGATTTACAAAAAGACATCATTTATACCCGCATAAAAGACATGATTGTTAATGGTACTTTTGCAATGGGAAAGAAAATCTCAGAACGTACTCTAGAACAATCTTTAAATGCCAATAAAGCGCCTATTCGTGATGCTTTAAAAAGATTACAAGCTGAAGGCTTAGTAGTTAGAAAAGCAAAAAGTGGCACCTATGTCTTCTCTTTAACTCAAAAAGAGTTGCTCAATCTTTTAAACTTTCGCTTTGTAATTGAATCACAAGGTATGATTTTGTCATTTAGTCAAAATCAAGATAAGTTAATTGAAAAAACAGAAAACATCATTTTAAAGATGAAGCTTGCACTAGCTTTAAATCAAGGTGATGTATATCTTGAGCAAGATTCTATTTTCCATGAAACTTTGGTTTCTCTATGTGACAACAACTACTTTATTACTTCTTTTGAAAGAATTTCTGCAATCATGAACACAGCTAGAAACTTTCTTGGTAATAATTTAGAGCATATGCAAAAGTCTATTGTCGAACATCAAGAGATAGCAAATTCAATTCGAGAAAAGAACATTGGTCGTGTAGTTGAATTATTACGCGAGCATATTCTTCCTGAATTTGGAGCATATTGGAAAAACTTCAATCTATCAGATTCTAACGATTAGCTATAACAAGCCAAATCTCGTAATTTTTTGCATTTTCATGTGGCATTTATCATTTTTTTGTGAAAAAATACACTCACAAAAATCTTGGTAGGTCTGGCTAATTATAGCCGCGTGCCATGCTGCTAATGCGAAACAACCAAACAGCTGTAGCTGTTCCTTGGAGAATTACATGATTTCAGCATGCCTTTTAAATGATGAC
This sequence comes from uncultured Enterobacterales bacterium, assembly GCA_964516675.1. Lineage (GTDB taxonomy): Bacteria > Pseudomonadota > Gammaproteobacteria > Enterobacterales > Succinivibrionaceae > Succinivibrio. The sequence goes on along the minus strand of CAZEXR010000165.1, from coordinate 2,683 downwards.
GATAGCTTATCAATCGTCCCAATTACACCCAAAGAACCCCTACCGTCAGATGTAATCTGGTTAGATGTTAATCAGCCTGATGATGAAGAGCGTTCTTGGCTCGAAACATTATTCGTAGAAGATGTTCCTGAGGAAGACGAGATGGATGATATTGAGTCATCATCACGTTTCCGTGTTGGCCCTGATGGCGTACATATTTTGTCTTTGTTCCCACAAAGAATTTCAAATGAAACTCGTGGTGTGAATATGTCATTCACAATGCGTAAAAATCTATTGATTTCTTTCAGGGAAGACGACATTTCTATTGTTCGTCTATTAAGATATTACATAAGACATAACAAAGTTGATATTCGTTCTGCTTTAGATATTCTTGTTAAATTACAGGATCTAAAAGTAGATCAGTTATCTGATTTGATCGAGGATGCATACAGCACCTTAGAAGAAACATCTGATCAGATAACTGATGACTCACGTGTAGATGAAACTCTTGAAGAACTTGTAAACCAAGAGGAATTAAATTCCCAAATCTTACAGGCACTTCACGATACACGTCGCGCATTACGTTTTATCAAAAAGACCTTTGAAAGCTCTTTAGAAGAAAGACAGTTAAGAATTCTTGATGAAGTTCTAAACGATATTGAGTCTATCTTGCCTCATACATCGTTTATTTCTAACAAGATTAACTTCCAGCTAGAAGCATCAATGGGATACACAAATCAGAAACAGAACAGCATCATTAAGATCTTCTCTGTGGCTGCAGTAGTATTCATGCCTCCAACTTGGATTGCATCTGTCTATGGTATGAACTTTAAGTTTATGCCTGAGCTTGATTGGTATTGGGGCTACCCTTTATCAATTGGTTTGATGGTACTATCTGCTGCTGTAACTTACCTATTCTTTAGAAAGAAAGGTTGGTTATAAAAATATCGCGCCTTATGGCGCGACATTTTTTCTAGATAATCTTTTTATCTCTAGCCCTTTGTAAAATCTCTTTAAAAGCTACTACAGAATCATAGCTTGTACTATCTTTTAATCTAAAAATTTCAGACTCATCAATAAACATAACTCCAGATACTTCACTTGCCTGTCTAACCGTCAAACAGTCACCTTTTGCTAGATATAAATAAGCATAAAAAAAGTGTTTACCATTGTTTGATTCAATTTTATAAGTGCCTAAATTATGAAACTCAATATTTTTTGAATCAGCATCGACACCAACTTCTTCAAACAATTCTCGTTTAGCTGATTCAACCTCGTCTTCACCATGTTGCATAACACCACCTACAACAGCATCAAAAGTACCAGGTGAATAATCTTTACATAATGTTCTAATCTCAACTAAAAACTTATTTTGTCTATCACAAAGCGCAATATATGAAGCTCTGTGAGGAAGCTGTTCTTGTCGCATTTGTTTACGGGTAACAGTTTTTACGATATTGTTATTTGCATCTACAACATCAACTAACTCGTCGCTGGCCATTTTTTCCTCATTTAATTGTCTAATTTCATTAGAAATCATTATAATTGCATCTAAATTATTTTGCATTTTTTGCTAAGTTGCACCAAATACAAAAAATGCTATTGGAGAAATATGAATACATCTAAAGACACAAAACTAATTGAACTTGAAGAAAAGCTCGCATGGCTTGAGGCTCAGGTTGACAGTCAAGCAAGAGAATTAAGTGGTCTATATGACAAACTTGATAAGCTTCAGAATCAATTTAAGATCCTTTATTTAAAGGTAGGTGATCCATATGCAACTGTTTCACAAAAAGATGAAGTTCCACCACCTCATTACTAAACTACATCTATACTAAGAAATTCATTTGATAATAAGCGTACTAAGTACGAGAGGACAAAATGAGAATTTTAAAACTTGCTTTAGCATCTATTGCAATGCTTCTTACACTAAACGCATGTTCAAACAACATGTACAACGTTGATTTAAGAAGCCCTGTAAAAGTTGTTTCAAACAATCAATCAGGACCAAGAATTTGCATTGCAGATGTAACTGATAATCGTGTATTTGGAGGAAGCGAAGCAAAGCCTGAGCAACCTTCTGGTATTGTTTTGTCACCTGATTATAAAGCTCGCGTATACGCAAGACTAAAGAACCTAATCGGAGACCACACAGGCGCAATGCTTGTTCCTGAAGGAAAAACCATTGCTTCTTTAGTTAAAGATATTTTGACCCAAGCTTTAACAGAAGATGGTTTTACTGTTGTTGAGAATGCGGATTTAAATGATCCTAGCACCATTACAATGGCTGTAAGCGTTAAAAACTTCTGGTCATGGACTTCAATGGATAAAGTAAATTCTGACATTATCTCTGATATAGAACTTGATGTTTATACCCAAACAAATAATGGTCAACAACACATTAATCTAAAGAATCGTCAGACAAGAAAAGTTCTAACAGATACAAGAACTCTTTATAAAACAACTACTGAAGCATCACTTGCTAACATCTACCACTTAGCATGTGAGAAATTTAAGAATATCCGCTAACAGATATTTTGTTTTATATTCAATCAATACTTAAATTAAGCTGCTTATGCAGCTTAATTTTTATCAAAAAAATAATATATTGCAGCTAATAGCTAGAAATAAAAAACTCGTCTGTATAGTAAATCATACCCCGGATCTTAAGAAATTAACTCTAAGATCCTCATAAAATAAAGAA
>CAZEXR010000164.1:0-4752 GCA_964516675.1 uncultured Enterobacterales bacterium | reverse complement strand
TGTGAAAGTGGCCATAATGATTCTTGTGTGCAATTAGGCGAGATTTATCTTACTGGTAAATATGTACCAGTCAATAACTCTCAGGCTGCCTACTTTATCTCAAAGGCTTGTGAAGGTGGCAATATGTACACCTGTTCTGTATTAGGTTCAATGCATGCAAAGGGCTTAGGTGTAAGACGCAATCTTGATAACTCTGTAAAACTATTTACTAAGGCTTGTGATGGAAATGATGCTTTTGGCTGTTTCCTATTAGCTAAAATGCACGTTGATGGTGTAGGTGTAAAAAACAATTATAAAAAGGCTTTAGCCTTGTATAATAAATCATGTGAACTCGGTAAAAAAGAGTCTTGTGATGAGCTTGATTCTTTAAAGAAAAAATTAAAAGTTGAATAAATTTTTATTTTTGAGACAAAAAAAATGATAAAAAAAATAGTAATGCCATTAGTTATGGTGTCATGTTTATCTGCTTGTGTTTCAGCTTTAGCTGATGAGCAAGATAAATTAGCTTCCATCGAACAAGCTGTTAATAAACATATTGTAAGCTGTGAAGCTGGTGACCCTAAAGAGTGTGCAAAGCTTGGTGCAATGTATGAAACAGGCATTGCAGTTGAAGCTAACATGGAAAAGTCTGTTTATTATTATGATAAATCTTGTAACGGTGGCGAAACCAAAGCCTGCTACAATTTAGCTAATTCTTTTTATACAGGTAAAGATGTTAAAAAAGATTTAGGTAGAGCTAAAACTTATTATATGGAAGCATGCCTTGGCGGAAGTATGGAAAGCTGTAGAAATTTAGGCTTTATGCTTGAATTAGGCGAAGGTGGTGAGCAAGATTTTAATGGTGCAAAGCGTTTGTATAAGATTGCATGCGATAGTGGCATTAAAGATAGTTGCGAACATTTGGGTAGAATTGATACCAAAATAAAAGAATTTAACATTAAAAATAAAAAATAATTTTTAGGGTAACAGGATAGTTTTAGATTATGAGTTTGGGTAAAAAAAACGTATTAGCAACTACTTTATGTATGATGGTGACAAATGCCATTGCTATTACTATGCCAGCCCCTCCACCTGAGCTTCCTGATACTCTTACAAAATTTAGAACACAAGAGCAGATAAATGAGGGCAAAACCATTGAAAATGACACCTTTGGTTTAATGTCTGAAAATGTTGAAATTGAATCAGCTCCTTTTGTACCTGGAGATGTAGGATCTGGCATTGTTAGACTAGCTGCAATTTATTCTCCTGATATTACTATTGGTGTTCCTGATTATGGCGCTAGTATCATTAGATTTTATGATCTTCAAGGGGTACCTTGGGAAATAGGCTCTGTTCGCTGTGAGGCTCAAGGCTTTTTAACTGAGGTTACCGCATCACCTTCAGAGCTTTTGGTTAAGCAAAATGTTGGTGCTACAACAACTAAGATGATTGTAGAACTTACTAACTACGATACACCTTTAGTATTTAATTTATCTCCTGTAAAACTTCAACGTGAAGGTGTGGCGATTAACACCATTATTAATACCATCAAAGTTAGAAGTTATACTGATTCTCAAGGCTACGTGTACCCAACTATTCACGAAGTTCCTAAATCAAATCCAAATGCTCAAATTGTTAAATTTGATGCAAGTGATCTTTTGAATGTTGAAACTAACCTTATTGATGCTGTCAGAGGCATAAAGCAAAATGATTCTCAATAAAATCATTAAGTTTATTGTTCTAATATCTATATTACTTACTACATCTTCAGTTAATGCAACTCAAATGAAGTGCCATGGTCAGGCAAATCATTGGCGAGATGTAGCCTATAGTACAGGTGTAATGAGTAAATACAAGGATGTGAGAAATTGCATCGCTTGGTCTGCATATCAATTTAATCTCCCCGAAGAATTACTCTATGCCATGCTTGATGTAGAGCGTGGTCCTGTAAATGGAACATGTAGAAACAATCGAAATGGTACTCAGGATTGTGGTCCTGCTCAGATTAACGATGTTCGTTTAAAAGAGCTTGGTAAATTCCACTTATCAAAGTCTGATATCAAGAGTAAACCTTGCCATAATATTTGGGCAATGGGTTATTTAATTCGTAGAGAAATAGAGAAGTCTGGAGGCAAAATCTGGAGAGGTGTAGGTAATTACCACTATCACTATTCAGTAAACCCAGACATTCATAATCGCTATGTAAGAAAAGTAAAAGCTTCATGGCGAAAATTGAACAAGAGAATTGAAAATTATTGCTCACAGCAGTAATAAACAGTTACATTTATAATTTAAAAACTTGTGTATAATTAGAATAGACACAGTTTTTTAGAGGCCTTGTTTTGAAATCTTTTCATAATATCTTAGTAGTCATTGAACACAAACAGTTGCGCCAACCTGCTCTTGAAAGAGCTTTAGCTATTTATAACTATGCAAAATTAAGACAAACTAAAGACAATACAGACCAAATTAAAATAACTGCTGTTCTTGCTGTAAATCAAGAAAAGCTTAATCTAACCTCATTACTTGCTGTAGATAAAGAAGAATTTGAAAAAGCTTTTATCAAAAAACAAGAAAATTGGTTGAATGCTTATTTAGCAATTAACGCAATGGGGGTTAATATTGAAAAAAGAGTTATTTATTCAAGAGATGTTGGTCGTGAGATTGTAGCTTTAGCAAAAGAAAAATGCTGCGATATTCTATTTAAAACATCAGAAATCCACGGACTATTAGATACCGTTATCTTCACTCCTTTAGATTGGCAAATGTTACGTCATTCTCCTGTTCCTGTATGTATTGCAAAAGATCATATGTGGACTCCAAAGGGAACTATTGCTGTAGCTGTTGATTTATCTGATATCAATGATGAGTTATCAAGACTTACTAACTTACGTTTGCTTCGTGAAGCTCAAGCTCTAGCTACATTTACAGGTTGTAAAATTGTAATAATCAATGCTATTACTCCTATAGTTCCTCCTGTAGCTGTTGACTTGCCAGGATATACACCTGATAGTGTTTATGATGAAGCTTTAAAGGAAGGCTGTAAAAAAGCTTTAGCTTTTGCAATGCGTCATAAGATTAAGCCTGAAGACTGTCACATTAGTGAAGGTAGTTTAGATTCTGTTATCATTGATAAATGCAAAGAGTTAAATCCAACTGCTTTATTTATTGGAACTTCAGCTCGTCGCGGTATTGCTTCTGCTCTAATAGGTAATATATGTGAAAAGATTGCCGATGATCTAGACTGTGATGTAGTTGTGGTGACTCCAAAAACTGTTGTAAGATCTGTCCCTACAACAACCCCTTCAAAAAGTATTTAATTAATATATGCAAAACGATACAGATTTCCCTGAACAAGCAGATGCTTATGCTCGCAATGTAAGTCCTTATTTTAATATTGTAGATAAGCAAGAAAAATACAAAGCAGATAAGCTATTTAAACGCTTACGTCGTAAGGTTGGTCATGCAATAGGAGACTATGGCATGATTGAAGAAAACGACAAAATCTTAGTATGTATGTCAGGCGGTAAAGATAGCTATGTGCTTTTAGATATGCTTTTATCTTTAAAACGTTCAGCTCCTATTAACTTTACGCTTATACCTGTACATATTGATTCAGGCTTCCCAAACAGCCCTGAATACATGTTAGAAGATCACCTAAAAAAAGTTGGTCTTGAATATCATATGTTACCTCGTCCCGTATATGAGTTGTGTAAAGAAAAAGTTGGGGAGGGTATTCCTTACTGTTCACTTTGCTCTCGTTTACGTCGTGGCTATTTATACTCATTTGCTCGTGAGATTGGTGCAAATAAGGTTGCTTTAGGTCATCATAAGGATGATTGTTTATCAACTTTCTTTTTAAACATTTTTTATTCTGGAATGATGAAGGCAATGCCTCCTGTTTTACGCAATGATAAGGATGATTTAACTGTAATTAGACCTTTAATTTATTGCCGTGAAAGAGACTTAATTTCTTTATCAAAAGTTAAGCAATACCCAATTATGCCTAAGGGTCTATGTGGTTGGGGAGAAGATCAGCAAAGAGCAAATATGAACAAGATGATTAAATCTTGGGATAAGGATTATCCAAAGCGTGCTGATGTCGTATTTAAAGCCTTAAAGAATGTGGCTCCATCTCATTTACTTGATAAAGATTTATTTGATTTTTCAAAGATTTCAAATGGACCAAAAGTAAAATAAGAATTATCAACTAAGTAAGAAATCATCAAGCCTTGAATTATATCAAGGCTTTGTTTTTTAATCGTGACTTGCAATTAGTAAAGATAAAACAACACCTAAAAGAATGTAGATAAATCTTATTGTAACTTTCTTTTTATTCTCACAGTTTCTTAAGCGTGGCAGAAGGTCTGATAAAGACACATAAATAAAACTTGAGCCAGATAAGGCAAGAGCATAGGGAATAAAAGCTTTAGCTTCGTTTAAGATAAAGAAACCTAGTACACCACCTAAAAGACATCCTGTAAGGGCTGTGATGTTTACTATGTATGCTTGATTAGTTGTCATTCCACAATCAAGCATAATTGCATAATCACCTAACTCATGTGCAATCTCATGGCTTAAAACAGCAATTGTTACTGCAAAACCTAGTGTTGGATTTGCTAGAAAAGCAGACGCAATAACAAGGCCATCACAAAATGTATGTAGTAAGGATCCTGTTAAAATTCCAAAGGCTCCATTTTTTAGAGCATGACTGTGAGAGTGTCAACAGCGATTTAAAATTGATCCACTTATACAGTAAAAACAGCATTTAAA
>CAZEXR010000163.1:0-4860 GCA_964516675.1 uncultured Enterobacterales bacterium | reverse complement strand
TACACTAGCCCGAAAAATATTCCTAAAATTTACTGCTCAATGTCAGATGTAAATATATTTTATATAAAAAATGAAAAAGGACGTCACTAGTACGTCCTTTGCATAAAGAAGATTTTTTTACTGAGCGTCTTTTGCGATTTGATTTTCTGTATTTAACAGATAATCATGAATATCTATCTGAGATCGAACCTGACCTTCACCTTCTGCTGCTTGAACATAGGTATTAGTCTGATTAGCATCAATAATACGAGCTTTTCTATTATCATCTTCTTGAAGTTTTAAGATTGCCTTAATTCGTTTTTGAAGAGATTTATCTAGTACTTTTGTACCAACTTCAATACGTAAATCAAGGTTTCTTCTCATCCAATCGGCTGATGTAATATATAATTCTTCGTCACCATTATTGTTAAATAACATAACACGAGGATGTTCTAAGAACCTATCTACAATAGATGTAATGTAAATATTCTCTGAAAGACCAGGAATTCCAGGTCTCAATGAGCACATACCTCTTACTATGCCTCTAATCTTAACTCCTGCTTTGCTTGCATCATAAAGCTTTTCGATTAAAGGAATATCAACTAAAGCATTAACTTTAAAATGGATGGAAGCTGGTTTTCCTGCACGAGCAAATTCAATTTCTCTATCAATCATAAAAGAAATCTTTTCTCTTGCATTTAAAGGAGAAACTAAAAGATTATTAAAGACTGGTCGTGTGTAAGGATATTCAATAAATCTAAATACATCATCAACTTCTTTTGCTACTTTTTCATTTGCAGTAAATAAAGCAAAGTCAGTGTAAATCTTAGCGGTTTTTTCGTTAAAGTTACCTGTACCGATATGAGCATAGCGAATCACCTCATCATCCTCATGACGGGTAATTAAACAAAGTTTTGAGTGAATTTTTAATGTTGGAAGACCGAACATAACTTTAACACCAGCTTGGGTTAATCGAGATGCCCACTTAACGTTATTAGCCTCATCAAAACGAGCCTTTAGTTCTACGACTACGGTAACTGATTTTCCATTATTAGCTGCGTGAATTAAAGAATTGATTACACGGCTATTACTTGCAACACGGTAGATATTGATTTTTATAGAGCTTACTTTTGGATCATATGATGCAAATCGAAGAAATTCTGTAAAATAATCAAAAGAGTAGTATGGATAATATAAAAGTATATCCTTTTTAGCTATTGCCTCAAAAGGTGTTACCGCATTTTCAAATTGATATGACTTAACCTCTGATAAATTGTGGTTTTCCATATCATCACTTCCTATGCTAGGAAATGTTAAGAAGTCTTTAAAATTATGATATCTATTACCAGGCATCATTGAGTCGATAGCAGACATCTTAAGTTCTCCTGCCATAAACTTAACCATGTCCTCTGGCATATGAGCATCATAAGAGAATCGAACAGGCATTGCATTAAGTCTTTGTTTTAATGCCTCAGACATGTTTTCTAGCAGAGATCTATCAATATTACCTAATAGGTCATATTCAGCATCACGGTTCATCTTAATAGAGTATGCTTCAATGGAATCGTATTCATATAGTCCCTTGAAGATCATATCCATACCTACACGGATAACATCATCTAAGAACATAAATACAACAGAATTATCCTCAGATGGCATTCGAATAAAACGAGGAATTTTATCTGTAGGAATTTCAATTAGAGCATGACCTTCTTTTTGGTGATGTGATAATTTAACTAAAAGGTAAGTAAATTCATCTTTTAAAAAGGATACAAGATCTGTTTCTTCATCAATGATTACAGGATTGATGTGCTTTAAAACATGGTGTTTAAAATAGGAAGAAACCCAATCTTTTTGAGTTGGGGTAATGGAGTCTTGATCTCTTAATAAAATATTATGGTCGGCAAGTTCTACTAATAATTGCTTATAAAGTCTATTTAGAGTTCTTTGATATTTACTAGCTTCACTTTGTACTTGCTTTAAAAGGTTTACCGCTTCCTCATTTTTAATTTGAGAAGCTTTGTTAATAATAACCTGACGTTTAAGTTCTGCTACACGAACTTTAAAGAATTCATCAAGATTGCTTGAATAGATACCTAAAAATCTGACTCTTTCAATTAGAGGAACAGAAGGATCTGCAGCTTCTTGTAAAACTCTTCCATTAAATGAAAGCCATGAAAGTTCTTTTGGAACAATATTTTCTAGCATTTTGACCTCAAGTAATTATTATTATATTTGGAGTAAGGGGTTTTCTGTTAACACATCTTATTATAGAAAAGAATTGTTAATTTTATGTGAAAATATTGTTAATCTTAGTCGTTTAACACGTAAATTTTTTAACTAATCGTTTGTCTGAGAGTGGCTTTGTTGAACTTTTTCTTGCTCTTTTGAATTTAATAAATCAAAAACATTATTGTTAATTACAGAATCAGAAAGAAATTGTTTTGCTGAAACATTTCCTTTTTTTGCTGATTCTTTTAACAAGTCAGCACCAATGCTTCTAGTCTTATCATTACCAATAAAGACTCTACCAAGAATGTAATTACCCTGACTTACACCTGAATAGTTAACAACTCGACGAGCCCAATAAGCTCCGTTTGAATAATCATCTTTTGAATAAAAGAATCTTGAAATTAAAGCTGCAATTCTAGGTCTTGTAACGTAATAGTCTCTGTATTCTGTTAAGCCTTCAAAAGCTGCTTTTTGCAGACATTTTTCGTAATAGTTATTTAGTAAATAGGTCTGATATAGAAAAGGTTCAACCTCATCATCACTTACATTCTTATAATCTGTAACCGAAGGTAATATGATGTCTTGAGCAAATGCATCTTGTGGTAAGGATTGATTGTAAAGATATACTGAAATTGGTGCATAAGTTAAATCACCTAAGGCACATTTTTTAGTAATTTCAATAAATTTAATTGAGTTTTTATCTTTATCAGATGAAATTACAGGAGGGGGCGTGATTATTTTTTCTTCAGTTTCATCTTCTAAAGTGCATCCGTTTAGCAGTGTTGTAAAACAACAAGAAATGATTAGTAAACGGATGGCACTTTTCACAAAATTATTCCTGAGGTAATTCGAATTGTTCTGTATTACCACCATTAGGAGCTGTTGTTAGACCAGCACTGAAGGTAGCAGGCTTTTTGTAGTCGCCTGACATATCAATTAGGCTATTGCCATCAAATAGAAGTACTAGGTTATGAATTTCAGGAGAACTCCAACCTACACGTTTGAAACTTGTGTAGTACCAACGTGAATTATCAAATGGATCAATTAACATTGGAGTGCCTAAAACATAGCGAACCTGTTCAGAGCTCATACCATAAGCTAGTTGATTTACTAAATCTTGTTCAACATAGTTACCTTGATTTAGGTCCGCTCTATAAGCGCATGATGTTGTTAAAAACGGAACAACTGCACTAAAAGCTGCAATAGTTAATAATTTTTTAATTTGCATAGTCAAATCCTTTGTTTATTAGGCTGATTGTAGCAAAAAAAAATCTTAAGCTAAGTGTTTATTAAAAGAAAAATTTAAAAATTTAAAAAAATGCTCTTGAAATCAAAAAAGAGTATCCCCATTTTCAAAGTATTGCTAATCAACAAAACTTATTTATAGAGTACAAAATGCAAACTGAAGAAAACCAAATGAAACAAGCTTTTGAAAATGCAAAAGCAGAAACAGTGGCTCAAGATTTAGATAAAGATCTAAATGGCGAGGAGTCTGTATCATTGGAACAGGAAGCTACACAAGAGCAATCTGATGAGTCTCAGGCTCAAGAACAAACTTTCGATGTTAAGGAATTAGTAACTGAAAATGAGCAGTTAAAGGCTCAGGTAAGTGCACTAGAGACTAAACATAAAGATGAAATTGAAAGACTTGTTCGTGCAGTTGCAGAAACAGAGAATCAAAAGAAGCGTATTGAAGCTGATGTTGAACGTGAAAGAAAGTTTGGCAATGAAAAGATTTTAAAAGCTTTAATTCCTGTTGTTGATTCTTTAGAGCTAGCTTTGCAGCATGCAAATAAAGAAGATCCTGCAATTAAGCCAATGGTTGAAGGTGTTGAGAATACAGTTACATTGCTATTAAAAGAATTAAAGTCTTTTGGTGTTGAAGCTGTAAATCCTGAAAATGCTCCTTTTGACCCTAACTTACATCAGGCTATTTCAATGGCTCCATCAGCTGATGTTGCTGCAAATAATGTAATGGCTGTAATGCAAAAGGGTTATACATTAAACGGTCGTGTTGTTCGTCCTGCAATGGTTATTGTATCTAATGGATCACCTGCTACTGCTGCTCCTAAAGACGAAGAACAAAAAAATACAATAAATATTGAAGCTTAATCTTGAAATTAAAAAATTAAGCTCCATTTAGTAAAACAGAAAGATTTAAAAGTTCATAAGAACTAAAAAAGTTTTAATTATAGAGGAATCCAAAATGGGTAAAATTATTGGTATTGATTTAGGTACTACTAACTCATGTGTTGCTGTATTAGACGGTGACAAGGTTCGTGTATTAGAGAACTCTGAAGGTCGTCGTACCACTCCATCAATCGTTGCTTACACAAAAGAAGGCGAGATTTTAGTTGGTGATGCTGCAAAGCGTCAGGCTGTAACAAATCCTAAGAACACTTTATTTGCTATCAAGCGTTTAATCGGTCGTCGTTTTGAAGATGCCGAAGTGCAGCGTGATTTATCGTTGCTTCCATATAAAATTTTAAAAAGTGATGATAAAGTAAAAATTGAGATGCAAGGTAAGGAATATACTCCTCAAGAAATCTCGGCGATGGTACTGCAAAAATTAAAGAGTGATGCCGAAGAAAAATTGGGAGAAAAAATCACGGAAGCCGTAATTACGGTACCTGCATATTTTGATGATTC
>CAZEXR010000162.1:0-4869 GCA_964516675.1 uncultured Enterobacterales bacterium | reverse complement strand
TCCAAAGCAAGCTCCATGGGATTTATATAACCGTACCTCAGAGCATGGTCTAAAGCTTTATGTTCAGCGTGTTTTCATCATGGATAAAGCTGAGGCTTTCTTACCTAACTACCTACGTTTTGTTAAGGGCTTAATCGATACTAATGCACTTCCACTTAACGTATCACGTGAGCTTTTACAGGAAACTGCTGTAACTCGTAAGTTAAAGAAAGCTTTAACTAAGCGTGCTTTAGGTATGTTAGATAAACTAACTAAAGATAACGATAAGTACACTGTATTCTACAAGCAGTTTGGCAATGTTCTAAAGGAAGGTCCTGTTGAGGATTACGATAACAAGGAAGCTATCTTAAAGCTTTTACGTTTCGCTTCAACTAACAATGATTCTGATGTGATGAATGTAAGCTTTGAGGATTACATTTCACGTATGAAGGAAGGCCAGGACAAGATTTACTACATTACAGCTGAAAGCTATGAAGCTGCTAAGAACTCACCTTACTTAGAGCAGTTAAAGACTAAGGGCGTTGAAGTTCTACTAATGTGGGATCGTGTTGATGAGTGGCTAATGGGCAACATCACCGAATTTGCCGGAAAAGAATTTGTATCTGCTAATTCTCAAGACTTAAAGCTAGGTAACTTAGCTGATGAAGAAGAGAAGAAGAAACAGGAAACTGTAGCTACAGAGAACAAGGACTTAATTGAGCGCTTTAAGAAAGCTTTAGGTGACAAGGTTAAGGATGTTACTGTATCAACTCGTCTAATCGACTCTCCTTCATGTGTTATCTCAGATACTAACCGTATGATGACCATGCAGATGCGTCGTTTACTTGAGGCATCAGGTCAGACAATGCCTGAAGAGAAGTTTACTTTAGAGTTAAATCCAGAGCACAAGTTAATCCAAAAGGCTTATGCAGAGATGGATGAATCAAGATTTAGCCAATGGGCAGAACTTGTTTACGAACAGGCTCTATTAGCAGATCAAGGTGCACTAAAAGATCCAAGCACTTTTGTTAAGGCAATGAATAACCTACTATTAGGCTAATAAAAACTAAAAAAAACTAACCTAATTTAAGACTCTAACTTCAATTTGCATTCTTTGTAAATCGTGAAGTTGGAGTCTTCGTTTTTTTACAATTTATAACATTGTTTTAACAAATCATCATGTTACTTTTGATAAAACTTAACAGTTAATTTTTAACATTTATCTTGTGCATGAGGCACATAGTAAAAAAATTAAATAGAGAGTTTTATATGAAAAAGTCATTATTGGCATTAGTTGTAACAGCTGCTACTTTATCTACTGCAAATGCAGCAAATATTTATGATAAAGATGGTACTAGTTTAAAGGTTGATGGTCGTGTTCAAGCTTTATTTTTGAGTGGTAGCAATGGTAAAGCTGGCGTTAATGATTCAACATTGCAGAATTCAGCTCGCTTTGGTATCGGTGGTGCAACTAAGTTATCTTTTGTAACCTTATCAGGTTATTCTCAGTGGGATATGGCAGATGGTTCATCAAAAAAAGGTGATACCATTAGTGGTCGAGATCAGTTTGTTCAAGCAGATTTTGGTTCTTTTGGTGCTTTAAAGGCCGGTCGTTATAAAGGTGCTGCTACTTATGTTTCAGGTTTGACAGATGTGTATGACGATTTTGGATGTAATGCTCAGTCTGCTAATGATGAGCGTAACTCTGGTCGCTTAGAGTATTCATTTTCAAATAGCGGTTTTGACTTAAAGTTAGGCGGTCTATTTTCAAACGATGATTACAAGCTAGAGAATGGTTTTTCAAAGCATAAGAAAGTAGATGTTGAAGGCGGTGCAACAATTGCAGCTGGATATACAATTGACAGCTTACCTGTAATTGATTCTTTAACAATTCGTGCTGCATATGAAATGATTAAAGGTCAGAACGACAAAGCTGCAGGTACTTTAGATTACATCAATGACCTAGATAAGGTGAATAGCGCTTTAGTAGGTGTTGCTGTTGGTAATGCTCAGTCTGGTTTCTATTCTGCTTTAATGTACAATACTCGCGATTTTGAGTTCAAAAAAATTGGTTCTAACCAAGATAAGGACTTAAAAACTCGTGGTCTAGAGTTTGCTGTAGGTTATGCTTTTGACTGTGGTGTAAACTTTAAGACTGGCTATAACGTCATTTCTTATGAGCAGGATGGTACAGGTGATAAGTACGGTAATGACAAGTTAGATTACACTTTAAAGTCAATTCCTGTATATCTAAACTACAAGATTAACCCTAATTTTAACGTATGGGCAGAAGCTAGATTTGATGTAACAAATGAAAAGGATATGAAGGGCTTAAACGCATATAAGGTTAATGCTCCATATCTAAAGGATAAGAACTACGCTGAAATCGGTGCTCGTTATTCATTTTAGTAATTCATAATTACATTATCTTGTAATAATATTTGTGTAAGAACCTAGTTTTGGTAAAACAAAACTAGGTTTTGTCGTTAGCTAGAGAAGATTTTATTTAAAGAATTTAAAACAGACTATATATTTTTGGGCTTCAGTTCGTGTTTTATAAATAATTGTTTGATTTATCAACATCTTTTTACTTAATATGTAAATAGATTTATTGTTAAGGACTACAAATGTTTGAAAATACATTTAATGGTGAAGATTGTTACAACTTAGTAAAAAGATTATTTCCTTTATTTAGAAGTATTACGGGAAATGGATTCAGGCAGTCACTTGATATCTTAAAAGAATATCTTCCTAATATAGAGATTTATGAAATTCCATCTGGTACGAAAGTATTTGATTGGACTGTGCCAAAAGAGTGGAATTGTTCTGAAGCTTATATTGAAGATGAACAATGTAATCGCATTATTGACACCAAAAACTCAAACCTGCATGTACTAGGTTATTCTTTACCAATGAATGAGTATTTATCTTTAGAGGAACTAAAAAAGATAATATATACCCAGCCTAATCAAAAAGATGCTATTCCTTATGTAACTTCATACTATAAAGAATGTTCTGGTTTTTGCATGAGTCAAAATCAATTAGATTCGTTAAAAGATGGTACATATCATGCTGTAATTAACAGTAGTTTAGAAAATGGTTCATTAACTTATGGTGAGTTGATTATCAAAGGCAAAACTGATGAAGAGATTTTAATTAGTACCTACCTTTGTCATCCTTCAATGGCAAATAATGAATGCTCAGGACCTGCTGTATCTGTTGCTTTGGCAAAATACATCCTGGAGAAAAAAGGAAATCATAGATATACCTATAGATTTATTTATATTCCTGAAACCATTGGCTCAATTACTTATTTGAGTAGAAATCTAGATCATCTAAAAAATCATGTAAAAGCTGGCTTTGTATTGTCTTGTGTCGGAGACGATAATGCTTATTCAGCTGTTCACTCTCGATATGGAAATACAATTACAGATAGAGTAATTGATAACACGTTCAAATCTATAGGTAAATAAACATATAAGAGTTATTCTTATTTATATAGAGGCTCTGATGAAAGACAATTTAATGCACCTGGTGTAGATTTACCCGTGTGTGCTGTTTGTAGAAGCAAATATGGCATGTTCAGTGAATACCATACATCTTTAGATAACTTAGATTTTGTAAGTGCAAAAGGTCTAGATGGTGCAGTAAATGCCATGATTAGAGTTTTAGAAGTATTAGAACACAATCATAAGTATAAGGTAGATGTTCTTTGTGAACCTCAGTTAGGAAAGAGAAATCTTTATCCGACTTTAAGTTGTAAAGGATCTTATGCTGGCATTCAAACAATGACAAACTTTATAGCATATGCTGATGGAACACAAAGCTTATTAGATATAAGTGAGAGAATATTTGTTCCTGCATATGCTTTATTAGACACTGTTCATAAGCTTTTAGATCAAAATTTATTAAAGATAGTCGAGTAGGATGATAGAGTAAAATGGCAGAGAAAACAGTAAAAGAATTTGTAAGTATAGAAAATTTTGTTGATAACTTGAATCTAAAAAAAGGAGATAATATTTTATTATCTTCTGACATAAGAAAGCTTGCTTATACATATTTTTATAATCAGAAAAAACAAAGCAAAGATGACAGTAAATTAGATTTTAGCTTTGAATCTTTTCTGGACAAACTAATTGATTGCATTAAGGTAGCAATTGGAGATGATGGTACTTTAGCTATCCCTACCTATAATTGGGATTTTTGCAAAGGTGTTGCATTTAATATCAACAAAACTCCTTGTAAAACAGGATCATTAGGTACTAAAGCTTTAACTCGCAATGATTTTAAAAGAACGAAACATCCAATTTATTCTTTTGCGATAACAGGATTTCTTAAAGAAGAGTTTTTTTCTTTAGACAATAAAGATTCTTTTGATTCGTCTTCTCCTTTTGCTCTTTTTCACAAATATGGTTTTAAAAACATCATTATTGATGTTTCTTTGCAGTATTCATTTACCTTTGTTCATTATGTTGAAGAGGGCACTGGTATTGTTACTTATCGATTTGTTAAAGACTTCAATGCTGACTACACAGATGAAAAAGGTGAAACAACACCAAGAACCTACTCAATGTTTGTAAGAGATTATTCTAGAGAAGTTGTAAACACAATTAATCCGATTGCTTCCAAATTTGAAGCAGCAGGTGCAATAGATTATCTTAATTATGACGTATCAAAGGTAATGATTGTGGATTTACAAAAGGCTTATAACGTAATACGTGATGATGTCCTTCATAATAACTCTGCTTGTATCTGCGATCATAATTAGCTTTACTCCGAGAACGTTCTGTTTTTTAAGCTGTTTATTTTTAACAATATTAAGAATGTAATTTTTTTATATGGCAAAACTACCAAAGCGCTTGACTTCACACTTTAATATTTGCCGTTAAA
>CAZEXR010000161.1:0-4878 GCA_964516675.1 uncultured Enterobacterales bacterium | reverse complement strand
CATCATCCATTGTTAAGGTAACTAGCTCACCTTTATTGAAGGTATTAGACCATATAAGAGATATAGTAATAATTGTAGCTAATATAGGTACTAACCAATATAAAGAGAATCTATGCTTTTTTACAATAACTTCTGATTGATTTGAATTGTTTTCCATACTTAACTCTTATTGTTGGAATCCCAAATTAGTCTTTCATCAAATTCTTCAGCTGAAAATACAGTTATTACAACTACAGAACAGAAACAAATAATAGCAAATCCAGGTTCAATATTTAATAAATTATTCATCTTCACGATAGACGACATGATAATTACGACATAAACATCAATCAAAGACCATCTTCCTATGAATAAAACAAACCTGTAAAGCTTACTTACACGCTTTTTAATTCTTATTTTTGAATACTTTGTTGCATAAAGAATAAAAGACAACGAGAAAATTTTAAATGCAGGAATAAATATGGAAGCAACGAGAATAACAATAGCCACAAAGTAAGAATTCATATCCCACATTGCAATAACACCTTCAATAATATTAGATCCAGATGTGGAACCAATAAACTCTGTGTACATCACAGGATATAAATTTGAAGGAAGATAAAGAATAACAGCTGAAATCAGTAAGCATAAACTTTTAGAAAAACAGTGGTTCTGTCTGTATTCTACATTTTGACCACAACGTGGGCATTTATCTATTTTTAATTTACTTTCAAACACATAACCACACTCATGGCATTGCTTATAATGCTGTTCTTTAGCTGTTAATCCAGTTTGAAGATAGAGTGTTTCTTGGGATTTAATCATATTCCAAAGAATATACGGCTTAAATCTAGAACAACACCATAGCATCATTAAAGAAAAAATAAATGTTGTGTAAAAACCTATGTAAAAAGTTACATCAGCTAAAGAGCTTAGCTTAATTAAACTTACACAAATACCAAGAACAAATACATCAACCATACACATGCTATGACAAAACTTGTATATTTTTGCTGTAATAATATTTGGTTTAAGCTTAAAACCACCTACTAAAACAATTGTAGATAGAACTGTAATAGGAGAGAAAAAAGTAAAGAATAAAAAGGCATATAAAAGAGATCCCCACTTATCTTCTAAGATGTTAACTATTGAGAACAGGGACATTTGAAAGTTTAATCCAATAGATGAAATAGACATAAATGGAACAAAAGCACTAATAAAAATAAATTGGAGAGCAGCAAAAGCTACAATCGCAACATCAGCTTTACTTGTTAATATTCCATTAAAGAGTCTATTGCCACATCTTGGGCATAAACAATCATAATTTTTTCGTAGCTGTTTAAGTTCTACAGTTAAATCGCAAGACTTACATACTACTTTATGAGAGTTCATTAAATGCTAATTAAACCCTTCCATTAAAACAACTTTGTTTTGCTTTAACGATTCTTGTACATTGATAATGCGTTGGTTAGATGAGCCTCTAAAATCTAAATCAATAGACTTCTTTGCCATAACAAATGGACCATCAACAACAACATCTAGCTGTTCTAATAATCTTCTTCTAATAGGATCATTAACAAGCTTATCGTATGTATAACCAGAATAAGACCAAACAGAATAGCCTTTCTTTTTAAGAAATTTAGCTAAAATTGTAAGTGGTCCTGTTTGAATAAAAGGTTCGCCACCTGAAAAAGTAACGCCTTTAATTAAAGGATTATCTTCGAATTCATCATATAGAACACGAAGCTTTACATCCATTCCCCCAGACAAAGTCTGAGCTTGTGGATTATGGCAACCTTTACAATGAAAAGGACAGCCTTGTGTAAATATAACATAACGAATTCCGGGGCCATCGACAATAGACTCTGTCATGGCTCCGGCAATTCTTATAGTTGTGTTATCTAGAACAGATAAATCTAATTCTGAATCAAACATCTTTAAATCTAAATAATTTAAACATGCAAATGTTTAACGCGGTCTTTTTCTTCAGCTCTTTTACCGTTGTTAAAACGATCTAAAGTACCTACTAAATAACCTGTAACACGTCTAATTCTTTCGAACTTAACGCCTTCACCTACAATACCGTTACGAGCATGTAATCTAGTTTGCATATTTGATACCTTCTTTGTTAGTTTAAATTTGCTGTAAAAATTCTATTTATAGTTGTCTCAACTTAGTTATAGTATTAACCAGTGCAAATGCAACCTACACCAAGTTTTTTCAATCTCTCAATGCTTACGCCTTCTCCATCGCGTCTTCCACAACGAGGGCAAACATCACCAATTACACCTACATAGTTACATACAGGGCAACGGTCAACTGGATGATTGATAGAACCATAACCAACACCACAATCCTTCATAAGAAGAATAATGTCTTCAAAAGCTTTGATATTCTTAGTTAAATCACCATCAACTTCAACATAAGAAATTGAACCTGCATTACATAAAGCGTGGAAAGGACCTTCAATCTGAATCTTCTTAGCTGCTGTAATGTCATAGTAAACAGGAACATGGAAACTATTTGTGTAGTAATCTCTGTCTGTTACACCAGGAATCTCTCCGTATAGTTTCTTATCAAGTTTTACAAATCTTCCTGATAAGCCTTCTGCTGGAGTTGAGAATAATGAGAAGTTTAGACCAGTATCAATTGTGTGCTGATCTGTTAAATCTCTCATGTGCTGTAAAATTTTATAGCCTAAATCATAAGCTTCTTTGCTTTCGCCATGGTGTTTGCCAATTAATGCAACTAAACACTCAGCTAAACCAATAAAGCCTACAGACATTGAACCATTTTTAATGATATCTTCAATGGTATCTTCAGGATTTAACTTATCAGAATCAATCCAAACACCTTGACCCATTAAGAATGGATAATTTAAAACCTGCTTCTTAGCAATGATATTAAAGCGATCCATTAACTGATCGAATACCATATAAACTAATTTATCTAAAGACTCAAAGAATTTGCTAATTGAGCCATGAGCCTCAATTGCTAATCTTGGTAAATTAATTGTTGTGAATGATAAATTACCACGACCTGGAATTACTTCCTTAGTCTGATCATAGTAATTAGACATTACACGAGTACGGCAACCCATTAGAGCAATTTCTGTCTCAGGATGACCTTCCTTATAGTACATAGCATTATAAGGAGCATCTAAGAATGAGAAGTTAGGGAATAAACGTTTAGCTGAAACCTTACATGCTAACTCAAATAAATCGTAGTTTGGATCACCAGGTTTAGTATTTACACCATCTTTAACTTTGAAAATCTGTACAGGGAAAATAGGGGTTTCACCACCACCTAAACCAGCGTCTGTTGCTAAAAGTACATTCTTCATAATCATTCTATGTTCTGGAGTAGTACCAGTACCATAGTTGATAGATGAGAAAGGAACCTGTGCACCAGCACGTGATTGCATAGAATTTAGGTTATGAATTAGAGCTTCCATTGCTTGGTAAGTCTCTCTTTCAGTCATCTTTAGAGCTTCTGACATTACATAATCAATAACATCTGAATGATCCTTGCCAGGTTCATTCTTATCTAAGCACTCTAAAGCCTTATTCTTAATCAATAAAGCTTCTTTTTCAGCTAAACAAGTGTTGTTTTTAACATATAAATCATGACAAAACTCTTTAACACCTGAAACATCAGCATCATCGTTACGTAAACAAATACATATAACCTTGCATAAATGTTTAGCATAAGAAACTGCAACATATGGAGCTAAATCATACTCAAATAAAGGTATAGACTGACCACCATGTTGATCATTCTGATTTGACTGAATAGCAATACAGCACAATGCAGCTGCTGATTGAATAGACTGAGGCTCACGTAGGAAACCATGACCAGTACTAAAACCACGTTCAAATAAGCCCTTTAAGCTAATTTGACAGCAATTAATAGTAAGCATATAGAAATCTAAATCATGAATATGAATATCACCACGAGAGTGAGCAATTGAATGTTCAGGACGTAGGATATAACGACGAACGTAATCCTTTGAACCTTCAGAACCAAATCTTAACATTAGACCCATTGGAGCATTAGCATCAATATTAGCGTTCTCACGCTTTAAATCCATATCAGCAGTGCTTTTTGAAGTAAGGTCTCTATAAATCTTTGTTAAATCAGTGTTATAAGTTCTTACATTAGTTCTGTTTTGACGGTAAAGAATGAAATTCTTTGCCTCTGAAGCCATTCCGTTTCTAATTAAAACATTCTCAATAATATCTTGAGTATTTTCAACAGAAGGCTCTTCTAGATTTTGTTTTTCGATTTCTGATACAACTTCACGAGTGTATTTTTCAACCATTGACTCTTCAGCTGAATTTGTAGATTTATCATCAGGGTGAGCTGAAATAAGTGACTTTCTAATTGCATTTGAAATCTTATCTTCGTTGAAAGACACCTTTCGTCCATCACGTTTTACAATAAATCTAATCATTTGTTGTCCGTACTTTATTAGCTGTATTTATAAGAGTAACTTATCGAGTAAATTCTTTATAAAAATTAAATATTTACATTAAATTCTTTATTTTTCAATAGGTTATATTTTGAATAATTGGTTATATTATGTACAATGAGAGTTCAAAATTCAAGGCTTGAAGATGGATTAAAATTATAAATAATGCTTGACACTCATTTTTTAAAATCTTAAAAATTTTAGTATTGACATCATAGAAAAAAGAGAATTTTACATTAGGACATTAGGTAAATGATAGATGTATTTTGCGATGTAATCGATAATTACGGCGATGCTGGCGTTTGTCTTCGTCTATGCAGAGATTTAACTAAGAAAGATATTTCAGTCAATTTATACTGCAATCGAACAGCTGTTTTAAGTAAAATTTTAAATCTATATGATAAAAAAAATGAGTTGCTAAAAATTTA
>CAZEXR010000160.1:0-5086 GCA_964516675.1 uncultured Enterobacterales bacterium | reverse complement strand
CATCTATTTGCTACAGTCTAGCAATACTAATCCCACAAGATTTTAACTTGACCCGAAAAAAATAAAAAAAATGCAGAATTATAAAATTCTGCATTTTTCGTTAAATTACTTTTACTGACTAATCAACAAAAGGATCTGAGTCTCTTTGTGTATCGATTGTCTTTGTAGAAGCAGTTGCAGTCTTACCGTTGAAACCACCTGCTCTGTCAGCTGTTACTAGAGGCTTTCCTGCTTCATAGTCACGGCCACTTGGAACATTAGTGTAGTCAACTGGTTCTACTGTAGGTTCAGAAATACCTGAGATACCATCAAGACTTACATCACGCAAACCACCAGTTTTTGGTGAATGGTTGTATTCAAAACCATTAGCATCATCACGCTTTTGTGGAACCGCAGTGAAATCTACATCATAATCTGTACCCTGTCCCATTTCTTGCTCGGTAAATAAACGAGTTTGAGGAACGAATGGTTCAAATTTAGCAATCTTAGATGCTGGAGCTTTAGCCTTTGGAGGAGTACTAATTCTTCTTGGCTTTTGAGCTGGAGTCTGTTCAGTTGCCTGTACATTCTCATGAGCATTTTGATTTACGTTTTCAGTTCTTTCGTTACGATTTTGACGACGATTATTACGTGGCTCACGAGGCTCACGTGGTTCACGTGGTTCTCTTGGCTCGCGTGGCTCTCTTACCTCACGTGGCTCTTTTACTGCGTTCTCTTCGCTATTACGAGGTTTACGCTGTTTTGGAGGACGTTGCTGACGGTTTGAGGTTACCTCATTTTCGTTACGAGCTGGCTTTTCTGCCTTCTCGTTACGATCATTCTCTTCAACCTTTTCGTTGCGGTCTGTCTTGTAGCGAGGATTTTGCTTGCGCTGGTTATTGTTGCGCTGCTTCTGGCCTTCGTTACGTTGACCGTTCTGATTACGTTGATTTCGTCTTTGACCATTACGATTATTGTTCTTCTTTGGTTCTTCCTCTTCTTTCTTAGGAGCACCAAATAGTGAGCCAAAGAATGACTTGATTGAACCAATGATAGAATCAGATTCTACTTTCTTATCCTGTTTCTTAGAAGGACGATTAGTTTCTTTCTTAGCAGGAGCAGGAGCAGGAGCTTTTGGAGTAGACATTGTTGAAGATAGAATATCTGCATCAATAGCAGGAGCTGCAACATTAGCAGAGCTTGCGCCTGCTACTTGTACAACTTTCTGTAAAGATGGATTTTCTAATAAATTCTCTGCCTTACGGCGGTTTTCTGTTTCTAAGTCGCGTAATACAGCTAAGCTGTTGATATTGCTTTCTTTAGATACAGGAGTTTGAATGCAACGATTTACTTGGTATTCCTGAGGCATATATGTCTTTTCAGGAACAATAGTAATTCTTGTCTTAGTACGTTCTTCAATTGCAGCTAAAGCTAATCTCTTTTCGTTAAGAATAAAGGTTGCAACTTCAACTGATGCAATTGCAAATACGTCACCTGCATTTTCCTTGTGAGATTCTTCCTCGATTAGACGAAGAATTGATAATGCTAGAGACTGTGTATCACGACAAGTTCCCTGACCATTACACATAGGACAAACATGAGAACTACTTTCTTCAAGTGAAGGACGTAGTCTCTGACGAGACATTTCTAAAAGACCAAATCTTGATAGACGGCTAAACTGAATACGAGCTCTATCCTGACGAACAGCCTCTCTCATTCTGTTTTCAATTTCACGCTGATTCTTTAGTGGGCTCATATCGATAAAATCGATAACTACTAGACCACCAACGTCGCGTAAACGTAACTGACGAGCGATTTCTTCAGCAGCTTCAATGTTAGTTTGAAGAGCTGTTTCTTCGATATCACCACCACGTGTTGCTTTAGCTGAGTTAACGTCAATAGAAGTTAAAGCTTCTGTTGGATCGATAACAATTGCACCACCTGAAGGTAGACGAACTTCGCGCTTATAAGCTGTATCAATCTGACTTTCGATTTGGAATTTGCTAAATAAAGGAATATCACCATTGTATAGGTGAACCTTTGAAGCAAATTCAGGACGAACAAGCTCGATATAGTGAAGAATTTGGCTGTGAGCTTCGGTGCTATCAACTAAAATCTCGCCAATATCAGGTCGTAAGTAATCACGAATTGCACGAAGAGCAATATTAGACTCTTGGTGAATTAAGAATGGAGCAGGGCGGTTAGATGCAGCCTGCTTAATCATTCCCCAAAGCTTAGTTAGAATTGATAAATCCCACTCTAATTCTTCGGCGCTCTTACCAACACCTGCAGTACGAACGATAACGCCCATACCATCTGGTACTGTAAGACCTTTTAGCGCAGCCTTTAACTCTGTTCTATCCTCACCTTCAATACGACGTGAAATACCGCCAGCACGAGGGTTATTTGGCATAAGAACTAAGTAGCTACCAGCAAGAGAAACGAAAGTAGTAAGTGCAGCACCTTTTAAACCACGTTCTTCTTTTTCAATTTGAACGATGACCTCTTGGCCTTCTTTCAAAGCTGAACGAACTGAAGCATGATCATTAAAGTTAGTGCCAGCAGGATAATACTCGCGTGCAATTTCTTTTAATGGAAGAAAGCCATGACGCTCTACACCATAATCAACGAATGCAGCTTCTAAGCTTGGTTCGATGCGGGTAATAGTACCCTTGTAGATGTTTGCTTTCTTGTTTGCGTGCTGTGGAGATTCAATGTCAAGATCATACAGCTTCTGACCTTCGACTAGAGCAACACGAATTTCTTCAAGTTGTGTTGCATTAATAAGCATTCTCTTCACGAGAAATATTCCTATTACAATGGTTCTAAAGACACAATAGACTCACAAAGGGCTTAAAAATGTCACTTTGCCAAGCCCTGGTCTTTGAGAACAAGTTTTTATTACACCTTCTAAAATGACGCGCCTATACTTTCTTAAAGTGGGGTCGATTTTATTGGCAACCGTAATCTCAAACCTTTATTCCTAACTCTTTAGGTTTATATCCCAAACAAGTAGGAACGCAAGGCATCCCTTGCAGATTTTTAATTAACAAAAATGAGTAGAAACCATGAACAAAGCGGTTACCGTACTCAACTTCTGTATTATGCCACAAATGTGTTTGTTTTAGATAAAAAAAGCCTTATTAAATCTGACTATTAAATGATTATTTGATATACGTCATGCGGATTATTTTTTTATAATTTGATAAAAATGCTGTTATTTTGTTTAAAATAGCTCAAATTTTAAAAAAAGCAGGTAAATTGTCATGTCTGAAAAACAAGTTGTATCCCATTCAGTTAGTTATCACACCGCGACTGAAGATGATGAAGGTCAAAGATTAGACAATTACTTAGCAAGAGTTTTAAAAGGTGTGCCTCGCAGCATGCTATATAGAATTTTGCGCAGAGGCGAAGTTCGTGTAAACAAAGGCAGAGTATCTCCATCATATAAACTAATGGCAGACGATACTATCAGAATTCCTCCTGTTAGAGTAACAGAAGGCCCTGTTACTATTCCTTCATCAAATTTACATCTTGTTCAAGATTTAAAGGACAGGATCTTATTTGAAAATGATGATTTATTAGTTGTGAATAAACCATCTGGATTAGCAGCTCATGGTGGTAGCGGTATTGAATTTGGCTTAATTGAGTCTTTAAGAGCTCTAAAGCCAGAACAAAGATTTTTAGAGCTAGCTCATCGCCTTGATAAAGAGACATCTGGATGTCTTATTGTTGCAAAGAGAAGAGCTGCCCTTCGTAATCTTCATGAACAGTTCCGTCAGAGAATTGTTAAAAAGAGGTATTTAACATTAGTTCCTGGCAAGTGGGATAGACGAGTAAATCTTGTTGATGCTCCTTTAGTTAGAAATGAGTTACGCTCTGGCGAAAGAATGGTTCAGGTTAGCTTTAAAACTGGCGCACCATCATCAACCGGATTTGACGTGGTAGAGTTTTTAGATGGAGCAACGTTAGTTGCTGCAATGCCTCATACTGGTCGTACCCATCAGATTCGTGTTCATACAGCATATGTAAAGCACCCTGTTGGTGGTGATGAGAAATATGGTGATAAAGAATTTAACGCTCATCTAAAAGAAATTGGCTTAAAGAGAATGTTTTTACATGCAGCTAAGATTACTTTTTTAGATCCTGCTGATAATCATGTTTTAAAGATTGAAGCTCCATTACCTGATGAATTACAAGCAGCAGTTGAAGCTTTGAGATTTAAAAAAGAAAACTCAGACTCAAATGACACTAACAATTCTGAAGAATAAAGATGACTGATTCTAATAAATTCTCCCATATCGAAGGTAAGCGTGATTTAGTTATTGATGCTCCATT
This sequence comes from uncultured Enterobacterales bacterium, assembly GCA_964516675.1. Lineage (GTDB taxonomy): Bacteria > Pseudomonadota > Gammaproteobacteria > Enterobacterales > Succinivibrionaceae > Succinivibrio. The sequence goes on along the minus strand of CAZEXR010000160.1, from coordinate 769 downwards.
TGAGAAAATAAAGTCTCATTTAGATGCTGTTGTTTTCGATTTAGATGGAACATTAACAGATAGTATTGGACAAATTTTGGCTTGTACTCATCACACCTTTGGTGAATTTGGTTTTCCTCAGCCAGATGACAAGGCAATCATGAGTACAATTGGACTTGAACTAGGTGAAGCTTTAACCTCTTTATTACCAGAGGATAAAAAACATCTAGGAGCAAAAGTTACAAGCGATTATAGAGAAATCTTTAAAGCACATCGAGATTATCAAATTGATATTCTCTTTGATGGAATTAAACCGTTAGTGGAAGCTCTTAGAGATAAAAATATAAAGATTGGCTATGCTTCTGGTAGAGCAATGGCTGGCATTCATCGTACACTTGATGCTACTTTTTTAGGCGATTATTGTGACGGTATTTGTGCAGGTTCCGAAGTTCCGTCAAAACCTGATCCAACAATGATGAATGTTCTTTGTCAGAGACTCAATGTAAAAACTCAGAATGTCTTAGGTGTAGGAGACTCAGGTCTTGATATAAAAATGTATCAAAACTCAAATAGCTTTTCGTTAGGTGTTCAGACTGGAGTTTGGAGTGGAGATGCTTTGATGTCATTAAAACCAGACATGCTTTTACCACAAGTCTCAGATTTGACAAAATATATTCAAAGTCTTTAATGACAAATATAAAAAAGCCGCTATCTCTTAAAGAGTTGATAGCGGCATTTTTTATGAAAGCCTGTTAAGTGGCACCCAATCACTGGGCAAACACAAATCTAG
>CAZEXR010000159.1:4026-5106 GCA_964516675.1 uncultured Enterobacterales bacterium | reverse complement strand
GCCTCGGCGAGCTGCTCATCAGCACGGCCGGCGTTGCTGAAGTCGCCGAAGTAGCCAAGAAAGCTGTGTCAGCTGTTACTGCAGATTCATGCGGTATTCCAGTAGCTAACCTAACTCAGTTACGTAAAGAAGCTCGTGAGAATAACGTTTACTTACACGTTGTTCGTAACACTCTTCTTACTCGTGCTCTAGAAGGCACTGAGTTTGAGTGCATCAAGGATTCATGCAAGGGCCCAACCATTATTGGTTTGTCTCTAGAGCATCCAGGTGCAGCTGCTAGAATCTTCAAGAATTTCTCTAAGACATGCAATACATTCAAAGTTAAAGCATTAGCTTTTGAAGGTAAGGCATATAACAGCGAAGACATTGACATTCTTGCAACATTACCAACATACGACGAAGCTATCGCTCAGTTAATGGCAACCATGAAGGAAGCTGCAGCTGGCAAGTTAGTTCGTACTCTTGCTGCATTAGGCGAGAAACTTGGTTCAGAGGCTGGCGCTCAGTAGTAGCGTAAGCAACTGTGGTTTATAAGTAATGATGCTTATAAATCGATTGATTTTTTTTCAGGCGTAGCCTGGTTATTTTATAGGAAGTATTAAAATGGCTTTATCTAAGGATGAAATCATTGAGGCAATTGCTGCTCTATCAGTTACTGAAGTTGTAGAGTTAGTAAAGGCTATGGAAGAGAAGTTTGGCGTTTCAGCAGCTGCTGCTGTTGTTGCTGCTCCTGCTGCTGGCGGCGCTGCTGCTGCAGAAGAGAAGACTGAATTTGACGTAGAGTTAAAGTCAGCTGGCGCAAACAAGATCGCTGTAATTAAGGCTGTTCGTACTGCAACTGGTCTAGGTCTAAAAGAGGCTAAGGATTTAGTTGAGTCAGCACCTGCTAAGGTTAAAGAAGCAATGCCTAAGGCTGACGCAGAGGCTTTAGTTAAGTCTCTAGTTGAGGCTGGTGCAGAAGCTTCTTTAGTTTAATAGCAAGCCTATGACCTTGGTTCGCATCGGACCAATAACAGCTTAAAAACTGTTAAAAACGTAACCCGATCCCTCGTATTTAGGGGGATCGGGTTCGATGCCTGT
>CAZEXR010000159.1:0-4013 GCA_964516675.1 uncultured Enterobacterales bacterium | reverse complement strand
AAATAGAGGATCACCTATCCATGGTCTACTCCTACACTGAGCAAAAGCGTATCCGTAAGGATTTCGGTAAGCGTGTAAAAGTTTTAGATACACCTTACTTATTAGCAGTACAACTCGATTCTTTTAAACAATTTATTAGTTCAGATCCAAACAATGAAAACGGTTTGGTCGCAGCTTTTAAGAGTGTATTCCCAATTAAGAGTTACTCTGGCAATGCTGAACTATGCTATAACAGCTTCCGTCTTGGTGAGCCTAAGTTCAATGTACGCGAATGTATGATTCGTGGTACAACTTACTCTGCACCATTAAAAGTAAAATTAAGCTTAGTACGTTACGAGAAAGATTCTCCAAAGACTGTTAAAGAACGTATTGACCAAGATGTTTACATGGGCGAAATCCCACTGATGACCGACAACGGTACCTTCATTGTTAATGGTACTGAACGTGTTGTTGTATCACAGTTACATCGTTCTCCTAGCGTATTTTTTGATAACGACAGAGGTAAAACTTACCCTGGCCGTATCTTATTCAGTGCTCGCGTTATTCCTTACCGTGGTTCATGGTTAGACTTTGAGTTTGATCACCGCGATAACCTATTCGTACGTATCGACCGTCGCCGTAAATTACCTGCAACTGTATTATTACGTGCTTTAGGCTATAACACTGAGCAAATCTTAGGTCTATTCTTCGATACAGTTGAATTAGAGTTTAAGAATAACAAGATCAACATGGAGTTGGTTCCTGAGAGCTTACGTGGCGAAACAGCATCATTTGACATCAAAGTTGGCAAAGATGTTATCGTAGAAAAGGGCATGAAGATTACCGCCCGTCATGTTCGTCAGTTAAAGAAGCTTGAAGTTACCTCTCTTGAAGTACCAGCTGAGTATTTATTAGATAAGATTGTTGCTAAGAACTACAAGAACAAAGATGGTGAAGTTGTTTTAGCTGCAAATACTCCTTTAAATGAAGAAAACCTAAAGGCAATTGCTGAAAACAGTCTAAAGAAGATTGAAATTCTTTATACTTCTGCAGTTGATGAAGGTACTTTCATTGCTGATACCTTAAGATCAGATTCAACTCGCGACCTATCATCAGATGAAGCTGACAAGAATGCTGCTTTATTTGAAATCTATAAGATGATGCGTCCTGGTGAAATTCCAACAGTTGAAGCTGCTGACACATTATTCAAGAACTTGTTCTTCGCTGAAGATAGATATGACTTATCATCTGTAGGTCGTATGAAGTTCGATAGCCGTTTTGTTGAAGAGAAAAACTTCAAGGCTGGTATCGATCGTCTATTAGCTTCAGATACAGAAATTAACACAGCTGATTCAGTATTGTCTGTTGTTGACGGTATGGTATACGCTCAGTATCCACAGATCGTTGATGCAATCAAGCCATTACTTGACCAAGCTGAAGTTGAATGCATGCCTAACACAACACCTTCACGTGCTGCTGATAAGCTATTAGGCTTCCTAGATAATATTCTAATTCCTGCTAAGAAGGATCAGATGTTATCAGCTGCTGACCGTTTACTTCACAAAGTAAAGATTCAGCCTAAGGATGGCGAAGCATTCAATTACGATAGAGCAATTATTCTTCCTTTATCAATTCTAGACTTAGACGTTAACGTAAATGAGTTAGACGGCAAGGCTACTGATGCTAAGGGTAAGGAAATTGATCTAAACACCTCAAGAATTGATAACGAGGATTCTCGCGGTACTTTAAATAATAGCGATATTATTAAGGTTATGAGATACCTAGTTAAGATCCGTAACGGTAAAGAGACAATCGATGATATCGATCACTTAGGTAACCGTCGTATCCGTTCTGTAGGTGAAATGGCAGAAAACCAGTTCCGTATTGGTTTAGTTCGTGTAGAGCGTGCTGTTAAAGAAAGATTATCATTAGGTGATCTTGATAACATCAGCCCACAAGAGTTAATCAATGCTAAGCCAATTTCTGCTGCAATTAAAGAATTCTATGGCTCAAGCCAGTTATCTCAGTTCATGGATCAGAATAATCCATTGTCTGAAGTAACTCATAAGCGTCGTATTTCAGCTTTAGGCCCTGGTGGTCTAACTCGTGAGCGTGCAGGTTTCGAAGTTCGAGACGTTCATCCAACTCACTACGGTCGTTTATGCCCAATTGAGACTCCTGAAGGTCCAAACATTGGTTTGATTAACTCATTATCAGTGTTTGCTCGTTGCAATGATTATGGTTTCTTAGAGACTCCATATCGTTTCGTAAGAGACGGCGTTGTAACTGAAGAGTTCCAATATTTATCTGCAATTGATGAAGGCCAGTATGTTATTGCTCAGGCAAATACTGACTTAGATGAAAATGGCAAGATTGTATCTGACTACGTACAGTGTCGTTACAAGGGTGAATCAGAGGTTCGTCGTGCTGAAGATGTTCAGTTCATGGACGTTTCTCCTCAGCAGATTATTTCTGTTGCTGCAGCATTGATTCCATTCCTTGAGCATGATGATGCTAACCGTGCGTTGATGGGTGCAAACATGCAGCGTCAGGCTGTGCCTACAGTTCGTTCAGAAAAACCATTCGTTGGTACTGGTATGGAACGTGCTGTTGCAGTTGATTCTGGCGTTTCAATCATTGCAAAGCGTGGTGGTGTAATCCAGCACGTTGACGGTGGTCGTATCGTTATTCGTGTGAATATCGATGAGATCGAAGGCGATCATGATGCAGGTATTGATATCTACAACTTGATTAAGTACACACGTTCTAACCAGAACACATGTATTAACCAGCGTCCATGCGTAATGCTAAACGAAAAGGTTAAAGCAGGTGACGTTATTGCTGATGGTTCTTCAACCGATATGGGCGAATTAGCTCTAGGTCAGAACATGAGAATTGCGTTCATGCCATGGAATGGTTACAACTACGAAGATTCTATCTTAGTATCTGAGCGTGTTGCAGCTAAAGATCGTCTAACAACAATTCACATTGAAGAAATGTCATGTATTGCACGTGATACCAAGTTAGGCCCTGAGGAAATCACAGCAGATATTCCAAACGTTGGTGAGTCAGCATTATCTAAGTTAGATGAAGCTGGTATCGTATACGTTGGTGCTGAGGTTGTTGGTGGCGATATTCTTGTTGGTAAGGTAACTCCAAAGGGTGAAACACAGTTAACTCCTGAAGAGAAACTACTTCGCGCTATTTTCGGTGAGAAGGCATCTGAGGTTAAGGATTCATCATTACGTTTAGCTAATGGCGAAACTGGTACTGTTGTTGATGTTCAGATCTTCACTCGTGAAGGCGTTGAAAAAGACAAGAGAGCTAAAGAAATCGAAGAGATGCATATCAACCAGGCTAAGAAAGATCTAGACGAAGAGTTTAGTTTCTTAACTTTAGGTTTATTACATCAGGTTCGTGTTCATCTTGTTAAGAATGGCATGACTCAGGAGCAGGTTGATGCTCTTGAAGATGATCAGCTATTAAAGCAAAACTTAGCAGATGATAACGCTCAGCGTCAGCTTGAGGACTTTGCAGCTCGTTTAGAAAACTTCTCTAAAGAATATAGAGAGAAGTTTGAAGCTGAGAGAAAGAAGATCACTGATGGTGATGATCTAACTCCAGGCGTTCTAAAGATTGTTAAGGTTTATGTTGCTGTTAAACGTCGTATTCAGCCTGGTGATAAGCTAGCTGGTCGTCACGGTAACAAGGGTGTTATTTCAAGAATTAACCCTATTGAAGATATGCCATATGATGATACTGGTCGTCCAGTTGATATGGTTCTAAATCCTCTAGGTGTGCCATCTCGTATGAACATCGGTCAGGTTCTTGAAGTTCACTTAGGCTTAGCTGCTAAGGGCATTGGCGAGAAGATCAACAGAATGTTGGTTCAGCAAAGAGCAATGTCTGAAATCCGCAAGACTTTACAAGAGATTTACGATTTAGGCGATACATCTCAGGAAGTTGATATTGCATCAATGTCAGATACTGAAGTAATGACACTTGCAAACAACTTACGTGATGGTCTACCAGTT
>CAZEXR010000158.1:0-5126 GCA_964516675.1 uncultured Enterobacterales bacterium | reverse complement strand
ATAAGTAAGACCAAATGAAACAACAATCACATCTCTAATCAGAAAAGGATTCTACCTCTAGCTTAATAGATTCAATCTCATTTGTACTTCTTTGAACAAGCTCATTGTCTTCATAAAACATAGTCTTGCCTTCAAGCTCTGGATATTTAGTTAAGTAAGTTTTACCTAAGTTAACAATACCTGTATCAGCATCTAATCTACCCACATGAACACATTCAACAACACGGGATTGCTTCTTAACAGCATTCCAACGGTTGTTAATAGGAAAAAATATAAGTACGGCCATGTTTATCTGTGTACTTAGTGAAATTCCATTTAATTTGTTCTGAAGTATTCATGTTAATAGCCTATACGTAAATATTATAGACTATGATGACACAAAAAGTATTTTATGTTAATAAAAATCGTTAAATTTCAAAGGTAAAAAAAGAATATTTAGGTAAAATGTGATGGAAAGATCCCTAGTTAGACACTAGGGATCGAAAAGTTTAGGGTAAAAGGTGAAGTTTTTTTTCTCTATTATTCCCCTACATTAAAAGTCCTTTTAATTGAGAGACAGACATTCAATCAAAGAAAATGTATTGCTATAATAAAAAAAGACCTTAAAAGATAATCAATCTCTTAAGGCCTTTAAATGCGTATTTAACTTTAGGTTACTTAACAGCTATATTCTGTCTTTCGTCAATAATACGCTTAGACTTATGCTCAGAACGGGTATTTAATCCACCATCTTTATGAACCACAACAGTATATGGTTTAACACCAATTCTTGCCTTTAAAGTTTTGCTTACTAAATCAGCTACTTCATCATCTGTTGACTTATTATCAAATTTCTTCTCAATTTCAACAGAATATTTGCAACTAAAATCCTTTTCAAAGATTCTAATTAAATATTCGCCTGTAACACCTTTAACACTTCTGATACCAGCTTCAACATCTGATGGGAATACATTCACAGCAGATACGATAAACATATCGTCTTTTCTGCCTAATACATGAATTCTGCCATGTGTTCTACCACACTTACAAACAGAATTATCAATCCAACCAATATCACCTGTTCTAAAACGAATTAGAGGACGTGCCTTTTTACGTAGAGTTGTAAATACAAACTCACCTTTTGATCCAGGAGGAAGAATTGCTCCAGTTTCAGGATCAACGGTTTCAACAAGAATATGGTTTTCAGCAATATGTAAACCATCTTTATATTCACACATTGCAGCACAGGCACCGAAAATATCAGATAAGCCATAGAAGTCAAATACTTCTGCGCCCCAAATGTCCTCAACAGCCTTACGTGTAGCATCAATTGAACCACCTAATTCACCTGCTACAATGATTTTCTTAATATTGAAATCTTTCTTAGGATCAAAACCACTCTTTAATGCCTTTTCACCTAATTGCCATGCATATGATGGTGATGTCCAAATAACTGTTGGTTTATAGGTCTTTAAAACCCATAGTAATCTTTCTGAAGGAAGAGTACCACCCCAAATACATAATGCACCTGTCTTCTGAGCACCGATAACATCAGGACCGCCTACATATAATGAAAAGTTCAATGCATGAACGTATCTGTCTTGAGGTCTTACACCAACCTGCCAAAACCATCTAGCTTCTGTTTCTTGGAACTCTTCAAAATCATTTGCAGTAAAAGGCGAAATTGTAGGAACACCAGTTGAGCCTGATGATGTTGAAATAAATACAACATCATCCTCAGGAACAGCACATAACTCGCCTAAGAAAGAGCCTACACCTTGAGTTTCTCTTTGAGTAGCTTTGTTAATAAAAGGAAACTTCTCAATATCTTTTAATGATTTAATATCCTCAGGCTTAACACCAGCTGCATCAAAACTTCTCTTGTAATAAGGAGAATTTTGATATGCAAAAGCTACCATTTCTTTTAAATCTTTTAACTGATTTGCTTCTAATGTTTCACGAGATTGAGTTTCTAAAACCTCATCCCAGAATTTTGATTTATTGATTGCCATTTCTTGGAATCCTCAATTTATACTAATTAAAATGTTTATTAATAAATTTCCATTTAGCATCTCTACTTAAAATTAGATGCTCAATGTCTTCATCTGTTAAATGTTTAAAGCGACCTTGTCTGCGAATGTAAGAATTAACATCAGAAAATTCTTTTGGACGTTTATTTAGCTTAAATTCACCATCTTCAAATTCAGCCAAATACCATAATCCGCAATCCACAACTTCTTTTGCAAAATCAATACAATCCTCTGTCTTAATACCCCATCCTGTAGGACAAGGAGCAATAACATGAATATATTTTGTTCCTCTAATTGAAGCTGCTTTTTCAACTTTTTTCATAAAATCAGGCAAATAACCTACTGATGCAGTTGCTGCATATGAAATTCCATGAGCTGCAACAATTTCAAACATATTTTTCTTTGATGACAAATTACCTTTAATATTTGTACCTACAGGTGTTGTTGTAGTTCTCGCACCAAAAGGTGTTAATGAGCTTTTTTGAATACCTGTATTCATATATGCTTCGTTGTCATAACATATGTAAATAACATCATCATTTCTATCAATTGCACCAGATAAAGCTTGAATACCAATATCTGCTGTACCACCATCGCCTGCAAAGCCAAGAACATTAAAGTCTTTTTTTCCAAGAGCTTTTAATCCAGCTTGTACACCTGTCATCATTGATGCTGTGCCAGCAAAAGTTGAGATAATTGAATTATTTGCAAAACATAGTTGAGGATAATTAAAGCCTACTGCAGACATACAACCTGCTGGAATTACACTTACTGTATTTTTTCCTAATACTTTTAATGCAATTCTTAAAGCTAAACTACCACCACATCCAGCACATGCTTTGTGTCCGAAGAAGAACTCATCTTCGTTTAATGTTTTAACATTAACAGCCATTTTTAGTTCTCCAACAAGCCCAAAAAGTTAACACCAAATTTCTGCTTTTCTAAATCGTCGAATATTGAAATAATCTCTTCTTTAGTAATATTTCTTCCACCAAGACCTGCTATATAATTTGATGTTTTAATCTGCAACTGAGCTTTTTGAATTGCAGAGTTTACGTTGGTATATACAGTGCCTTCATTACCAAAAGATATATCTTTTTCAAGAACAGCAACAGCTTTTACATTCTTTAGCACAGAAGCAATTTCTTCATTAGGAAATGGTCTTACATATCTAATTCGTAACAATCCAACCTTTTTCCCTTTTGTTCTTAGTTGATCTACTGCATCCTTAACTAATCCACAAACAGTGCCTAATGAAATAACTACATACTCAGCATCTTCATCACACTTGTAGCTTTCAATTAAACCAGTGTATTGACGCTTAAAAATTGAATAGAATTTATTTTCACATTCTTCAATTACTTTTACAGCGTTTAAAACTCCTTGATGCTCATGGTATTTAAATTCCATATTTGTATCAGGACCTGCTGAAAAGCCCATGTTCTTAGGATTATCAAAATCCAATTTATTTTCTGTTTCAAAAGGAGGAAGAAATGAATCAGCTTCTTCCTGACTTGCAATTTCTACTTTTTCATAAGTATGTGTTAAAGCAAAGCCATCTAAATTAGCCATAAAAGGAGTTAGTACATCTTTGTGCTCTGCAATGTAAAAACTCATTAAAGCTAAATCAAAAGCTTCTTGAGCATCAACAGCATAAGCTTGTATCCAACCGGTATCTAGAAGACATAAAGAATCTCTTTGATCACCATAAATGTTCCAAGGCAAAGCTGTAGATCTATTTGCATTCATCATTACAATAGGAAATCTACCACCTGCTGCATAAGGTAAACACTCAGCCATATATAAAAGACCTTGAGAAGATGTTGCGGTGAATGTTCTTGCACCTACACATGAAGCACCAATTGCAGCAGATAAAGCTGAATGTTCAGATTCAACATGAATGAATTCTGAATTTAAATATCCAGAGGATACAAATTCTGATAACTTCTCCACTACAGTTGTTTGTGGTGTAATTGGATATGCAGAAATTACATGAGGGCGAGCTAAAGCAACACCAAAAGCAAAAGCTTCATTTCCTGATAAAAACTTCTTTGTCATTATTTTTCAGCCTTCATTGTAATTGCACCCTTTTTGCAAATCTTTTCACAGATACCACAGCCTTTGCAAAAATCGTAGTCTATTTCTACACCTGAATCTAACTTGGAGATAACACCATCCGGACAATATAAGTAACATAAATAACAAGAATTACACTTACTGTTGTCACATACAGGCTTTTCATTTCTCCAACCACAGTTTATTGTAGTTAAACCAGGCTCTGCACAGGGAAAGGCTGGAATATCCGATAATCTTTTAATGTTTTTTGAAGTTAATAAGACTTTCATACAAGCTCCAAAACATGATTGTAAGCTTCTGTTACAGCTTCAATATTTCTGCCTTGTAACTGTTTAGGCATCAATTGCTCAATTGCGTGAGAAATATCATCTAAGGAAACTTCTTTAAAAACAGCAATTACAGCACCTAAAATTACAGTATTTGTAATAGGGAGTTTTAAAATCTTTTGAGCTAGACTTAGACCATCAAAAGAAATTATGTTTGAATTAGAATAAGTGTTCTTTGAACACAAAATTACTTTGCCGTTGGGCTTTAAGTTAGATAATAAAGATTCGTTAAATAAAGTATCGTCTAAAAAAATTTCAAAATCAGCGTTTTTTACTTCTGATCTATCACCAATTTTAGAGGTTGATAGTTTTGTAAAGGCTTTAACAGGCGCACCTCTTCTTTCAGGACCGAAAGAAGGAAAAGCTAAAGAGAATTTGTTTTCATCTTTTAGTGAATAGGCTGCCCCTAAAATCTTGGCAGCCGTAAAAGCGCCTTGACCGCCTCTTCCATTCCATAAAAATTCGTACATTTCCTTACCTTATAATAATTTTTTATAGCAATTTACTTTAGTTTATTTCTCAATTATTGAAAAATAATGAACTGTTTTTTAATAACTTATTTATTAAAAACATCATCTAAAATCTATAAAAATTATTATAAGAATTTAAAAAATATTTACTAATACTATATTTGTATATCATCTTATAGTTATTAGCTATAATCGAGTAGGAGGGTGACGAGTCACCACTCCTCTCACAGCACCGTACGTGCGGA
>CAZEXR010000157.1:0-5168 GCA_964516675.1 uncultured Enterobacterales bacterium | reverse complement strand
CTTTGATGCTCTAAAATTTTGTCATTTTTAGCTGCTTATGATCCTGTATATGAATTTTTTTTAAATTTTTTTCACTCAGAGCTACATCTACTCTCAAAATTAGCATATATATCGCAAATTCTCATGTTCGTGATGTTATGATAATTTTGTAATTTATAAGACATGTAGAAAGACAATGGAAAACGAATTATTAAATGAGTTAACTTCTCGCTCACAGTTAAACGATGAGTTGTGGTTAAAAGCACAAGTAGTATGTTCGCTTGGTTGTAAGATGGCACAAACAGGTGCTGAAACTCGCCTAGTTGTAAAATCCATGAATGATATGGCAATGTACCTTGGTCTAGTTAATCCTCAAATCAATTATTATAGAGACTCAATTCAAGTATACGTTAACGTCGGAACTGTAAACGCATCTGCCTTTAAAACAATTAATGTGCATGGATTTAACCTTTATGCTGTAACTGAGCTTACCCATTTATGTAATTATGTCAAAGAAGGAAAGATTACAGATCCACATAAAATTTTACGACAGATAACTGAAGTTAAGTTAATTCACTATAACAAATGGTTTGTTATTAGTATGGAATCTCTTGCAGCTGCTGGATTTGCATATACTAATCACGGTACCTTAAAAGTTATGTTTGCTGCCTTTTTTGGTGGATTTCTTCTTATGAATATTAGAATTTTCTTAACCCAAAAGGGATTCTTCGAAAGCTTTATATTCATGGTATCCGCTTTCTTTGGTTCTACCTTTGCCTTTTTGATTGCTCATTTTCTTCTTGAAGCATCAGATACAGAGTCTTCTTTATCTTTGATGGCAACGAGCCTTCTTTTAGTTCCAGGATTTCCTTTGGTTAATGGATTTTTAGATCTCTTTAAAGGCTATATATTAAATGGCGTTACACGACTTGCGACTGCATTTATTTTGATTGCATCTGCAACAATAGGTCTTGTATGTGCAATTCATCTGTGTGGGTTTTAATATGCTTACTTTAGATTTTTTTGTAAGGCTAGTTATTGAGGCAGGCGCTGCTGCAATCATAGGCGTGGCATTTGGTATGGTATTTACTGTACCTCAAAGATTTTTAAGTTATATTGCCGTTGTTGCTGCATGTACACGTGTATGTAGAACAATTCTTTTCACAGCTGGAATGGAAATTACATTTGCAACTTTTATAAGCTGTGCACTAATGTCATTATACTTTGTGTATTTAGCACCTAAACTTAAAGCTCCACGTCCAATATTTACCGTTACATGCATTATCGCTTTGATTCCTGGTATAGACGCTTATGAAGCTTTGTTAGCTATCATTCAAGTACTTGATCCTACATCCATGGATATGCCAAATCCTGTTTTTGTTATGTTCCACCACTTAATGCGTGCTTTCGCTATAATACTAGCCATTGTTTTAGGAATAGCAATTCCACCTTTATTTTTCTACAGATACAGAAAAAACGTATAGAGATAAACCAATGGATATAATTAAGCTTGATTGCAGAGGGCAATGTTGTCCTGAACCACTTACTATGTTGCGAAATACAATAAGAAAAGCACAAGCAGGACAAATCGTAGAGCTTCTTTCTGATGATCCTGTTTCATTAAGAGATGTTCCTGCTTTTTGCAAATTTATGAAACACGAATTATTGTCTCTTCCAGATGAAGAAAACAAAAACCGTTTTCTTGTAAAAAAAGGATCTTAAATACAGCATTAAAACAGAATTCTTTTCTTCATATTAGATAGTTTTTCAACAATTCTTTTTAAATTCTCAAGTTAGGCCATCTATTTGCCCAAAAATCAGTGTTTTTACATCATAAAAAGCCTAACTTATCTCGTCTTTAATGTTAAAATATATCAACTTTTTTTCTTAATTTATTGTAGGCAAATTCCTACACTTTCATTCGTTGCAAGGTTTAATCAAGATGTCAAATAAATATGACCTTCAAACTTTCCAGGGATTAATCCTTACCTTACAAGATTATTGGATGCGTCATGGTTGCATGATTGCAGAACCATTCGATCTTGAGGTAGGTGCTGGTACTTCTCATCCTATGACTTTCCTAAGATCATTAGGCCCTGAGCCAATTTCATGTGCTTATGTTCAGCCATCAAGAAGACCAACAGATGGTCGTTATGGCGAAAACCCTAACCGTTTACAGCACTACTACCAGTTCCAAGTTATTCTAAAACCTTCTCCAGATAATATTCAGGAACTTTACCTAGGTTCTCTAAAAGAATTAGGCTTCGATCCTACTGAAAATGATATTCGTTTCGTTGAAGACAACTGGGAAAACCCTACATTAGGTGCTTGGGGTTTAGGCTGGGAAATCTGGCTAAACGGTATGGAAGTTTCTCAATTTACATACTTCCAGCAGGTTGGTGGTCTAGAATGCTTCCCTGTAACAGGTGAGTTAACATACGGTCTTGAAAGACTTGCTATGTACATTCAGAAGAAGAAGACTGTTTACGATTTAGTATGGGCTAATACAGCTAACGGTGTTGTTACCTACGGTGACATTTTCCACCAAAACGAAGTTGAACAATCAACTTACAACTTTGAACACGCAGATACAGATTTCTTATTTAGCATGTTTGATCAGATGGAAAAAGAAAGTACTGGTTTATTAAATTTAGAAAATCCATTACCTCTTCCTGCTTATGAACGCATTCTAAAGGCAGCTCACTGCTTTAACTTATTAGATTCAAGACACGCTATTTCTGTAACAGAGAGACAAAGATTTATTCTAAGAATTCGTACCTTATCAAAGGCTGTGGCTGAAGCTTACTATAAATCAAGAGAAGCTCTTGGTTTCCCAATGTGCAAATCACAAGAAAGCAAGAAGGACTAGGATTTAATCATGACTACTAAGAATTTATTATTAGAATTAGGTACAGAAGAATTACCTCCAAAGTCACTTCGCAACCTAGCTCAATCTTTACACGACTCTTTTGTAAAACAGCTAAAAGAGCAAGGTTTATCTTTTGATTCATCAAAATGGTATGCAACTCCTCGTCGTTTAGCTTTATACATTTCTGCTTTAGTAGAAAAACAAGAAGATAAAGAAATTGAAATCAAAGGACCTTCATTAAAAGCAGCTTATGATACTGAAGGTAACCCAACAAAAGCTGCTTTAGGCTGGTGTACTGCTAATGGAATTAGCATTGACCAAGCAGGCAAGCTTGAGACTGATAAAGGTGCTTGGTTATATGTTAAGACCACTAAAAAAGGCTCTGACACTGTAGCAATCGTTCCTGAAATGTTTAAGAACGCTCTAAAAGCACTTCCTATTCCAAGACTAATGCATTGGGGTGATAAGCGTGACGAATTCGTACGTCCAGTTCACACATTATGCATGTTATTTGGTGACGATTTAATTCCAGGTTCTATTCTTGGTATTGAGTCTTCAAAAACAATCAACGGTCATAGATTCCTAGGTTCTCCAAAGATTACCGTAAAGAACGCTGACAGCTACGTAGAGCAGCTTCGTAACGAAGGCTGTGTCATTGCATGCTACGACGAGAGAAAGCAGTCTATTATCAAGCAGGTTACAGATATTGCTAATTCTGTAAATGGTATTGCTGATTTAGACGATGACCTAGTTGAAGAAGTTACTTCAATCGTTGAAGAGCCACATATTTTCTTAGCTTCATTTGAAGAAAGATTCTTAAAGGTTCCTGCAGAAGCTCTTGTTTATACAATGAAAGGAGACCAGAAGTATTTCCCTATCTATGATAAGAACGGCAAACTTCTTCCTTCTTTCGCTTTTGCATCTAACATCAATCCAAGCGACTCTACATCACTAGTTTCTGGTAATGAAAGAGTTGTAAGACCTCGTTTATCAGATGCTGAATTCTTCTTTAATACAGATAGAAAACATAGCTTAGAGTCTTTCTTTGCTAAGTTAGAAACTATTGTTTACCAAAAAGATATCGGTACAATTGCTTTCAGATCAAATTGCGTTGAGCAGTTAGCAAAATATATTGCTTCACTAATTGGCGCTGATGAGTCAAAAGCAGCTCGTGCAGCTCACCTAGCTAAGTGCGATTTAGCATCAACAATGGTAACTGAATTCACAGATACTCAGGGTGTTATGGGTATGCACTACGCTGAATTAGATGGCGAAGATGCAGATGTATCTTCAGCTATTTTTGAGCAGTATTTACCTCGTTTCGCTGGTGATGCAATCCCAACAAAACCTGTACAGATTTCTGTAAGCTTGGCCGAGAAGATTATTACTTTAGTTGGTATTTTTGGTATCAATCAGCTACCTAAAGGCGATAAAGATCCATTTGGTTTAAGAAGAGCTGCAATTGGTCTTGTACGTATTATTCTTGAGAATTCATTAAGCTTTAACTTTGTTGATGTAATCGAAAAAGCATGCTCAATTTTAGGTGATAAGCTAAAATCAAAAGAAACAAAAGATCAGGTAGTTAACTTCGTTTATAACAGATTAAAAGCTTACTACCAAGATCAGTCTATTGAGGCGTCTATTTTTCTAGCTGTTCTATCAACATCACCTGTTGATTTAATGGACTTTGATAATAGAGTTAAGGCAGTTAAGACATTTAAGACTCTTCCTGCAGCTGAAAATTTAGCCTCTGCTTACAAGAGAATTAATAATATTCTAAGCAAGTCTGAAGTTAAAACAGCTGATGTTCGCTCTGATTTATTATCAGAGAAAGCAGAAATTGATTTAGCAAATGCCCTAAAAACTGTTACACCAAAAGTTAACTCTTTATACCAGGTTGGAAACTATAGCGACGCTTTAGCAACTCTTTCTGAGCTAAAAGAGCCAGTAGATAATTTCTTTGAGAATGTAATGGTTAATGTTGACGATCAGGCTGTCAAGGTTAACCGACTTGGTTTACTAATGGAGCTACGTCAGTTAATTGGTCAAACTGCTGATATCTCTGTTTTATACTAAGATAAGTTAGAAATAATGCGAATGGCAATCAAAACATTGATTGCCATTTTTTTTGAATTTAATAAATCCAGTTCATTCAACAAATAACTAACCTTTTAGTACATTTTCTCTAAATAAATCACTTTTCACAGTTTATTGTTCCACATGGAACATTTTCTAATTATTACTTAAGAATATGAGTTTTTTTTCTTTGTCACCAGCAGTGAGAAAATGACCCACTAACAGCGAATTAAAGTTGATCCAC
>CAZEXR010000156.1:1362-5204 GCA_964516675.1 uncultured Enterobacterales bacterium | reverse complement strand
TAATAGTCGCAGGTGATTGCTGTTCTTGTAACAGAACATCAACCACATGACTGATTAAAGCGTCATTGATTTTTTCCCAAGTAAATTCTTTATCAATTTTTAGAAAATTCTCAATAAAGCATCTAACAAAATAAGTCATTGAACGTTTAGAATTAAATGAATTTAATGTTCTAATATAATCTATTACAGCTCTATCATTGCATAATTCTTCCACTCTATTTTGTGAATTTCTTTTTATTTTCTGATTCATTTGTAATGACCTTTATATTCTCTTTTATACATTTAATTATATAAATTAAAATATAAAATATCAATTTTTTTATAAAATCATGATAATTTTAGTCAAATACTAATTTTAAACTTTTAGGTATATATTCTGGCGATGTAAAGCCATTATGCCAACTTACCAAAAGAATATTTAATACATATTCTATATAAATATCAATTTTTATATATTTTATAATTTCTTTTGGATTATCAAAAGATATATAATATCCTTTGATTTTTAAAAACCTGTTTTTACAGTAGAATTTATGATGTTTATTAAAATAAATTGAATTAACATCTAATTTAAAAAACATGTCAAAATCTTTTTTTATACTTTCTAAGACCCTGTCGTTTTTAAAATCATTGCTTGGGTAAATAAAACAATCTTGTCCATACCATGAGCACAAATTATTGTGTAATTCCACCCAATCCTTACTATTAAGTTCGTCTAAATACTCACAAATCTTTTCTTTGGTAGCTTCTAAGTTTACAGTTTTCATATTTGTATGTTTTTTATGTCATATTTTAATGGTTCTAAGCGCTCGTTATCCAATGATATCAGGCGCTTTTCATCTAAAATGTGCAGCAAATTTTAAGATAAAATCAGCCACACATTTACATTACTGTTGAACGCCAACGCCGTAATACATCTTTCCGTTAATGCTTACATCAACAGTTATGTTAGTTGGATTTTCAGCGCTAATAGTTACACTTCCACTTGCATTAACATTTTGGCTTTGCCAACTGCCGTTGCTTAAGTAACTTACCTTTGTAAAGGTATAGCTTACGCCACCATAAATGGGTGTAATGGTTGTAGAAATAGAACCTGATGTTGGATCACCGCAAGTGCCTGGACTACCACCAGCATACCCATTCATAGTTGAACCTGTCCTATAATTTCGATCATAAGGTTCCTGTACACAAGTCGGAATTGCAATCCAGCGACCACATTGATAGTCAGCAAAATGAGCATCACAAGATAAGTAGTAATCTTCGCGGCACCCCTGCTTACATCTTGCAGATGAGGTTGTAGCAACGAATTTAGCAGCGAATTGAGTAAATGTATTTGAACATTCAGCACTACCGCAACAAGGTGCACTTGTACCATCAGGTAGAGTGACAGATAACATACCGCCACACTTCTTGTACTGACAATCAGCAACGCCACAACAGGCAACAACGCCGTTCGGTGAGTTAGTACTTGTTCTGCCATCACACTCAACGCTATGGCAATTATCAGCACCACAACAGTCTCTATTTGCTGTACCACCATACTGACCAGTAGTCTTAATAATATTGTCACATTTAGCATCTGCACAGTTTTTTGTACCACAGCAAACACGATGAACGCCACTCACAGAAGTTGTATTAACCTGATTTTGGCATTCGACAAGATGGCAATTATCTATCCCACAACATGTTAGTCCTTTATTTCCTGTACCCCCGTATTGCCCAGTTGTTGTGATAGACTGTTCACACTCTGTTAGATGACAGTTTTCCTTGCCACAACAAGTTAAATTGGTCTTTCCAGAGCCACCATACTTACCAGATGTAGTAATTTCCATTTCGCATTCTTTATAGTGACAATCTGCTTCACCGCAACAGTCAAGATTTGGTTTGCCCGTGCCACCATATTCTCCTGTTGTTTTAATTTTTCTGTCGCAAGATACGTAGTAGCAGTTCTCTTGTCCGCAACAATTAAGGTTCTTATCAGTTGGTTTATTCTTTGAATCAACAAATACAAATCCGTCACATTCAGTACTACGACAATCTGCGTAACCACAACAGTCTCTATTTGCTACACCACCAAATGTACCGTCAGTTGAAGTATAGTAATCGCACTCTACATCTGCACAATTCTCTTCACCACAACAACGTTTACCACTTGGAGAGAGAGAATATCCACCACAAGGATCATAGTTATCACTTGCACCGTCACCGCTAGTTGAACCTTCATCTGCAACTAAATCACATACAGAAGCACATTGATCTTTACCGCAGCACTTTTGACCGCAAGGAGACGTTGTATAGCCTGCGCAAACATCAAAACGATAGTTCAGACAGACAGAGTCACAATCTTCCTTACCACAGCAAGACATACCGCATGAAGATACATTTACAGAATCTAAACAGGTATCTTTATTTCCGTGCGCTCCTATCGAATTAAATTTACAAATGTTTTCACATTCTTGTTTACCACAACAGGTCTGACCGCATTCTGAGGTTGTATAACCATCGCAGTTCTCACTAACAGTGTTGGTTGTAGTTGGAGACTTCTTAAAGACGGAAGAACTACCTCTAAATTTCGAAATCTGATTGTTTCTGATTTTAGTTAAATCAACACCTTCCGAATAACCAACGGTTCTTTCGATTACGTTTTGTCGGCGATTTGCCTCTGCCGTAGCTGATCTGAAAGGAAAAGTCGTCAGCGACAGGACCAGAAGTATATTTATAACATCAATCCATTTTGGTTTTATAAAATCAAGCATGATCTATACCTTTGGTTGTTTTCTTCTTGAATTGTTTTATTTCTTTAAGGAATCTATCTAACTTGCAATAGCAAGATTTGTCTTTGTATCCCTCGCAGTAGAAATATGGCTCTTGTTTATTGCCATCTCGGTTATAGCTTCCCGAAAAGCGCATTTTCTTCTGACATTTAGGACAAATAGGTAGATTAAAAATCGGTTTTCCTGACAAATCATCAAAGAACTTATTACAGTTATGACACGACCAAAAGTGCTCTTTACTATTCTTGCGCTGATAACGTCTGATTACACCTTTGCAGTCTGGGCAAAGTTCAATAATTGGTTTTCCGTAATAATCTTCAGTTGTAAAGTTACAGTTATCTCGATTAGTACAAGCCCAAAACTTCTTTTTATCCCTTGTGCTAATTAGTTTTAGAGCAGACTTACACTGAGGACAAACCAAATCTGTTGTTACAGTCTTACCTTTAGATGCGCTAGCGATTTTTGAAAAATGGTCGATTATTAATGGATAAAACCGTTGATCTTTACACAAGTTAATAAGTTTAGATACCCAATTAAAGATCTCTTTCTCAAACTCGATACCCGACCGTTCACATGAGTTAATCTTCTCTAGTTCGTTTTCCCACAATGCAGTTGTGACGGGGGATTTTAAGTCTGATGGAATGATTTGCATCAGTTCACAAGCTTTCGAGTTTGCATATAAATAGTCTTTAACTTCGGTACACCAACCACTATCCAAAAGATTCTTAATAATTGAGGCTCGGGTTGCCTGAGTACCGATACCTTTAGTTTTCTTCAAAATTTCTTTTAATTTTGGATCATCTACAAGTGTGTATATATGCTCCATTGTATGAATCAATGAAGATTGCGTATATCTCTTTGGTGCCCGTGTTTGCTTCGATTGAATGTCCAATTTTTTAGAAAAGGCATTTTCTCCTAACTGCATTGTAGGCAGTTCACGTTCTTCTTCTGTAGAATCAGCTGCATTTAAAAAATGAACACCTGAGAAAATCAAAATTATTGATAATAAAAATTTCATGAAATTAACTCCAATGAATAATCAATGGCACGCCTGGAATGAGTTAATGA
>CAZEXR010000156.1:0-1352 GCA_964516675.1 uncultured Enterobacterales bacterium | reverse complement strand
AATCCTATATCCTGCGATTTTTAATATTCTTCCAAAAGCAGTAAAACACTCATCACAGCAGAAAGCTGTAATAGAAACGCTGTCATATACGGCGGGTATATAAAATTGCGCTATGTAGCGTCTTCTAATTGCGTCATATACCTTAAACTCATCTTCACTCAAACTCTTAAAATTTACATTTTCAGTTGTAGGAATAATGGCATTGTGGGAAGAGTTTCCCATCTTTACATCAGAGAAAGCGTTGGATTTAATTGAAAGGTCGCAGCCATTTACCAGAGATTTAAAATTCTCATCATTCTTCAACTGCATACATATCAGTTCAGCATCGCTATGTTGTGACTCAGGAAGATATGAACTGTCTGTTCTTGGGTAAGATGTGTATTGATTATCATAAAGTTTTTGAGCAATTTCTAAAACTCTTAAAGGAGTCATTTTGAAATGATTACCGCAATATACCTGAAGTTCAGATAAGGAGAAGGGTAAAGGCGGTTGTTGAGTAATGTTTTTTTTCTCAAGATTTGTAATAGTAAAGTTTTGCCCTTTTATCTTTTTTACAACATCTTGAACCCTAGCAATATCAGTGACGTAACCTTGAGTATCTAATAGGTCTTTTTGAGGTTTCCATTTAGTTTGAAAAATACCTTTTTGAACACTCAATTGAGCATAAAGCTCATAATAGTCTTTAGGCTTAAACTTTGCTATTTCAGTCTCTCGTACAACCAACAAGTTAACTGTGGGAGTCAAAACTCTTCCTATATTTACCTTCTCCGAAAAATTTGCCATACTTCCTAAACAGGAAAAAAATCTAGTTAGATTTATTCCAACCAAATAGTCAGAATGTGAGCGAGCTTTTGCACTTTCGTACAACGGCATTGTTAGGGAAATATCTTCAATACCATCAAGTGCACGTTTAAGTTCAACTTTTCCTAAAGAAGTAATTTTGGCTCTAAAGATGGGTCCTGTATAACCTGATTCAGTAATTGCATTTATTCCTAGATACTGCCCCTCACGATCATAATCTGAGCATAAAACAACTTCAGAAGCACCATTTAAGATGTTGTTAATAGCACTTATCTGACGTCTATTTCGTTCTTTTGGTAAAAGACGCCATTTATCGGGGCAAAAAGGCAAAGGTGTTATAGACCATGACTGTAATTTTTCATCATAATACTCAGGCATTGCTAGTTCATATAGATGACCTTCGCACCATGTAACTACATCTCCATTACCTAATGTATACGATGAAACTTTATCATGACGGTTAATACTTACACTATCATCTAAATATTTAGTGATAACTTCGCCCTGCTGTTTCTTTTCCGCTAAATAAACTCGCATAAAATCCCCTACCA
>CAZEXR010000155.1:0-5223 GCA_964516675.1 uncultured Enterobacterales bacterium | reverse complement strand
TTGGGACGGACATGAAATCTTCGGTAATGAAGAATACAATCTAAACGATTACAAAGCAGGCGGTGCTGTAGGCGGGGTAGTGCTTCAGCAAGGTTGGGATCTTTTTAAGAATAACACAGGTTTAGGTCAAAACTATACTAAACTCGTTTCAAAAATCAATCGCCCAGTAGTCTCTGCGCTAAACAACATTTCGCCATACGCTGGTGCAATCTATGAAGGATTGCAGGCAGCAGCGGAGGACTATGTTATTCAGCAGGTAGGTAACTATGTTGGCACAATCATCTGTAACGCAATGGTAGAAGTAGGAAAAGCAGCTATTAAAGCAGTTAGTAGTGCAATCGGTTCTGCAATCGGTAAGTCCGCATCTTCTGCGGCAGCGGAATCAGGAGGTTCAGCAGCAGCAGGCGGAGCTGCTGGAGCGATATTAGGTGCGATTGTATTCTGGATTGGCATTGCATACATGATTTATAAAATTGCAGATATTATCTTCAGCATGGCAGTTGCTTGTGATGATCCAGAAGAAGATGCAAAACTGCAAAATGCTGTTCAGTTAAAAAAATGCGATCAAGTTACTTCTTACTGTAAGAAAAAGAACACTGCAAGTTTTCACGGTTGTCAAAAGACTGCATATACATACTGTTGTTTCGATTCTCCTTTATCAAGAATTATTAACAAACAAGTTAGATATGCAGAGCGAGGTTGCCCTAACCACTACCCTGACGAGTACCCTGCTTGCGCATTTACTTCTTTCTACTCAGATAAAATTCCTGACTGCACTGGTATTTCACTAGAGCGTTTAGCAGCTGTAGATTGGGAAAAGATTGATTTGACCGAATGGTTGTCTTTATTGGACATCTCAGGTGCGCTGCCAAAATTTGACGTAGATGGTTTAACCGCAAATGAATACTTGCCATACGGTGGTATTGATAGTAACGGTGTTAAACACGACAATAAACAGCAAAGTCAGATTAACCCTGACGCAGGATATATGGAAAATGGAACATATCACTCGAACGATTAGTGTTTTTATTCTTTCAACACTTGCTCTGTCTGCTTGCTCTGCGGACTCTAAAGAAACGCAAATTGTTAAAGATGCTTACACAGATCAAATTATAACAATTCTTGTAGAGAGTAGCATTGTTGCAGGCTCAATCGCAGGAAGTTTAATTAAGAAATAGTAAATATTTAATTAAAAAAATAAACCTTTTGTCCTTAGGACAAGAGGTTTTTTTTACCCTATTTAATTCAAGAACACGTATAAAAAAATACACTACTTATATAATAATAATTGACATAAATATATAATAAGTGTATAATAATATACATAGAATTGATAAGGAAAATAATGATGTT
This sequence comes from uncultured Enterobacterales bacterium, assembly GCA_964516675.1. GTDB lineage: Bacteria > Pseudomonadota > Gammaproteobacteria > Enterobacterales > Succinivibrionaceae > Succinivibrio. The sequence goes on along the minus strand of CAZEXR010000155.1, from coordinate 3,870 downwards.
TGAAATTCAAAAATCAGAAACAACATTAACTTGTGCATCTTCATCAGAAACAACACTAACTATATCAAAGTTAGCAGATATTTTAACTTTTGTGGCTTCTGTACATATTCTTTACCACAATTTTGAAGCTGTTTTTAACTTTTTATTCTTGTTTAGATAGAACGTAAGGAGAAATAATGAAATTTTCATTATTAAATAAGGATTTTGAACCTTTTTTCACTTGTGATGATCTTACATCATTAGAAAACAAACTTATTGAGTTGCAAAATTATTATTCACAAGAACAGCACAAATACGATAACTGTGTACTTAAAGTAGAAGGTTTTAAAGTTTATCAAGTTCTGACAAAAGAAAATTGCAATATTGATTTTTTAATTGTAAAAAGATTTGAACTTCGTGATAAAAAAAGTGGTGTTTTATTAAAAACAGACTGTTATGAAGATGCAATGAACGCTATTAAAATAAATAACAATACAAATGAAATTCAACATTTCTATTTAAAGGATAACAACTTTAATCTTACTTTAGAATTTAATCATTATCCAACCATGCCATTCTTATTTCCCGAATTTGCAGGTGGTCTTTAAAGAAAAAAAAAGCTCCTAGAAACAAAATCAAGGAGCTTTGAGTGGAGATAACCTTTTTATTTACTCTTTTACGCTATCAGAAGGCTCGCTAGAAGCGTTTACTTCTATTTCGGGTACTTGTGTACCTGTAGCTGAAATATTTTCCTCTACAGCAGTTTCTGTCTCTTTCACAGAAGCTTTTTTATCGTCAGAATTTTCATTCCTATTACTGCGTAAAATCTTGTTAATCTTCTGTTGAGTAGAGTAAATAATTAAAACATAATTTCGAATTGCAGCTTGCAATGCTCGTGAGTCTTTAATTTTAATGCTTTCTTGCATATAACCAAACATTACAAGATAGTCTTCCATCATCACGAGCTTGTCGATTTCATCACATAAACGTAATAATTGAGCAGACCTACCTGATTTAATTGTAAATCTGTAAGCAGGCGGAGGTGTAATTCTCATTAAGCGTGGATCTTCAGACAATTTCTTAAAGCTTAATCCATACTCTTTATATAAACGCAAAACAGCTTCTTTTTGCTTATCTTTAATTTTTTCTAAATCAGCAAAACGAGAGTCTAACTGAATTTGAATTTGACGCATTTTCTTTTGTTCAACGAAAGCTGGAACTCTATTTGTTAAAAAGTCATAAGCATCATCAATTCGAGGGAAAGCTTCTAAAACTGCATCTCTGATAAACATATCATCAAGAGGGACATCAAAAGACCAAAAGCCCTTTGCTCGTCTATTTTTTGCTGAGACAAGTACAGCTTCTTTAGCTTCAATCTCTGAAGGCATATTCTTAATTTGCTCTTCACGAGATTTCTCTCGATTTAAAGCGCGTTGTCTTCTTATTTCAAGTCTATCCTGAAATTGCTTACTTGAACGTACACGCAAATCTTTTGTGTGAATTGCAGCGATAGCGTTAGCTACGCTAGAAGCATCTTTCACACGAGTGATCTTCTCGTCTTCTGACTTTGTTTGATCTGACATATTTTTTCCTTTACATAAAAAAATCTAACATCTTTTATTATCAAATTAAAAAAAATCATAGAACTTTCTTAAAAGGGCAAAAATTTACTTTTGAAATAAAAAAAATAAATAGATATAACAGCATAACAATGCGGTTTTTCTTAATTCTCGTCCTAAGGACGAAATGAAAACCGCACCATCTTTTTAAACACGTTTTGCAATGTTGGCGATTGTAATTTGTATTAAAAATGAAATTACAATAAAAGAAAATGCAAAAATAAATGGTGAAATAACAACTGGAATTAGCAAAATAAAAGGTAACATTGAAAAGAATATTGTTAATACGCCAATAGAATATCTGTGAACAGTAGGCGATGCAAAAGCAAAGTTTCCTTGCTTAATCTTGCGAATGTAAACACCAGTCAACGCTGAAGCCCCCAGAATAAAGCTTGCAGAAGGTATCAGCATCAGTATCAACTCTAATCTATGAATTAAGAGAAAGAGAAGAATAAAGATTAAGTTAATTCTATCTTGACCCCATAGCAAAATTCCTGTCAAAACTTTATCTGCAACAGTGGGTTTTTGCTCTTGCTTTGTCGGGATTACCCAGTGCCATGCTGTAGCATAAATTCCGCTGTCAATAAAAGCAGCCTCATACTGTTCACGAGTCTTTTTATCTATAAAATTAAGGGTTTTCGCACCAAAAGCGTTTTCTAGTTTGATCCCTTCTTTAGCAATAACATTAAATACGTATGATGGAGTTCCAAGAAAAATCAAAATACCCAGCGACATAGATACAACAAAAATCGTATATTTAATAATTCCTGATTTCCCTGATTTTCTTCCGCTACTAAAAGTTCCACTCATAAAATAATATCCTCACACACTAGCACATCATAAGATTGTGTAGACATTGGTTTTGTTTTTCTTATTTCTTGACTGTTCCTTTTCAATGATTGATACAGTTTTTTTGTTAAAACTCTTTCTGTTAAATCTTCGATAAGTTTATTAAGATCTTTTTGACGAACTTTATCTTCGACAATGCGGTATTCTCCTGTTAAAACGTCATCGATTTTATTTGTTTCATCTTCATAAATTGCATCTTTAAGAGTCCAACTAAGGTTTTTAGACACGATTTTAAAACTAAACAAACAAATAACTTCTTTAGCAATCTTTCTTGTAACGTTTAATAATAGATTTTTATTTGCAATACGGTAATTCTTAATTTGTAAAAAAGCATTGATGAAAGCTTTATACAACAACGGCATACCTTCATCGTCACTAAACGAAAGTGAAAAAAGATTAGCAAAACGGTCCAAAATTCTTGGCAGTAGAGAACTTTTAACGATACAAGCTTCAAGATTATCGTGTAAATCAACATTATAATAATTGCAATAAGCTTGAAAACTGTCTAGCAACTTCTGCTCAGATGATTTAATTAAAAACGACTGCATATATTTTTTTCCTATTTATTATTCAACTTTTAGACCTGAATTAAGATCTAAGTCATTCTTCTGCTTAATATTATTTGTTTTATTCTTATTTTCTTTCTTTACAGCATTAAAGTCTTCGCCAATAATCGGTAATCTCCCTTTTATAACTTTGCCTCCAGCAAAATTTGCGATGTACTCACAATTTGGTAATTGTCCAAACATCTGCTGTTCAACCAACGGAGACTTCGTCTCTTTCATTTGCTCTGATTGTGTTGATCCATGTTCAAGCGGATTCGTAATCAAAGAGTTCTGCCCCTGAGAATGAGTAAGCTCTTTGATTACAGTATTGGGTAAATCCTTACACAAGTATTCTTGCGATGTTTCATCTTCTGTACGAAGCGCAATTTTATTATTTACATTACCCAGCACCATCGCAGCTTTTTCTTTTGAACCAAGTCTTGATGCAAAATCAGGTATAGTTTGCGTCGCAATAATAAGTCTGAACTTAGCACCACGACCTTTATTTAATAATCTTATGCAAGGATCATTCAAACACTCAGCAGCCTCATCAACGAAAACGTTTATCGGTGGAGTAGTGTCCCCCATAAAATTATAGATTTGTCCTGCGGCAGCGGTTAAATCAGAAAGCAATAAAGATCCGATTGCAGAACCAACTACACCGTCAGACAAAGAGTCCAAACCAACATATAGAACACCTTTTCGTTGAATAATATCCATCGTAGATACCTGCTCAGACTTAACCGCAGACTTCTCACTACGATTGTCAATAGAAAGCATACTAGCAAGAGTTCCTGTAGACAGCATTTCAAGAATCGGAATTACATTGTTAATCATTTTTTCAAAATGATCTTTCTGGTGCTGATATAACTTAACTA
>CAZEXR010000154.1:0-5287 GCA_964516675.1 uncultured Enterobacterales bacterium | reverse complement strand
TATCGTGCACTGCTTTTTAAATTTTACCCACAGATATGCACGAAGAGCCATAAAATCTTTTTAAACTAAATTGGATAAATGTTTTTTTACTAATTCAATTGCTTTAACTAGAGCACATGTAATAAGAATAGTTGCAATTGCATTTAGCGGGATAAATGCAATCGGAGGTAAATTCAACTTTAAAAAGTAATCATATAGATATAATTGCATTATTAAAGGAATTGGCATGTGATAGACATAAACTTCTAGAGCGCGTGTTTCAATAAATTTATAAAAAGAAATGTTCTCAATTAAAGTATAAATTCTCGCAGGAATAAGCTTTAACAAAGCGTACATAAAAAGTCCCATTAAAAGACTTATTGCAACACCTGGAAAATCATAAGTTTTATGATAAATACTAAAGAGTATTCCTATAGTTAAGGCACAGATAACAAGCGTAAATAAGCAAAAAATAGTTTTATCAAATATCGTTTTAAATTGGTAAACCAATGCACCTAAATACATATATAAAATTGGTCCTGAGATATAGTTGAAATGATAATACTCAAGAGGCATTAGGTAGGTCACAATCGTGTAGTAAGCACAACTTGCAACAATTAAACCTAATATTAAAGATCGTTTTTCTAACAAGGTTTTAAACACAATCCAAAACAAAGTTGAAAAGAAAAGAATGTGTATAAACCATAAGTGATCGACAAAGTCACCTTTAAAAAAGTTTAAATAGCTTGTAAAGATATCATCTTCAATAGCATGAGCAAATACAGGAACTTTAAATATAAAATACATTGGCACAAAATAAAAAATACCAACCTTTAGGTATGGAACAATAAGCCTTTTTGTTTTAGATTTTAGTAAGTATTTGGTATCTTTTTCCTTTCCTATGACACTGTGACAAAACAAGAATCCTGAACAGAATAAAAAAGCCGGTACACAAAAGTAACCTACAAATTCTATATAGGATTTAAGGTAAGGAAGGGTATTTGGTGAATAAACTCTCCAGTAGTAGTGCTCAATATCAAAAGGCATTGCGCAGTGGTAAAAAACTACGGTAATAAAAGCAATGAATTTCAATAAAGAGATTTGAGAGTATTTCATATAGCCACCTTAATATATTCTTTATAATTATAGAGTAGCCACACAAAAACAAAAAGCGCCACACTTTAAAAGTGAGGCGCCTTTATAAGTTAACTAATACTTACAAATTACTTGTAGTACTGAGTTGCTAACTTCTCTAACTCTGCTTCTGTTGTATCTTCACCGATAGTGATTAGCTCAGTGCCTGTTAACTTACAGAATAAAGCGATATCTTCACGTGTTAGAGCTGTTGAAACAACGCTATGGTGAGCACCACCAGCGTAGCACCATGCAGCAGTACCAATACGGAAGTTTGGCTTATGACGGTACATAATACGTGCAACTGGTAGGTTAGGCATTGGTTTTGGCTGCTTAACTAACTCAATATCAGCACAGATTAGACGGAAGTGAGTACCCATATCAATGATTGAAACCTGGATACCGTCGCCCTGTACGCCGTCGAAAATTAGACGAGCAGGATCTTCTTTACCGCCGATACCTAAAGGTAGAACGTCGATTTCTGGCTTGTTAGCTGCGAATGTTACAGGAACTTCTAGCATGTGAGAAGCTAACTCTAATTCCTGACCTTCAGTTAAATCGTAGGTGTAATCCTCGATGAAACCAGTAGCGCCTTCACGACCTTCTGCCATCTGCATTAGAACTGCTGATAGAGCTGATGTCTTGTAATCGCCTTCAGGACCAAAGCCGATGCCTTTGCCCATTAAGTTCTGTGCTGCGATACCTGGTAACTGCTTTAGACCATGTAAGTCCTGGAAAGTATCAGCAAATGCGCCTAACTGACGTGCTGATAGGAACTTCTCTAGACCTACTTCATAACGAGCCTGTTCACGAACAGCTGCAATGTTTGAAGTCTTCATTGTGTACTTAGATGTATATTCATTCATCTTAGTATCGATTTCAGCTTCTGATACTGCGTTGATTTCTGCAACTAAATCACCCATTGCAAAGTAGTTACATTCCCAACCGAAACGAATCTGTGACTCTACGCGATCGCCATCTGTTACAGCAACTTCACGCATGTTGTTACCAAATGAAGCAACCTTTAAGTGCTTAGAGAAGTTGATTGCACGTGCTACATCAACGAAACGATTGATTCTATCAATAACGTCCTGGTGCTCATAGTAGCCTGCAACAACCTGATGAGGAATACGTAGACGAGCTACGATAAAGCCGTATTCACGGTCACCGTGAGCAGCCTGGTTTAGGTTCATGAAGTCCATATCGATCTTGTCGTATGGTAACTTCTCATTAGCCTGTGTGTGTAAGTGAATTAGAGGCTTACGTAATTCCTGTAAACCTTTGATCCACATCTTAGCAGGTGAGAATGTGTGCATCCAAGTCATAACACCGATACAATCATCATCAGAGCTAACCTTTCTCATATCCTGAATACAGGTCTCAGAGTTAACAACTGTAGGTAAACACTCAACAGTAACACCCTTTAAAACCTTGTTGAAGAAAGCGGTCATTTTAGCTGCATCTGCTGCAACCTGTTTTAGGCACTCATCACCATATAGATCCTGTGAACCTACTACAAAATATAATTTTGCCATTTTTAATACCTATGTAATGTTGTGAAAAAAATCTTTAAAAAAGTCCCCGCATACTGCGGGGAATGAGCTACTTAATAACTTGAATTGCCTGTCTATCAGCAAAGATTGCAACGAAGATTAAGAATACGATACCTTCGATTAACTGCATCATTGGGATAGAGAATCCAATCATATTTAAGCCTGAATTTAGTACTACGAATAGTAGAGAACCTACAATGAAGTTACCAAAACGAGCCATTGCGCCACCAGAGATAGGCATACCACCTAAAACTAGAGCAATAAGAATTTGAGTCTCTAACTGATTACCACCTGAAGATGTTACAGAACCGTTCTTAACTGATAGAACGAATGCTGCAAAACCTGTGATAGCACCTGATAAAACGTATACATAGAACTTAACTCTATCTGTACGAATACCAGAGAACTTAGCTGCCTTTTCACCAGCACCAATTGCCTTTAAGTGAGTACCAAATTTTGTAAAGCAGAAGAAGACAAAACCTATTGCAACTACAGCTGCAGTACAACCTACTTTAAGTGCTGTGCTATCAAGTTCGATAAGTTCTACAGAACCTGCTACAGGAGCATTTGTAGTTAAGTACTTGATAAGACCACGGAATAGGAACATGGTACAAATTGTTACAATGAAGGATTTAATCTTTCTATTTACATAGAAGTAACCGTTAATTGCACCAATTACAGCACCTGTTACGATACCACCGACAATTGCTAGTGGAATTGAGTACTCTGATAAGTAACAAACCACGATAGCTGCTAGACCTATGATAGAGCCCTGAGAGAAATCAAGACCACCCATTGTCATAATGAAGAACACACCCATAGATGCGATCATAATTACGTATACTTGGGACATCGCTAGAGGTAGTTTTTGTAACATCTTGCCGTCGGTTAAAACGTTAAATAAGATGAAAATTAAAACTAAACCTACGATTGGTAGTAATGAGCGAACAACTCTCATTCTATGTAATTTCTTTAATTCTAGCTCTTTCTTGCTAATTACGTCTGACATGATTGCTCTCCTTAAACCATAATTGAGATAAGCTTGTTTTCATCAAGTTCTTTAGAACGTGGTAGTTCGCCCTTAATAGCACCATCTTTCATGATGATGATACGGTCGCACATACCAATCAATTCCATAAGCTCTTCTGAAATCATGATGATTGACTTGCCTTCTTTTCTCATGCGGTCCATTAACTGATAAATGTCCTGCTTAACCTTGATGTCGATACCACGGGTAGGTGAATCTAGAACAACAATGTCTGAACCTTTACCAATCCAACGAGCTAAAACAACTTTCTGCTTGTTACCACCTGATAGCTCTGATACGAACTGTTCTGTGTTAACCATTTTTACAGACATTTCTTTAGCATGTTTGATTGCAAATTCTTTAATCTTTGACCAAAGTAAAAGACCTGATTTGGTTGATAATTTGTCTAAAGATGGGATAGCAATATTGTCACCAATACTTTGATTTAAAACGATTGACTCGTTATCTCTATCCTTTGATGTATAAGCAATTGAATGCTTAATAGCTGTTGGAATATCGTTGATATTTGTGCCATCAGCAAGAACTACAGCACCTTCTCTATCAAAGCTTGCACCAAAAATTGCTTTACCAATTTCATGCATACCTGATTCTGATAGACCACCAAAGCCTAGAATTTCACCCTTATGTAAATCGAAGTTTACATCATGGATAAGACCTGGAACGGTAACGTTCTTAACTGAAAGAACAACTTCATCAGAAACCTTCTCGCCGTAATCAGAACGGTAGTAATCACCAGTTACTTCACGACCAACCATAAGTTTCTTTAAGTCTTCTTCATCTACATCTTTACTCTTTACAGTATCAATGTATTCACCATCACGAAGAATTGTAATAGTGTCTGACTTTGCTAGAATTTCAGGTAAGTCATGGGAAATGAAGATAACGGTATCACCTTCATTACGAATGCGGTCCATGTGCTTATAAAGCTCTTCACGTCCTTCTTGTGATAAAGCAGTGGTGGTCTCATCGATAACAACAATCTTTGGTTTGAAATAAGTTGCTTTAACAATTTCGATTAGCTTTCTATCTTCGAAGTTGTAGTTGTCAACTAAATCACCAGCCTTGATGTGGTTGATATCATTAGCTTTTAGAAGTCTATTTGCTTCTGCAACCATTGCAATGGTATTTCTAATGCCAAATTTGATGAATCTCTCTTCATGGCCTAAGAAAATATTTTCAGCAACTGTAAGTCCTGATAGAGTACCTAATTCCTGAACGATAATTGAAATACCGTGGTTATTTGCATCAACCTGATTCTTAGGATGAACATCTTGTCCATCTAAGGTGAAGGTACCTGATTCCATTGGATAGATACCGGTTAACATATTTGTTAATGTTGATTTACCAGAGCCGTTTTCGCCGATTAGAGCATGAACTTCGCCTTTGTTAATATCAAATGAAACATCATGTAGAGCACGGTTGATACCAAAGTGCTTTGTCATGTTTCTGACTTGTAATCTTACTTCACTCATTTTTCGTGCCTCTATTTAACAATTTCGCCCTTAGATACCTTAGTAGTTAATGTAATAATAACTAGTAAAGCTAAACCGGTAATAACGTCCTGAATAGCTGT
>CAZEXR010000153.1:0-5298 GCA_964516675.1 uncultured Enterobacterales bacterium | reverse complement strand
TTATATTAGTATTGTTATACAGAAATAATAAAAATACAACAATCAAAATGTTAAATTATGATTGTTTAAATAGGTGAAAAAGCCGATTTATATCAAATGCAGATGACTAACGAATGTTTTCTAACTGGCGTAAAGCCTCATCAAAGTCTGACTGATATTGCTCTTTTGTAGATTTAGGTTGGGTTCCCATTGCATAGTATTCAATGTCAGCTGTAGGAAGCTCACTTAAGAATCTGCTAGGACTTATAGCTATAGGAACTCCTCCTCGTGAGGCTGATTCTCTTGATAAAAGAATTGTAAGCTCTTGTCGTGCTCTGGTGATACCAACATATGCAAGACGGCGTTCTTCTTCAACATTGTCGTTCTCTGGATTCTCTTTTGTTGGTAAAGAGTTTTTATGAGGTAATGTTCCTTCTTCCATTCCCACAAGATAGACAAATGGGAATTCAAGTCCTTTAGATGCGTGTAATGTCATAAGCTGAACCGCATCATTGTCCTGATCGTCATTTCGTCTGTCCATCATTTCTCTAAGACCTAGTTTATCTACAGCCTCTAAGAAATTTAATGGCGTATCGCCTTTAGAACCATCAATTAAATCAGAAATCCATGTGGTTAAAATTTTAACGTTTTTAGTTTTTATTTCGATGGCTACTTTACTGTCGGTATTGGCTTTAATGTAAGCGTTATAACCAATTAGGTCGACTAAATTATCAGCAAGCTCTTTATCTTTTCCTGCAAGAATGAACTGACGAAGTTTAGTTAACAGCACTACAAAGTCACCTAAGGAATTTTTTTGTCTATCCATTAGGTTGTTTGTAATATTGGTATTGAGTGCGCTCTCGTAAAGAGATTTACCAATGCTCTTAGCTTGTTGAAATAGGTAGTTAATTGTTTCGTGGCCAATACCTCTTCTAGGAATATTGATAACACGAAGTAGTGCCATATCATCATAAGGGTTACAGATAACGCGACACCAACTTAACATATCTTTGATTTCAACCTGCTCGAAAAAGCTAGCACCTCCAGAGATAAAACAAGGAATTCTTGCTTCTCTAAATGCTTTTTCTAGAGGTCTAGTTTGGCTGTTTGAGCGATATAAGACGGAGTAGTCTTTCCATGAGCTATGGGTTCTAAACTGATGAGATAAGATAAGCTGAACTACGCGCTCTGCCTCATCTGCTTGAGTTCTTAATTCCATAATTTTTACTTTCTGACCTTCATCAGAGTTAGTAAATAATGTCTTATTGAAGATATGGTCATTATTAGAAATTAAGGTGTTTGCACAGTTTAGAATATGAGAACTTGAGCGGTAGTTTTGCTCTAGTTTAATTACCTTTAGGTTAGGGTATTCTTTAGCAAGAACTTTAATGTTTTCAGGTCTTGCTCCACGCCAAGCATAAATTGATTGATCGTCATCTCCAACAACTGTAAAGCAGTTATATTTTGATGTAAGGTACTTTAAAAGTTGGTACTGAGTTTCGTTGGTATCTTGATATTCATCAACAAGAACATATTTAAAGAACTGTGAGTAATATTTACGAACTTCTTCATTTTCTTTTAATAATAGTGTTGTTTTGAAGATTAAATCCTCAAAATCAGCAGCATTACATGCTTTTAGATATTCTTGGTAAGCATTATAAATTTCAACTCTAATTGTTCTTTCTTTAATATCATCAGGTCTCAGAAGACTAGTTTTCCAACCACTAATCATTGCTGCAATTTCTTCAACAACTGATTTTTCATTGTTGTCGACGAGAATTTGAGGGTAGTTTTCTCTGACAATATCTTTGATTAGTTTGAAACTATCGTATTGATCAAATAGTGTAAAATTTCTTGATAAACCAACATCTTGATATCTCTCTTTTAGGATAGTTAACCCTAAGGAATGGAAGGTAGATATGGTAATACGATTAGCAATCTCACCACCAAGCTCTTGTTTTACACGATCTTTCATTTCAGCTGCTGCTTTATTTGTAAAAGTAACAGCACAAATGTTTTGTGCGCTAATGTGATGCTTGTTGATAAGACTTACAATTTTAGTGGTGATTACTCTTGTTTTGCCAGAGCCTGCTCCTGCTAAAACAAGACAAGGGCCATTGATATAATCAACAGCCTCTTGTTGAGCGTCATTTAGGCGCATTCTATATTCCGTTACACTTTATAAAAGAGACAGGCAGACCTTTTGCATCAACAGTCTTGCAAACAAAGTCGCCATTGTCGGCTAAGGTAATATCAATATTTTGAATTGATAAACCTTCAACTTGTTCTGAAACTGAACAGTTGCAAAGTGCAATTACAGGAATACCCATTTGGTTTGAGCTATTTGAAATAGAAGTTAATGTTTCAAGGCATTTATCTTCGCTATAGGCTGACAAATCAATAAATGCAACAAAGCTTGTATTGCCCTGAATGGTCTGAGATTCAATACCACCAATTAGTTGTTTATGAATCTCTGCATTATTTTTAAGCTCTAAAAACTTAATGTTTAGCCAATCATTCTTATCAAAAGCTTTTGCTGTAGAGGTGGTAACTAGATTTGATAATAAATTCCACTGACCTTTATTAGCAGCATAGACAGCATTTAGAAGATGGTTTTTAAGTTCATTTGCTAAAAATCTACGAAGAACTTGTGGTCTTGCGCAGAAAGTATATAACGAAGGAGTTACATCTAATGTGTTTATATCCTCAGGTGTTGATATTAGCTTTAATGCTTTGCCCTGAGAACTAATAGATGAGAATTCATAAGATAAGATCTTATCAAGATTATTTAATCTATCTAATAGCATCTCTTTAGAATTTACTAAAGCTTCGTTGATATCTTTAAATGGATGAGCGAGATTTAAACAAGTAAAGTCGATATTTAACTGATACAAGAAAGATGCAATTTGCTTTGTTGCCTCAAAACCTGCTTCGTCATTGTCTAAAGAAATATAAAACTTGTGATGCTCCTTAGATTGCTTAATGCACTCAATAAGTGGGCGAATATTTCCTGTACCACCTAAAGATAGAGCTTTAAAGCCTAAGGTTTCAATACTTAAAGCATCAAATTCACCTTCAGTAATAAAGATGGTGCCTGGTTCTTTAAGAACTTCAGCATTGTAAATATCAAAGTGACCTTTCTTCTTATAACGAGTATTTTTATTGCCATCTAAGGATGTATTACGAACACAATATCCATGTATACCATATGGAATAATTGCAGCCTTCCAGTTCACAGCTAAACCTGAAATATTGTCAATTTCAGCATGGAAGTTTTCATCAAATCCTAGTCTAAATTTTTTAACAATGTCATCAGATAATCCTCTATCTGTAAAATATGAGGTTTTAGCAATATTAGATGCACATGCATTGATATAGTCTGAAAAATCAAAACTTGTTTCTGGATTGAAGTTTTGGAATGGAGATTGTAGCTTTGACATTGTGTCATTAAATCTTGAAGGAGCAGGCTCTTCAGAGTAAGCAAATGCTCTATTTTCAAGATGCTGAGGTGATGTCATACCGCCATTATGTTGATTTAGAGGTGATCCAAATGCACTATTGCCAAAGGCACTGTTTCCAAAACCTGATGATGTCTGAGGAGCTCTATTTGGCTGAGACACTGTATCTTGTCTTGGAGCAAATTGAGATAGCTTCGCCTCATCAAAAGGGGATACTGTATTAAAAGATCTTGGAGTTTCTTTTGATGGGTTATTAAAGGATTCATCATTAAGAGGTCTATCGCTAAAAGCTCTTCTTTGTCCTAATGAATTATCATCATTAGAGATAGATGATTGATAAGGAGTCTTAACTTTAGGCTCTTGCTGAGTAAATCCATGAAAACTATTGTTTCTGTTAAACTCATCTGCAATCTCAAAAACCGGCTTTGCGTGGGTTCTTAAATCATCATTTTTTTGTTCATTGTTAATTCTGTTTAAGATCTCAACAAAACCAATAGGCAATTTACCAACAAATAGTTCATATGCTTTGGCAAATTGCTGAGAGAAGTTAGGCAGTGAGTTTTCAACACCGATTAAATCAAAGATATTGTATTGCACATTGCAGTTAAAGCATTTAACTGTATATGTTTGCTCGTCATATCTCATAGAGGGTAAGTGAGCGGTATCCTTTGGATTTAAACAGCTAAAGTTAGCATCGATATTGATGCCTTTTGACTTTAAGTAATCTGGAAGCTTACTTAAAAGAAACTGTTTCTTGATTTCAAAATCTTGCTCTAACATTCTTAAACTCTTTTTTATGTTTTAACTTTTTTATTTTTTTGTGATCTGATTGATTAACCATGATGATATCAAGAGTCCAGCACTAGCTGTTACACTCATAGAAGCGCCAAATGCAGGTAGATCACCGTTTATGTAGTCTTCTTTTGATGAGTATATAGGCTTTTCATTTGAAAATGTGCAAGTTATCTTGAAGTTTTTACCATTACTTGGAAAACCATATTCTTTTCTTAATCTATTTCTTAATTTTGAGATTAAAGCATCGCCATTTGCAGTTGCTACATCTCCAATATTAAGTTTTGTAGGGTCAATTCGACCACCAGCACCACCTGCAACGATAAAGGTAGATTTATGTTTATGAAGGTAATTTGCTACATATGCTTTAGCATCAATATCATCGATGCACTCGCAAACATAATCGTCTTTACCTTTTAAAATTTCATCAATATTGTCAGGGGTTAATCTAGTTTGGATAACTTCAACGTTAAGTGTGGGGTTAATCTCTAATAGTCTGTCAGCTAAGACTCTTGCTTTTGATAATCCTGGAGTTTTTGTGGTAGTGTGTAATTGACGGTTAAGATTTGTAATTTCGATGATGTCGTCATCAATTAAGGTTAAAGAACCAATTCCAGTTCTACAAAGTGCCTCTGTGCACCATGACCCAATACCGCCTACACCAATTACAGTAACATGTGTGTTTTGAAGTTTTAAAAAGCCATCACTACCATATAAAGCTCGGATGCCGCGGAACGCTAATTTTTTGTCAAAATCCATTATTTAAGCTCTTTCTGAACAGATAAATCGAATAAGTCTCTTTCTGAAACATTTACCTCTCCATTTTATCCTATCTTTATTGCAACATAAAATATAATTGATATAATAAGCCGCGTGTCTTCGTGAGATCTCATGCATAATGATCCCGTAGCTCAGGTGGATAGAGTATCGGTTTCCGAAGCCGGTGGTCATGAGTTCGACTCTCATCGGGATCACCAATCATATGCGAAAGTGGCGAAATTGGTAGACGCGCAAGCTTCAGGTGTTTGTACCGTAAGGCATGAGGGTTCGAGTCCCTTCTTTCGCACCA
>CAZEXR010000152.1:0-5404 GCA_964516675.1 uncultured Enterobacterales bacterium | reverse complement strand
AGAGCATTCAGCGCAGTGACTGAAGAAATTATTTAAAAATACTGATCATTGTCGGATTTGACCTCCTTGATATAACGGTTATTACCATTATATTAGGTGGATCAACTTTAATTCGCTGTTAGTGGGTCATTTTCTCACTGCTGGTGACAAGAGTGATTATCACTGTCTAAATGCTTATGAGATGAACTTGTAAACATCTCAAAAAATGTAAGGGTAAGAAGTGCAAATAAAATTACAAGTCCAATTTTATGGGGATCGGATTGTTCCATTGCTTCGGGAATAATATGTGTTACAGATAGAGATATCAGAAATCCAACAGCTATTAAAGAAAGTGGTTTTGCGTACTTTTTAATTAACTTTGGACCTATTATCAAACACAAAAGAGCAGCTACAACAGATGAAACTGAACAAGCAATAATAATATTTAGAATTGATATCCTAATTACGAGAGTCTAATAAAGCTTTATAAACATCAAAAGCTTCCTTAGTTTGTTTTACATCATGAACTCTAACCATTTGGGCTCCTCGTTCAATACTCAATAGTGCTCCGGCAACAGAACCTATAACTCTTTGATTAGGTTCATCAATTGAGCAAGCTGCACCAATCATTGATTTTCTAGAAAGTGCAGATAGTACAGGGTAGCCTAAATTAACAAATTCTAGCATTGCATCTAGTAGAGCAAAGTTATGTTTTACTGACTTACCAAATCCAAATCCTAAATCAAGAATGATATTTTCTTTTTTGATACCAGCCTTAATAGAATCATCAATTCGTTCTAATAAAAAATCTTTAACTTCTTTTACTACATTAGTGTAATTTGGATTTACTTGCATGGTTTTAGGATCGCCTTGCATGTGCATTAAAATAACAGGGGTTTCAAGCTTTGCTGCCATTTCAATTGCTCCGTCTAAGCGAAGTGCTCTGATGTCATTCCAAATATGTGCTCCTGCATTAACAGCCTCTTCCATAACTTTTGGCTGTGAAGTATCAATTGAGATAAATACATCAAGTTCTTTTGAGATTTTTTCAACAGCAGGAATAACTCTATCTAATTCTTCTTGTACAGGAACAATAGCAGCTCCAGGTCTTGTTGATTCGCCTCCAATATCAATAATCGTAGCTCCATCATCAACCATTTGTTTAGCGTGGACTAGGGCATTATCAACACTATTCCATTTACCACCATCAGAAAAAGAATCAGGGGTAACATTTAAAATACCCATGATCTGAGGGGTATTAAGTTTTAATACTTTATTTTTAAATGAGATTTTCATGAAATTTTCCTTTTGATGAAAATAATGGGTAAAAATTATAGCATCGTTTGTTAAATGTAATTTACAATACTTTGATTTTTAAACATTTTTCATAAAATTATTTAAACAGAGCTTCAAGCTGAGCCTGTGTTTGTGGAGTTGCCACGTTTGTTGGTCCTTTTGGCTCAACATAATCAACTTGTCCTAGAGCTGTAGATTTTGTAACTACTACTTTGCTAGTTTTTCCTATACGCGATTTTAAAAGTCTTTGAGCAAAAGCTCTTTCCCAACCAACTTGGTTACGAGTCTCGTTTCTGCCTGCCCAATAGGTTCTAAAATTCTGAAGATCTTGTTTGGTATAGGTGCAATCCTCTAATCCACAAAGAATAGAGTTTTCTTTGAAGGTAGGGCCTGGTTCCCAATCTAGTGACAATGCAAAAGGTGCTTGAGGTAAAATCTTAGCTTCATCAACAAAATATGGCAAAGTAAAATGAGCTCCTTGCCAAATTTGATTATCTTTTTTTATCAAGCCTTTTTCTTCTAACTCATCAAGGCACATGGTCGCTATTTTAAAGTTAGGAGTTGTAGGAAAATACTTACTAGAATTGAAAAGATAATTAGCAACACAAGTTAAATCAATTACATTTTGATTTTGTAGCGCTAGAGGTCTAAGAAAAAAAGTATATAAAGATTTTGCAATATGACTTAAGTCATAAGACATAAGGTATCTTTCTTCTATTGCGTTCATCTTTAAACCTTCAAAAATATATTAGTTTATTTTATACAAAACCCATCAGTTTTCCTAATAATAAAAACTGATTTTTATTTATCTTTATACTGAAATTAGTTTTTAAATAAGCACTTTAGAAATGCAAAATTATGTTCTCTATAAATCTATTTGAGTGTGTTGAATATGCAGATTAATGGAAGTTTTATAAATGTGATTAATATAAATTTGATTTTTGGATTAATGTTACTTAAATATTTTTATTAATATAAAATATTTAATAAATAACTATTTGATAAATAAAGAATAAAATTAGACGAGTGAAAATATATAATTTCATTAAAAAATGATGTGTTATTATAAAAATAATTAAAAGAAGAATAAAAAAATTTTACATTTATATATCACATTTAAGGTTATTATGACAGCTACCCAAAAAGCCAAAAAGAGTCAGTATTTATCTTTAAAAGACGCTTGCCAAATGTTGGATATCTCAGAGGCTACAGGCAGAAACTGGATGAAACTTGGCAAAATTAAAGCAATACCAGATGCAAAAGGAATTACTTTTTATCGTAAGGATATTGAGCATTTTTTAGCTTCCTTAAGAAATGGAGACGATCCAAGTTTAAAGTCACGTCGTAATAAAACAGCTCTTAAAGGACGAGAGTTGTATGTTAATTACGTATCAAGAGAGTCTCCAAACCATAGTGTTGTATCAATGCTGGTAAATAATTTTTCAGGTACTTCAACTGCAATTTGTGCTCTTTTATGTGAAGCTTTTTTACGTCTTATTGTCAGTGGAAATAAACTTTCTAATCCTCATAGTATTAAAGGAAGTCTTTTAAAGGCTTATTTAGAAGGTAAATTAGATGTCGGTAATCTTGAGTGGCTTTTACTAGAACTTATGGATAAAACTCCTATAAATTCCTTAAAAAGAGCTGCTAATTTGTTACCTGATATTAACCTATGCTATGTTCCATATGAAGATACTTTAGGTCTTATTTATCTGTCTTTGATGGAGTTTTCAAAGCGTCGTCAGTCTGGTCGTTATTATACTCCTCAGAATTTAACTGATACTGCTGTAGAAACATTACAAGTTGCTCGAGGTCGTGTGTTTCTTGACCCTTGCTGTGGATCAGGCAATTTCTTATTACGTCTCTTAAAACGTGGTGCGAGAGTTGAGGATTTATACGGTAGTGACTTAGACGGTTTTTCTGTAACTTTAGCTAGAGTTAATTTTGTATTGTCAGGTAACTGTACAGACAAAGAAATTTTATGTTCACATCTAGTTAAATGCGACACAATAACCTCCAAAAATTTTCCAAATGTGGATGTGGTTTTAGGAAATCCACCTTGGGGAAGTTGTGAAGATCCAATTGCAATTAGAAAATACTCAAAGATTTTAGAGTGTGCCAATAAGAATAGACCATGCTTTGCCGATTTATTTGTTGAACGTTCTTTAAACCAAGTTCAAGAAGGAGGCATTGTTCAATTTGTCTTACCAGAAGCTTTATTAAATGTTGGTTCTCATGAGCCTTTGCGTCAGTATATTGCAAAACATGCTCGTGTAAGAGCTGTTCGCTATTTAGGTGAAGTTTTCCACGCTGTGCAATGTCCTAGCGTTATTCTTACATTAGAGAAGACTTCTTTTGCTGGTGCTACTGGTGATGTAATTGTAAATACCAATGATACAAATTACGTGGTACGTCGCAATAGAGAACCATTAGATTTTAACTTTAAGATCACCGATCAAGAAGCTACTGTAATTGAAAAAATGGACGATTTAGAGCATTGCGTAAAGCTAAAAGGTTATGCAAAGTTTGCTTTAGGTATTGTAACTGGCTCTAACAAAGGATCAATCTTTAAAGAGCAAGTTCCAGGCTCTGAACCTATTTTACGAGGTGAGGATGTAAAGCCTTTTACAATTTCAAAACCTACTAGCTTTATTCGTTATGAGGATAATAAGTTCCAGCAGGTAGCTCCTATGGAAATGTATCGCTCTCCAGTAAAATTGGTTTATAAGTTTATTTCTCGCTATCCAATTGTGGCTGTTGATAAAAAAGGCTTATTAACTTTAAATAGTGCCAATTTTATTGTTCCAACATTTAAAAATTTAAGTCCTGTTTATTTGGCCGCGGTCTTAAATTCAAGTGCAGTACGTTTTTATTTTGAAAAGAAGTTCCAATCTTTAAAAGTATTAAAGTCTTTATTAGAAGAAGTTCCTATTCCTTTTGCTTCAATAAACGATCAGATGCAAATTGAGTTTTTAGTTGAAGAGCTAAAAGAAGCTGAAGATAAGAAAAAGTCAGAAATCTTTAAAAAGATTGATGAAAAAATAGCCGAGATTTATGGTCTTGCAAAGAGATCTTTAAATCTTATAAAACATTCTGTTTAAAACTACATAAACTGCTAGATAAAATTGCAAATATTTATATTTTCAATTAGAATTTTGTGAGTTTTTATTTATTTGGAGAATTGAATCATGTTTAACATGGGCAATATGATGAAGCAGGCTCAGATGATGCAAGATCGTCTGCAGAAAGCTCAAGATGAAATCGCTAAGATGGAAGTTACCGGTGATGCTGGTGCTGGAATGGTTAAAGTTACTATGACTGGCAATCATGAAGTTCGTCGTGTTGAGATTGATGATTCTATTTATTCAGACGACAAAGATATCTGTGAGGATTTATTAGCAGCTGCTTTTAACGATGCTCAGCGTCGCATTGAAGAGCAGTCAAAAGAGAAGTTATCTGCTGTAACAGGCGGTATGCAGTTACCTCCTGGCATGAAGCTTCCTTTCTAATATGTCATCAAGTTCCCTGCTAGATAATATGATAGAAGCTCTTCAGGTGATGCCTGGCATCGGACCTGTAAGTGCTACCCGTATTGCTTATTTCTTACTAGATAGAAAGCGCAATGAAGGTTTAGCTATGGCTGATATCATCGAGCAGGGACTTAAAAATATTTCTTTATGTCCTTATTGTAGAAATTACACAGATCAAGAAGACAGCGAGTGTCAATTGTGTAAGTCTTTAAAGCGCAAAGACTCTGGCTCTATATGTGTAGTAGAAACTCCTTCAGATGTTCAAGCAATTGAATCTACCTCCTCCTACAATGGAACCTATTTTGTTTTGCACGGCCATTTAAGTCCAATTGATGGTATCGGACCAAAAGAATTAGGCTTAGATGTTTTAAGAAATAGACTTGAAACAGAACATGTTGAAGAACTAATTTTAGCTGTAGGTCAAACTGTAGAAGGCGATGTAACCGCCTCTTATGTAGCTTCAATGGCTAAAAAGCTTAATATCAATGTGTCACGAATTGCAACTGGTGTTCCTATTGGCGGCGAGCTCGGATCAGTAGATGGCAACACATTAGCTCTTTCCTTTAATTATCGTAGAAGCATGTAATTTAAGATTTTTT
>CAZEXR010000151.1:0-5436 GCA_964516675.1 uncultured Enterobacterales bacterium | reverse complement strand
TTCTTTATTTTATGAGGATCTTAGAGTTAATTTCTTAAGATCCGGGGTATGTTAAAATAATTAGGTTCTGTCTTCTCACCTTCGCAAACAATTAAAACTCATTCATTTTGAAGTCTAGAGGCTATTCTTCTTTTCTTAGAGTCTAAACTTTGGGCTTTTCTTTTTTTGAATAAATCATCCCGACCCATTTAATCGTCCTCTAAAGACAAAGGAGCAATAAATGGAATAGCTCCATATCTACCAGAGAGATAACCTAATTCGAGATTTTCTTTTTCTTTTTTAGGACTAAATTCAAGCAAAGAATAAAGTTTTGAAGCTTAAGTATCATCTCTTTCACAAAACCAAATCTGATCTCTTCGGAAAATCTCCTGAGTAAGAATTGAAGTTTCATGGGTTGTGAAAATCAATTTAGCATTTTTCGGATTTGTTTCTTTTGAATGAAAAAGCTTAACAATAAACTCAACAAGTTTAGGATGTAAATTAGCATTTAATTCATCAATAAACAAAACAAGCCCATTAGATAAAACATCAATAATTGGTCCTGAAAAGTTAAATAACTATTGTGTACCATCAGACTCGTCATCATAATCAAATGTAACGTCATGACCTGTGCTATCAGTATGAACTGTTTCCAATGTAATTTTTGTTTTACCTTTAAATTCCTCACTAAGAGCACTCCTAATAGTATCAGGAAAATAACTTGGTAATTTAGGGTTACTAAGATCTTCTCTTTTAGCTTTAATATCAGAAATATTTAAATCGGCTGCTTTCAAAAATTTCAAAACACTTTTTTTACCCTCATTCAAACATAATTCTTTTGTAAAAAAAGAACCAAATCCACTTGAATCACACATCTGCAAAATATTTTTAAACCAGTCAAAAAGAGGTTTTAGTTGTTCACTATTTAAAAGCACTGCTGTGGATAAGAAAAGTGCATTTTTTCTTGTCGAATCACGCCAGATTTGTTTTGATCCATGTAAAAAATTGCTAAATCTCCAAACATGATCTTTATTTTCTTTATCCCATGCTCGTTCAAACCATTTTTGTGCATGACCTTTTGGAAAAGCAAATAACCATTCATCATAAATTTGTTCAGAGTCAGCACTGAAACCATATTGGTATCTAATGTTATTAGCAATGATTGTGATTTCAAATTCAGATGGTTGGACTTTAGATTCAGAATTAAGTTTAAATGGAACTAAAGGCAAATTATCTCCATATTGAAAACTACCAATAATGATGTTTTTCATTGTCAAAATTGCCTTAAAGAAATTGGATTTACCGCCTGCGTTAGGGCCATAAATAGCAGTACTTTTTAAAAGACCAAAATCTTTTTTCTCATCGATTATAAAAGCATTGTTTGTGTTTTCATCGCCTTTACTTTTAACCATGCTAAAAGTTTGCATATCATTAAATAAACGAAAATTTTGGAATTTAAAATCAATAAGCATAAAACACCTTTTTATATTGATTTTCGGATAGTCTTTCCGAATTTTAGTGTAATTAAATATTGGTAATTGAATTTTATCCAATTGTGTTTTTAATTTTTATGATCAATCATCTCATTAAAAGCAGGCAATGGCTAAACGAAGCAAGACATTTACTCAATCATGCACTACTTTGCATTATCAGACCATAAACATGCAACAAAGAGGTCCAAATTAGCTATTTTTTTACTAAACATATTTTTTTTGACTACAATATGCAAATTAAAATTATGTTTGGTTGTTATCTAATGTCAAATTCTCTTGTTAACGCATATACAGTTATTATCATTTTCTTTATTGGATATTTCTTTAAAAGATTTAAGCTTGTAAATTTAGACACTGCAAAAAAGCTATCTTATGTTGTAATGTATATCACTCTGCCTTGTGCTATTTTATCAGGAACAGCTGGGGCTATAGATATAAGCGTAAATCTCTACTACATTGTTCCTATAGCTTTTGTTATCAGTTTTTTAATGCCTTGTATAGGATACTTTATATTTCACAAAGATCCTAAACAATGCGTATTTGGAATGTTAAACCTAGGTGGTTTTAACATTGGTAATTTTGTTTTACCTTTTATGCAAAGCATCTTAACTCCGGAAGGATTTATTGCATTATGTCTTTTTGATGTGGTTAATGCATTTTTTTGCTTTGGTGGTGTCTACTGCATGTCTCTATGGTTCAATAGAAATGGCTTTAACAACGGCGATACTATTAACCTAAAGAAAATTTTAATTGAACTTTCAAAATCAATTACCTCATACTGCTGCATTTTATCAATTGTTTTATCTGCATCAGGAATTGAGATGCCTTTTGAAGTATTACACCCTGTAAAAATGATTGGTGCATCTAATATCTTCTTGTGTATGTTTGTAATCGGTGTTGCACTAAACTTTGATGTATCTTTTACACAGATAAATAAAATTTTAAAAATGTTGTTTATCAGATACTTCTCTGCTTTATTATTTGCCCTTCTAGTTTGGTTCTGTCTACCATACTCTCAAATGGTACGACTTGTATTAGTTGCAATTGTCTTTGCCCCTATTACCTCACTTGCCCCAATTACAGCAATACGCTCATTACCCGAATTTGCAGAGGACTCAGCAAACCTAAACATGATTTCAGTGATAACTTCAGTGATAATTATCACCTTACTAAATGCCTTTGCACCACTTTTTATGACCATCTAAAACAATTAAGCCAGCGTTGAAGCTGGCCTAATAAAAAAAAAAAAAAATGCTTTTAATATGGTTTATAAACAGCTAAATCTTCAGCTTGACGTTGAGTTGCTTTTACAAGGAATGCATTTGCTACAACTCCTGAAAATTCACCATCTATACGTATGCCGATAAGCTCTACTGTAGAATCCTTATATTTAATCCAATTACGCTCTGAGGTCTTTAATGCTTTTTTGCAGGCAGCTGGATCTTCAGATTCTGAACAACCTTTCATTGCAAGCTTGTAGTTTGAATTAAGTAAAGCATCCCAATAAGATAAGCTTTCACCGTAGCAATTGTTCATTGCAACTGTAACACCACCAGCATCTTCTAGGCATTTATCTAAATTAGGAGCATCTGCTGCGTAAGAAGAACTTGCACATAATAAAAAGCTAGTTGCAACTAAAATATTTAAAGCTTTCATTTATACCTCAAAATTTATTATTAGTAATAGTTAAAACATGTAGATATCTTAGTACTGAAATTAAATTCTAAATATGATCTACAACTCATTTCTTTGAGAACAAGAAGAAGAAGATTTTGCATAATCGCGTAAGGTTGTACAAATAGTTCTATATAAATCTGCATAGGCACTATTTTTTTCCCATATATATGTAAAATCGTGAAAAACTTTAAAGTCTTTTAAAGGAACTTCTTTTAAAAGTCCTGATTTTATTCCTTCACAGGCTGCACACTTATACATAAAACTAATACCTAAATCTTCCTTTAGCATCTCTACAATTGCATGCATACCAGATATTTCTATGATGTTAGGAAAATTCTTTAGTGTGTAATTATGCTTTAAAAGATGATTTGATAATATTGCTCTAGTACCACTGCCCTCTTCGCGTACAATTAAAGTTTCATCAAGAATATCGTCCATACATTCGACTTTTTTCTTAAACTTATGATTAGTATTGCATACCAAAACAAAAGGAACACTATCAAAAACCATATAGTCAAAATCATCTTTTTTTATGATGCCTTCAACTAAAGCAAAATTTACATCTCCTGTTGAAAGCTGTCTAATAATATCCTTGGTATTTCTTAAAATCATGGACATTTTAATTTGAGGATTTTCCTTAGAATATCTTGCAAAAGCTCTTGGAATAACAAAACCACCAATGGTCATTGTCACTGCAAAGTTAATATGAAATGCTTTTTTATCTAATGTCTGTAATTGCTTTTTGAAAAGTAAAGCGTCATTTTTCATGGTTATAGCTAACTTAGAGAGTAACTCACCAACTTCAGTTAGATATAATTTCTTACCCTCGTAGTAAAAAAGCTTATATCCACATTCCTCTTCTAAGCTTTTAATTTGTGATGACACAGTAGGCTGAGTTACAAACAAACGTTCTGATGCTCTTGTATAATTCATGGTCTCACATAAAACCAAAAAAGATTGAATTCTCTGATCTAACAACATCTTAAGTTATTCTCTTTTACTATAAAAAATTTTTATACTTCCATAAAAATATATATTTTTATTTTATAGCATATCTTAAATAGAATATACACATCGGATAAAAAAAGGGACGGTTTAACTAAATGAATAATATTACAAACAAAATAACAGGACTATTGACCTGTGTAGCCATCGCCCTTCCAGCTTGGTACTTAGGCAAATTATTTCCTGTAATCGGTGGTGCAGTATTTGCAATTCTAATTGGTATGGTAATTGCTCTTTTCTGGTCAAAACACGGAGTTGCAGGTCCTGGCATCAAATTCACAAGTAAATATATTCTACAACTTGCTGTAGTACTTTTAGGTTTTGGTTTAAATCTAAATGTAGTATTAACAACTGGTTGGTATTCTTTACCAATCATCGTAGGAACCATTTCAACCTCACTATTGATTGCTTTTCTGTTGCACAAGGCTATGTGTATTAGTAACCGAATTGCAACTTTAGTGGGTGTTGGATCATCAATCTGTGGTGGTTCAGCAATTGCAGCAACAGCTCCTGTTATTAACGCAAAAGATGATGAAATTGCACAAGCTATGTCTGTAATCTTCTTCTACAACGTTATTGCAGCAATATTCTTCCCAATGCTAGGTGTAACTTTAGGCTTTGATACTCTATCAGGTGATACATTTGGTATCTTCGCAGGTACAGCAATTAACGACACCTCATCTGTAACAGCAGCAGCTGCTACTTGGGATAGCATGTTCCACTTAGGTTCTCAGACTCTAGATACAGCTGTAACCGTAAAACTAACAAGAACATTAGCAATCATTCCAATCACCATGGTTCTAGGTATTCTTTATGCCCGAAAACATGCTGAAGAAGGTGGCTCAAGATTCAGATTATCAAAGACAGTACCAATGTTCATTATCTTCTTTGTTATCGCTTCAATTATCACAACAGTAGCAGTTAACTTTGGAATAAATGAAACAGATTTTGCACCATTCAAAGAATTATCTAAGTTCATGATCATCATGGCAATGGCTGCAATTGGTTTAGGCAGCAATATGATTAAGTTAATTAAAACCGGCGGTAAGCCAATCATCTTAGGTGCTTGCTGTTGGATTGGAATCACTTTAGTAGCACTACTAATGATGGATTACTAGATTTAATTAAAAAAACAAGTTTCCATGTTTTACCCAGGGGGCTCTCCTCTTGGGTCTTTTTTTATTTACTGTAACTCAACTTTTGCATTTGGATTTTATCTCCAAAATACTTGTAACAACGCGGTTTAACACCGTTTTTGCTCTTTAAAATATGATTTTTGATT
>CAZEXR010000150.1:0-5589 GCA_964516675.1 uncultured Enterobacterales bacterium | reverse complement strand
CAGGAACTGAACCTTCAGCAATCTGATTCATAAGCTTGTTCTTATGAGCATTTACTAAAGCCTGCATTACGATAAATAAGCAAAGTAGTAAACCTACAACAATCTTTGTCCACCAAGCTGATAATGAACCTTGGAAAGAAATGATTGTCAAGATTGTACCTTGAATCATAACACCTAGTAGTGTACCTGGCATGAAACCAACACCACCCATTAACTGAGTACCCCCAATAACTGATGAAGCGATAGCATCCATTTCCATACCTAAGCCGTGTTGAGTGTAACCTGATAACATGTTCCATGAGTAGCAGATACCACCTAAAGCAGCACAGAAACCAGAGATTACATATACACGTAGACGGATTGAATCGGTCTTTAAGCCCATCAAACGAGAAGACTGCTCATTACCACCGATAGCGAATACGCCACGACCAAATGAAGTGTAACGAAGTACAACAGTTGCAATTACAACCATGGTTAAAGCGATGATTGAACCTAGAGAGATGAAGAAATCACCAAACTCAAAATACATACCAGCTAACCAAGAGTAAGTCTCATTGTCGATAGGTACAGAATCTTTAGATAATATAGCTGTTAAACCACGGCATAGGAACATAGTACCTAAGGTTACGATGAATGGCTGTAATTTAAAGAATGTAATTAAGAAGCCATTGATTAGACCAACAACTACACCAATTACAAGTACTAAAGCCATGCAAACATAAGGGCTTAAACCAGAATCTCGCATTAAAACAGCAAGAGTCATACATGTTAGAGATACTACAGCACCTACTGATAAGTCGATACCACCAAAACCTGAAATAATAGTAAAGGTAATACCTACAGTAACAATAATTAAAGCAGCGTTATCAATAAATAGGTTTAAGAAAACCTGTAAGCTGAAGAAACCTTCAAATGCTACTGAACCAATACCAAATAGGATAATGAACAATACGCCAGTTACATAGAATGGGAAGTTCTGTGATGCAACTAAGTTAGAGAAAACCTTGCTATGCATTTGTAGCCTCCTTTGAATCAGACTGTGTGCGAGCTCTCTTTAGCTTGAACTCACGATACATCTGTTTGAACTTCTCTGACTGGAATACGATGATTAACAAGATTACGATAGCCTTAACAGCAGGTAATCTGTCAGATGAAACGCCCATAGCATACATAGTAGTTGTTAAGGTCTGAATTGTAATAGCACCAATGATAGTACCACCGATGTAGTATCTACCACCAACCATTAGAGTACCACCTAAGGTAACCGCTAAAATGGCATCCATTTCCATATTCAAACCAGCGTTGTTAGCGTCAGCAGCACGAATTAAAGAGCCTTCAATTAAACCTGCAGTACCAGCACAGAAACCTGAGAAGATATATACAGCGAATAAAACAGCGGTAACCTTAATACCTGCATATCTTGCAGCTGTTGAGTTAATACCAACAGACTGAATCATTAAACCAACAGATGTACGCTTATCAATGAATAGCACTAAAAGCACCATGCACAATGCGATAATCATTGCAGTAGGAAGCATAACACCAGGAATGTTACCACCAATGAAAGCAAATGGTTTGTAGTAAACAGTAACAATCTGACCATCAGTCATTAACTGTGCAATACCACGACCTGCAGTCATAAGAATTAAGGTTGCAACCATTGCCTGAATTTTAAACTTAGCGACTAGAGTACCATTCCAAATACCTGCAAACACACCAATAAGAAGTGAGCATACGATAGCTAAAGCAAATGGATGTTGAGGAATACCAGAAACATCACCACCTAACATAACGCAGCAAGTAGCAGAAGAGATAGCAACTACAGCACCTACTGAAATATCGATACCGCCTGTTGCAATAACAAAAGTCATACCTAAAGCAAGGATGATTAGTGATGATGCACGGTAAAGAATATCAACAGGACGACCGTAAAGGTTGCCGTTTTCTAGAACCTGAATTTTAAAGAAATCTTCAACGAAAAATGCGTTGAATAAAAGCAACACAGACAATGCAATTAGAGGCAATGCTAGTGAGCTTGATGTAAATTTTTTAACAAGACTTTCCATAGTAGTCTCCTGCGATAGCCTGCATAATATGTGCAGTTGAAATTTCGTCATCGTTTAGTTCTGTTACCTTCTCATGGTCACGGATAACCATAACACGAGAACAAGTACGAACCATTTCACCCATCTCACCGGAGATGAAGACTACAGACATGCCTTTTTCTTTAGCTAAAGATACAGCTAAAGCTTCAATTTCAGACTTAGTACCAACGTCGATACCACGAGTAGGCTCATCTAAAATTAAAAGATTTGGTTCTGTTGCAAGCCAACGAGCAATAATAACCTTCTGCTGATTACCACCAGATAAGTTCTTAATAGGCTGTTCTCTATCTGATACTTTAATACGTAACAAATTGATATAGTAGTCAGCTAGCTTGTTTTGGCGTGAACGAGACATATGACGGAACATACCATTCTTAGCTTGGAGAGCAAGAATAATATTCTCACGAACTGATAAGTCACCGATAATGCCTTGTAACTTTCTATCCTCAGGACAGAAAGCAATACGCTTTTTCATCATGTCCATTGGAGCTTTAACAGAAACAGCTGTACCATCAATAAAGATGTTACCGTTTGACTTTAATAAAGTACCAAACAATGTTTCTGCAATTTCAGAACGACCTGAACCTAATAGACCTGCTAAACCTACAACCTCACCTTCTTTAATATCTAAAGAAAGATCTTTAACTTTACCTGGAACTGTTACATGGTCAGTTTCAATAAATACGTTGTTTCTAGGTTTTGACTTGTCAACGTTAGACTCAATCTCGCCTTCTTTAATTTCTTTACCCATCATCTTAGAAATAAGTTCGATGCGAGGTAAATTCTTAATCTCATATTCGCCAACATATGTACCATCACGAAGAATGGTAATACGGTCGCAAATTGTATAAATCTGCTCTAAGAAATGAGAAATGAAAATAATTGAAATGCCTTGATCTTTAAGATTACGCATAATCTTAAATAATCTTTCTGTTTCTTTATCTGATAATGATGAGGTTGGCTCATCTAGAATTAAGACTTTACATTTTGTGTCGATAGCACGTGCAATAGCAATCATCTGCTGCATTGCAACTGGATAGAAATTTAATTCTTTAGTTACATCGATATCGATACCTAATTCACGGAATAGTAAGTCTGAGGCATTCTTCTGCATAGTTGCCCAGTCAATACGTCCAAAAGATCCGCGAGGTTCACGGCCGATGTAAATGTTTTCTGCTACAGATAAATTAGCACATAGGTTAACTTCTTGGTATACGGTAGAAATACCCATTTGCTGACTAGCTAAAGGGGTGGTAGGTTCGATAGTTTGACCATCGAATGTAATCTCACCGTTGGTCTTATGATAAACACCAGTTAATACTTTAACTAATGTAGACTTACCAGCGCCGTTCTCACCCATTAAGGAAATGATCTCACTTTTCTTTAAATTGAAGGTAACATCCTTTAGAGCCTTAACTCCAGGGAAGAACATATCTATGTGTTTCATCTGCAATAAATATTCGTTGTTTTCTGAGGCCATAATAAGCCCTCCTGATGCAGGTGTATTCTTCTTGATGATATGATTGGTTTAAATAAAGGGTGCCTTTTGGCACCCTCTTTTAGACTACGTAAATATTAGTACTTACGTGTTGGGAATACTTCAGCTGCCTTATCTGCAGTGAATGTGCCTTCCTCAACGAATACGCTCTTAGGAACTGATTCGCCGTTTAAGATCTTCTTAGCTGTTTCGAAGAATAGGTCACCCTGTAGAGGATTACACTCAACAGTAGCGTTTGCCTTACCTTCGATCATAGCCTGGAAGATACCCTTAACACCGTCAACTGAAACGATGATGATGTCTTTTGCAGGTTTTAGACCAGCAGACTCAATAGCCTGAATAGCACCTAAAGCCATATCATCGTTCATAGCGAATAGAACATCGATATCATTACGATTTGACTTTAAGAATGATTCCATAACTTCCTGGCCCTTCTGACGAGTGAAGTCACCTGTCTGAGATGCTAGAACGTTGAACTTAGCTGAACCCTGTGGATCGTCCTTTAATGCATCATTGAAGCCGTTACCACGACCTGTTGTTGCAGAAGCACCTACAGTACCCTCTAAGATAACGATATTGATCTTGTCGCCACCGTTACGTGGTTTAACATTGTGATCCTTAATATAGGTATCTAACCAGTGATAAACCTTCTGACCTTCAGCATATGAGTCAGTACCAATCTTTGCTACATATAAAGATGGGTCTGATACAGTTAAGTCTCGGTCCATAATTAGAACTGGGATCTTAGCTCTCTTAGCTTCACGTAGGATGTTATCCCAGCCAGTTGCTACGATAGGTACAAAGCCGATTAAGTCTACTTTCTGAGCAATGAAAGTACGGATTGCTTTAATCTGGTTTTCTTGCTTTTGCTGAGCATCTGAGAATTTTAGGTTAACGCCGTGGGTCTTAGCAGCAGCCTTAACGTCGTTTGTGTTAGCAGTACGCCACTCTGATTCAGCACCGATTTGAGAGAAACCGATGGTTAAATCCTTTGCCTGAACAGATGATGAAGCGATAATTGCACCGATTGATGCAGCTAACACAGCTTTTACTAGTTTCATAACAACTCCTGGTTTAATTTGTATGTTTGTTAGGAGAAGAGGCTTATATGTTTGATTTGCCCCTTATCTGTTTTCGATTGTAGGACAGTAAATTATAAAATGAGAAAGTCACTTAAGAAAAACGTGATACAGGCTACTTTTTTATGTATTGAAATACAAAAAACTTAGAGTTACATCAAACTTTTGCAACCCTTTACGGTTTTTTTACATATTTGCGATTATTTGATAATTATATTATATAAAGGCTTATATATCAGTGTGTTAAGAGGTATGCAAAGTCACATTTTGATATTTTTTTAAAGCTTTTACGTTGTTTTTTTCGCAAACGCTTGCAAAAAAAATTTAGAAATTTTGCTTTATTAAAGTTCTTTTAAGAAATCAGAACCAAATGCTTTTAATCCAGCATTAATGACGGTTTCTAAGTCTTGCAAGGTAGGAATTAGACTTGGCTGTCTATCAAGCTTTACGCAAACATTATTATAAAATTTTTTCTGTTTATCTTTTAAAGGGGAGGTTGCTCTTACATAGAACCATAAATAACCTTGTACAGGAATCAAGGCTAGCAATATAGTACTAATAACGGTCATATATAGATTTGATTGGATTGCAATAAATAGAGGAATCCCACTAAATCCTCCTCCAAGATAAATATCCCACAACAGAACAAGTACTATAAATGGAGGTAATATTCTTCTTGCAAAAAGCATTGCTCTTTTCGCACGATTTTCAGGAAATACAGGATTTAACAAAGGCTCTAAAGGCCACTTATTCATGTAGTTTATTCCAATCTGAATTTTAGAAAAAATGTTCATACCTGTCCCCTATCAATACCTATAACTATACAGCAATCTTTTGTTTTTGAAAAACTTCCATTAAAAGCGAACATCTATAAATTTTCATTTGTAGCTAAAAAAATATATTAAAA
>CAZEXR010000149.1:0-5609 GCA_964516675.1 uncultured Enterobacterales bacterium | reverse complement strand
GCTTTATCGTGCACTGCTTTTTAAATTTTACCCACAGATATGCACGAAGAGCCTATTTTCTTAATAAATATTCGCCTTGGCAAACATACTGGTAAGTTGTTAAAGCTTCTAATGCCATAGGTCCGCGAGCGTGTAATTTCTGTGTAGAAATAGCAACCTCTGCACCTAATCCAAACTGTCCACCATCAGAGAAACGAGTAGATGCATTCACATATACACAAGCAGAGCCTGCCGCATGTGTAAATAAATCAGCATTCTTTTTACTATCAGTTAAGATAGCATCTGAATGAGAAGCATTATGTTTACGTAAATGAGCAATAGCTTCATATACATCATCTACAACAGTTAAATTCATTTTTAATGAAAGAAACTCTGTATCAAAATCAGAAGACTCACCTTGTTCAAGTAGAGAGTAATTACCACACATCGCATAAGCTTCTTTGTGAGCTCTAATTGATACCTTTTTAGCTTCAAGGGCTGGTAATAGCTTTGCAAAAAAATTCTCTGCAATTTCTTTATTAACTAACAAAGTATCTAGACTATTACAAGCAGAAGGTTTTTGTGTTTTTGCATTGATAACAATCTCAACAGATTTATCTAAATTTGCGGTCTTATCAACATAGATATGAGAGATACCAAAACCGCCAATAATTACAGGTATAGATGATTCTCGTTGACACATACGCTGTAATTTTTCGCCACCACGAGGAATTAGAACATCAATGTAGTCATTTAGAGATAACATTTTGCTAACTAGTTCTCTATCAGTACTCTCTAATAGAGTTACACCCGCTGGATTTAAGTTGCTATTTTCAAGAGCTTGGCAGATTAACTTATGCAATAAAGTATTTGTCTGTAATGCTTCAGAACCGCCACGTAAAAAACAAGCATTACCAGACTTCAAACATAAAGCAGCAATATCAACTGTTACATTAGGACGAGACTCATAGATAACGCCAACTACACCAAAAGGTACAGATTTTTTAACTAAAGAAAGACCATTTGGTAAGGTTTTACCATCAAAGATTTTTCCAATAGGATCATCTAAAAGAGCAACTTTTCTAACACCTTCAACCATTTCCTTAAAACGGCTGTCATTAAAGGTTAATCTATCAACTAAAGCTTCAGATAAGCCATTATTTTTAGCTTTTTCTACATCTTTTTTATTAACTGAATAGATAAGTTCTTTATTGCTCTGTAAAACGTCAGCAATTTCATTTAAGGCTTTATTCTTTGTTTTTGTATCTAGTAAAGAATACTCAAAACCTGCATTACGGCATTCTCTAGCTAAAGATTCGATGTCTTTCATGTGTTATAACCTATTTCTTTACTAAAACTAAATCATCACGATGAATTGCAACATCACCATGAGTAAAGCCTAAAATCTTTTCAAAAGAATCTGATTTCTTTTTGGCAATCAGATTTAGCTCATCAGAGGTATATCTTGTAAGTCCACGCGCAATAACGTTGCCTTTCATGTCCTTTACTAGCACAGTTGCACCACGTAAAAAATCATTTTCGATCTTTTCAATACCTTTTGGAAGTAAGCTTGATCCCTTAGATGTAATTGCAACTGCCGCACCATCATCAACGAAAATAGCACCCATGG
Source organism: uncultured Enterobacterales bacterium (assembly GCA_964516675.1). Classification (GTDB taxonomy): domain Bacteria; phylum Pseudomonadota; class Gammaproteobacteria; order Enterobacterales; family Succinivibrionaceae; genus Succinivibrio. The sequence continues at coordinate 4,000 of CAZEXR010000149.1, read as the reverse complement.
TTAAGGTTGCAGTACTAATCCATGATTTACGAGCTAGAACAGGTTTCTTTGATGGTTTAAAGAAGGTTGCATCCCCCTTTCCTTCAACAAGATCTAAAATTATGCTTGGATCATCACCTGAAGCAATAATAAGTTCAACACCAGCTTCTGTTGCTACCTGTGCAGCCTTAATTTTAGTTGCCATACCACCAGTACCTAAAGAGGTACCAGAACCACCTGCAATTTCAAAAATATGATCGTCGATAGTTTCTACAGAGTTTATAAGTTTTGCATCTTTGTTTTTACGAGGATCGCAAGTATATAACCCTTTTTGATCGGTAAGAAGAATTACCTTATCTGCCTCAACTAAAACAGAAGATAAAGCAGCTAAATTGTCATTATCACCCACTTTAATTTCTGAGATACTTACAGCATCATTCTCATTGATAATAGGAATAACGCCCATTTCTAATAAAGCAAATAGGGTATCTCGTGCATTTAAATAGCGTTCTCTACTATCTAAATCTGCTCTTGTAATTAAAATTTGACCAACTTTTAGATTATAAATTGAGAAAAGCTTTTCCCACTCCTCAATTAGCTTAACCTGACCTACAGAAGCTAGCATCTGTTTATAGCGTACATCTTTGGGAAGTTCGGGGTAATTTAAAAATTCACGACCGGCAGCAATAGCACCTGAAGACACCAAAATAACTTGAGCTTTCTTTTCGACAAGCTTAGCTACTGTTCTTACAATCTCAAGCATATGTGCTCTATCTAGTTTTTTAGAGCCTTTAGTCAAGGTACTTGTACCTAGCTTGATAATGATCCTTTTATTTTTTAAAGAACTCACTTTTATTCCTAATTTTTAAATTTATCGACAAAGAATTTAGTAACTTCGTCTATTGATTTACGTATAAATTCAGAAAAGCCTACCTTCTCTCTGCAGTTGATAGTTATTTCTGAGAAGTTATTCTTTAATAAAGTCAAATCATCTTTGGTTACAACAGAGTCTTGAACTACAGCAACTAAAGTTGGAACTTTATTTTTACTTGAACTTGATAATAGCCCCTGTTCTTTTAAAGAGAATGGGCGTAATCGTGGGATAACAAAATCCCAATTGCTAGCATCTAAATCAAGTCTATTACAAATAGATGATCTTAAACAAAGAGGAAGGGAATTTAAGATCTCTTTGTCTGTAAAGAAAGAATGCACATAAGGAGCTAGAACAGCTTGAGCTTTAATCTTGTTCGGTTGCATGATAGAAGCTCGAAGACAACTTGTAGCAGACATTCCATATCCTACTAAGCCTATGTTAGTAGAATCGATACTATTTTGAGTAGATAGAAAATCAACAGCATTCTCAACAATCAAAGAGAAATGATCTGCTAAATCTAATTTATCAGACCCCATAGCACCTGGCATTTCTATAATAAAAGCTGCTATTTTAGCTTTAGCTAGGTAATCGTTAACAAACCTATAAAAAGAGCTAATTGTAGCTTCGTATGAACAAACAATTACTACGCAAGGATAGACTTCCTTCAAGTCAGGCAAGTGCAAATAGCCTGTAACCTTCTTACCATCAACATCAAAGAACATTTCTTTTAAAATGCCGTTGTCTGGATCAACATCGTACATTTTTTTATAGCTAATGCGACCTAAAACATCTGAGTTAACAGCTAAAGTATCTGACTTTAAAAAAGGATAGGCTGCAATAGCAAAATATCTAGCAGCCAAGCGATAATTATGACTAGCGCCTTTTATATCTCCGCTGTTCTCACACTCATGAGCTTTAACTACTCTTTTTTGAGCAATACAATTGAATTCATAATTCCAATGACCATTGCCGTACTCTTTTACAGTGTCATATAAGCCATCACGGTTTCTTGGAGCAGTAGATACACAAATTTTAGCCAATGCTTCATCAATATCTAGAGCATTGCCACCACAATAAACCCAATCAAATTTAATGATAGATCGATAAAAATTCTTTTCAAAACCAAATGAAATATCATCCCTAGATAAAGTTGGCATTGGAGCGCCACTATTAGAAATGACAGAGGTTTCTGGATAAACAAATTTTGGTTTAAATAAAATCTCACTGAGATTTTCAGACTGTTCCATTGAATATAACACCAAGTACAAGATAAATTCATAATACATTATATACAAAGGTCTTTCACTAAACCTAAATATTGCACTTAATTGAACAGAAAACAGAAAAGAAATATAAAGAAAGGAAAACCATTAAACATTCAAAAGTGTTGAAATAAGATATTTTGATAGAAAAAATCATTTGTAAAATTCTATCAAGTAAAAATCATTACCAAATACAAAGAAATGGCTATACAGAGCCATCTTTTAAATCTTATAAGATTTATGAATAAATAGTTTTCCACAATTTACTTTTATCAAAAGTCGCATTTTTCCACAGTTTACACACTAATTCACAAAGTTTTCCACAGGTTAATGTTGACAAAAAACAGATATAACAATATTCATGTGACTCAAAAAGTATAATTTGAACATTGCCCAAAAATAAAAAAAAATTGAGCATTCAAATTAAGAAATTAGAAAATAATGTAAAAACGCTAACATATTGTATTTATTATTTTTTTTATTAAATATTTTCAAATGATAATTTATTTGCAAACTGACATTTCAAATTAAATTAAAATCATGTCAATACATTTAAATTATATGCTCTTTTTTAGAGTAGTTTATAAAACATAAATCCTAACGTCAGAAGTAGCATGAACAGTGGGATAAAGGTAGTTTTGCAAGTAAAACTTAAAAAGTTTTCCACAGTTGTGGAAAACTAATTGTGGTTTTTCCACAACTATTATTTAGCATTATACAATTTAATTTTGTCGTTTATCATATTGATTTATAGGTATTTTTATTTACACAAAAGTATTGATTTTTTATAATTTCATTTTTTTTTATTCGTTAAAAAATTTATATTTTTTTTTATTCACAGATTTTTCCACAATTTTAATAACAACTATTTACACTTTATAAAATTACATTTTTGAAAAATCACTAAATCTAAACTTAAATTTCAACTTGTTTATAATTTTATCTTATTGTTTTTAAAGCTATTTATATATAGACATCATTATTTTTTTAAGAGTAATATCACATTTTCTATTTTCATAAATCCCCTTTTATAAGTCATTCTACAAGGGGTGAGAGTTAAACATTTGTTGTTATTTGCAACACTTAATTAACACATTGATTTATAATGATATATATATTTTCAACACTTTTTTTAAATACTTTTCCACAGGCTCAAGATCCGCTTTAAATGCAAGTTACCCACAGTTTTCACACTAATTCACAATTTTTCCCACAAGTGCTGTTATAAAAATTCAAACTGTGTTTTTTGCATCTTTTCTTTCAAATATGAAAGTGAATTTTTTTTGAAAATTTATATTTATTTTGAGTTTTTTATTCTTCAGATTTTCATAAATTCATTTAATTTAATCTTTATAGACTAATCCCCTTACTATCCATTTCTGATAGAATTACGACACTATTTTCATTAAGGTTATATCGTGAATACTAAACGCAAATCAGTACTTCTCCGTTCAGGAGCTATCACAGCTTTTGCTACTTTTTTATCAAGAATTCTAGGAATGCTACGAGACATAGCAATTGCATCCTTATTAGGAGCATCGCTCTCAGCTGATATTTACTTTTTTGCTAACAGAATTCCAAACTTCTTCAGACGTCTATTTGCTGAAGGTGCGTTTTCACAAGCCTTTGTTCCTGTGATGAGCAAAACAAAAGAAACTGGAGATAAAAAAGATCTTCAAGATTTACTAAACAGAACCGCCGGAACCTTAGCTTTTATTGTTTTAATAGTAACTTTGATTGGTATGATAGCTTCACCTGTTCTTACAGCTATCTTTGGTTTTGGTTGGTATCAAGCTTATTTAAATGATACTGACGAAGCTATCAAATTCACACAAGCAAGCTACTTATTAAAAATAACCTTTCCTTACCTTTTCTTTATAACTCT
>CAZEXR010000148.1:0-5666 GCA_964516675.1 uncultured Enterobacterales bacterium | reverse complement strand
CTTGTAAGAGATAAATCTCTTACAAACTAAAAAAGAAGAATAAGCCAGAGCTTTAAAGAAGTTCTGGCTTTTTTATGATGTTTTTTTCACAACAACTTCATTAAATACGAAGACAAAAGTAAAAAAAATCGAAGTACCAACATAGTCAGCACTTCGATAAGAGGTGTATTCGTTAAGAACTAGTTAATAAATCTTTACTTTTGTTACTACAGCACCACCAGCTAATAGTTTCTTGTCTTCGTACTTGTAGCTAAATAGAATTTCTTCACTTTCAAAGTGTTTGATTAAATCCTTTTTATCAGCATTGATATATACCTTAATGCACTCATTACCAGGACGCTTATATTCAATAAGTCTGCCATCAGTGTCATCCCATACAATATCAGTGCCTAATAAGGTCTCATTTGAGGTTCTCATTTTTACTAGAGCACTAACTCTGTTAAAGGTGTCTTGTTTTTCTCCAGATTCAACTACATCCCAAGGCATTGGTAATCTGTTTAGAGGATCGTTTTTACCCTCCATAGCGATTTCTGTACCGTAGTAAATACATGGAGAGCCAGGCATTGTTGATAAAATTACAAGCTGCTGAATAAAAGCATCATAATCATTACCGCATCTTGTAATAGCTCTATCTACATCGTGGCTATCAATCAAGTTAAATACAACTTTGTTAACCTGTTTTTGATACATGCTATAGCAGTAGTCTAGTTTGTATCTAAAGTCTTTAGCAGTTAAGTCTTTATCATTAAAGAAGTTGCTTACAGACTGTAAGAATGGGTAGTTCATGATTGAGTCATATTCATCACCCTGTAGGTAGGTGCTAGAATCAACCCAAATTTCACCTAATAAGAATAAATCTTTACGATAATCTTTTAGTTCTTTATGTAATTTCTTAATAAAGGCATGTGAAATTTCGTTACCTACATCAAAACGTATACCATCGATATCCCATTCATCTATCCAGCCTTTACAAACATCTGTAAAGTATTGTTGTACTTCTTGGTTATTTGTATTGAGCTTTGGCATGAAATCTACGTATGCAAAGCAGAAGTATCGACCATCACGTGTAGAACCTGGATGATTGAAGTCATCTGAATTTACGTAGTACCAATTATAATAAGGGGAGTCCTTACCGTTTTTACAAACGTCCTGCCAGGCAAAGAACTCCAATCCTGAATGATTAAATACCGCATCAATCATAACTTTAATGCCTAATGAATGAGCTTTTTTAACAAGCTGAGCAAATTCTTCATTAGTACCAAAATCAGGATCGACTATTGTGTAGTCTGCGATATTATATTTGTGATTTTCTGTAGCTTTAAATAAAGGATTAAAGTAAATACCTGTTACACCTAAATCTTTTAGGTATTCAAGTTTTGACATTGCACCTTTAATATTTCCGCCATAGAAAACATCTCGACCATAGCCTTTTAGATCTTTCCAATCTTTTAATTTATGTGAATGAGTAGCTTCAACACGGCAGAAACGCTCTGGGAAAATCTGATACCAATAAGTATTTTCAACCCACTTAGGTGGTTTGTTAATATCAGCGTCGTTCATCCAACCGTACTTGAATAGATGAAGAATTACATTCTTCTCAAAGATGTCTGCTTTGTACATGCCATCTTCAAATAAGTAACCTACTTCATCTTGATAATCTGTTACTTTAAGGTAGTACTGAATTCTTTTAAATTCAGGTCGTAGGGTAATAGACCATACAAATTCGTGCTTAAGCTCATAAGCAAGTTTCATATCGCAAGGCTGACCATCCCATGGATCAGTACCTGAACAACCATTGATGTAAGGATCATCTTGAAAGATGGTTACAGATTTAATGGTTTTATTTGTTCTTACGTTAATAACTAATTCATCATCGTTTAACGCATAACAGTCATTAAAACCGCAAACATGTCGAATTCCTTCAAACATCATATTTAAGCACCTTAAAAGTTTAAAAACTTTGTGATTGATTTATATTATTTGCATTATAGTATTAGAAAAAGTGTTATTCTTACACTATATTACTGAATAAATAACACAATTCTATTTATATGCTATTTTAGTAATTGGATTTATATGAAAAAAACAGTTATTCATGAAATTAGAAATCATGGCTCATTAGACTTTCCTTATACCGTTTATCATGGCTTAATTCCTGAATATATCACCTGCTTTCCTCTTCATTGGCATGATGAAATAGAATTAGTTATTGTTCTTGATGGAACTTTAAATATGACAATTAATGGAAAGGAATATATTTTTGAAAAAAATGATGTTGCAGTTGTTTTACCAAAAGTTTCTCATTCATTTGAAAAAGGTCAGGGACAAAGTAGCCAGTACTATAACATTCTTTTTAACTTTTCAATTTTTAGTAGTTTTACATATGGAGAGCATTTAGCTCAAAAGTATCTAGATGATTTTTTTGAGGGCAGATGTATCGTTGATGCTAAGGTAAAAGATAATACTCCTTTAAATGACAGATTAAGACCTTTGTTAACCCAATTGGCTATGTGTAGACATGAAAGTTATACCACTAAGGAAATGTTTGTAATGGGAAATCTTTTCTTGATTATGCATTACCTTAATGAGTATAAAAGGGATTCAGTTGAAGATGACAAAGAGATTAGTCACTCTTTAGAAAAAGTAAAAGATGCCATTTACATTGTTCAAAATAGATATTCTCAAAATTTGACTGTTGATGAAGTTGCCTCATTATGTGGTTTTTCAGAAAGTCATTTTATGAAGCTTTTTAAAGATTTGTCAGGGGAGAGCTTTACTAATTATTTAATTAACTATCGACTTAGAGTAGCTGCTAAGTTGCTTACAAGTTCGGATTCAAAAATATTAGATATTGCCGTAGATTGTGGATTTAATAATCAGTCTTATTTTACAAGAGCATTTACAAAGAAGTTCGGGGTATCGCCTTTCTCTTATAGAAAGAGCTTTAAGAACTAAATATACTATAGATTTAAATAATCAAACGCTTAAAGACTTTGTGATTTAGATATTAAAAGTCACTTATTTCTTTGTCTATGCATACTCGTAATTATTGTAAACAATAAAATAAGTTCTTTTTATCAAACGCCCTTATATTCTTAGAAAAAATAAACACTTTTTGGTGAAAAAATAATATATAATTAACCTTAGAGGTTAATTATATGAGGTTATTTTGATTGTTACCTATAAAAAGTCATTAAAAAAGATATTTGCTAACTATAGCTCTTTAGTAAAAGCTTTTGGTGAAGATATGGCTATTATAATCAGCAAAAGATTAAATGAGCTTGAAGCTTCAGAGTCTTTAGAATTCATGGCTCAAGTAGGTCTTGGTGGATGCCATAAGCTCAAAGGAAAGCTTGAAGGTAAATATTCTATCCATTTAAAGGAACCTCATAGGCTATTAGTTGTAAAAATATCGTCTATTAAAAATTACACTGTTCAAATCGAAGCAGTTGTTGATGATTATCATTGATTAAAAGGTCATCTTATGAGTGGAATTAAATCTAGCAAAAATCACATTGCTATCTCTCCTGGTGAAACTATTAAAGAAATCCTTAAAGACAGAGGTATTTCTCAAAAAGAATTGGCGTTTCGTACTGACTACACTGAAAAACATATCAGTAGGCTTCTTAATGGATTAGTTTTACTAACACCGAATGTTGCAACTGCTTTAGAATATGCTTTAAATATTAAGGCTACGTTTTGGTTAAATCTAGAAGCAAAGTACAGATGTAGCCTCGAAAAAGTAGAAAATGAAAACTTGCTAGAGCATGAGAAACAAATATTATGCAAAATTCCATATAATCAAATGGCAGAGTATGGATATGTTGATATAGCAAAATCAGCAGAAGATAAAATCGTTAATATTAGAAAGTTTTTCGGTATTACAAATTTAAAAGTATTGCTTAATCCTGATTTTTTAAGCTTGGCTTTTAAAAATCAAGTAGTTGCTTTTCGAAAGTCTATTAGATCAGAATCTAGCAATTTTAGTATCTTAGCTTGGATTCAAAAGGTAAAAGTAAGTGCTGCTTCAATTGAGGTAGATAAATTTAGCAAAAGCTCTTTAAAGAAAAACATTAACTCATTGGTATCGCTAACAAATTGTTCTGATAGTTCCTTACTAATAAAATTAACTTCTTTTTTTTCCTCTAATGGAATTGCTTTTGTTTATCTTCCTCATCTTAATGGCTCTGGTTTGAGTGGAGTATCTTTTGAGGATAATAAAAAGATAGTAGTAGCTGTATCAGATTTAGGAAAATCAATTGACAAGTTTTGGTTTAATATTTTTCATGAGGTAGCTCATATTTTATTGGGGCATTTAACTCTTGAATCATTAACTTTTGAGCAGGAAAATGAAGCTAATTTATTAGCGTCTTCAATGCTCATTGATAAAGATAAATTTGACAATTTTGTAAGAAAACACTGTTTTACTGAAAAGGATATTATTGAATTCTCAAAAAAAATCGGTATTCATCCAGGAATTGTTGTAGGACGTCTTCAACATGAAAAGCTAATTGAATTTAGTTCTTTAAATAATTTAAAAGATAATCTTCATCTTAATTAGAAAAAATAACATAAAGTTAACTAATAATTGATTTTATATTTTAAAATTACTGCACATAAAAAAGATCACATGAAATCATTAGTATAAGAAAGAATAATGACAAGTAATAAAAAGATAATTGCAGTAGTACACCTTTACTACAAAGATATGTGGCCTCAGATAAAAGAACATTTAGATAGCATGTCTGATTATGCCTATGATTTAGTTGTATCAATGCCTAAAGAAAATAGTTCTATAAAAGAAACAATTCTATCTTTTAAAAACGATACAGTATTTGTTGAATCAGAGAATGTTGGCTACGACATTTGGCCTTTTGTAAAAGTACTTAAGAATATCAATCTTGATGACTATGACTATTTAGTAAAACTACATACTAAAAGAGATATGGGAAAGATTGTTGCCATCATTGATAACAAGTACTTCTTTAGGGGCGCTAAGTGGAGAGAGTTCTTATTATCCTTTGTAAAAGATAAAAAGACTTTTAATACCTGTATATCTGCCTTTGAGAACGACAAAACTCTTGGTATGGTAAACAATAAACGATTATTTGATACCACCTCATTAAAATCAAAAGATCCTCATCAAAAGTTCTGTTTAAATAAGGCAAAAGAGCTTTTAAAAGAAAATGCTAATCTGATTGCGCAACCTGATTCCTATGTTAAATATGTAGCTGGAACTATGTTTATCTGCAGAGCTTCTTTATTAAAGCCTTTGTTAAAAATGAACATAGGTATTGATAATTTCTCAACAGCAGATAGGAAAAACGAGAATGATTTAGCTCATGTTGTAGAGCGTCTATTTGGCTGGACCATAACATCACAAGGATTTAAGATTGCTGATCCATTCTCAACTTTTAGTGATGATTTAAAGAACATGCCGCATAGCATTTTATGCAGAATTGTAACCTTTCCAATAAGACACAGATTAGTATCAAAGATCTTTAGGTTTATCTTTAGAATAGATAAAAATGAAAAAGTAGTTTGTTATAGATTGTTTAAGGTAACAATTTTTAGAAAGAAGATCTAAATGGAAAATGCCAAGGCGATTAGAAAAAATACCTTGGCATATTTAAATTTCAGCAACTAAGGATTTGAGAAAAAAAATT
>CAZEXR010000147.1:0-5714 GCA_964516675.1 uncultured Enterobacterales bacterium | reverse complement strand
TTCCGCCACTTTATATAAAGAACCGAGCACTTGTTGCTCGGTTTTTGTGTTTTTATACACTTCATTTCTATTTTTCAATTTTGCCTAAATATGGTAAAATTTAGTCTATTAATTTAACTCATTAAAAAAAAGCTATTTAAGGCTTTTTTATTACAAAATAGATACTTAGGTTAGATAAAAGTTATAACACAATTGTGTATCCCATTTTTACAATGAGTTTGCATGAAAGAGGATTTTCTTAATGCCAATTAACATACCTAACGATTTACCAGCAAAAACTGTATTAAACTCAGAACAAGTTTTCGTGATGACAGAGGAGAGATCTTCTCATCAGGATATCCGTCCTTTAAATCTTTTATTTTTGAATTTGATGCCTAAAAAAATCAATACAGAAATTCAGTATATGCGAAGATTGTCCAATACCCCTTTGCAAGTAAATGTTACTTTATTAAGGGTTGATGATCATATTTCAAAACTAACTCCTCAACATCATATGGACACTTTCTATAAGACTTTTGAGGAGATTAAAAATACTAAGTTTGACGGTATGATTGTAACTGGTGCTGCTTTAGATCAGACTGAATTTGTAGACGTTACCTATTGGGATTCTTTAAAGAAAATTCTGCTTTGGTCTTCAACACACGTAACCTCTACCTTGTTTAGTTGTTGGGGTGTTGCGGCTGCTTTAAAAGCTTTTTATGATATTGATATCATCTTTAGAGATGATAAATTGTCAGGTGTTTATACTGAACGTTTATCAAAAGAGATTGATACCTTAACCCGTGGCTTTGACGATGTTTTTAAAGCTCCAATTTCAAGATATTGTGAATTTCCTTTGGATGTAATTAAAGCGAAAACTGATATTTGTGTCTTAGCCTCAAGTGATGAAACAGGTCTATATTTAGGTGTTTCTCCTGATCATAGACAAGTTTATGTATCAGGGCATCCTGAGTATGATGCCGATACATTAGCTCAGGAGTATTTCCGTGATTTAGAGGCAGGAAAGAATCCTTCCATTCCTTTAGATTATTTTGAAAATAATGACCCAAAATCTGAGCCTTTATGTACTTGGAGAGGACACGCAAGCTTACTATTTTGCAATTGGTTAAACTACTATGTTTATCAGGAAACTCCTTTTGATCTTTTAACTAAATAAGACTAAGTTCAAAAGTTGCATAGAAATTTAAGTAAAGGCGCATGAAATAACGATTTTTTGCGCCTTTTTAATGTAAAATATTTCACGCTAAAAAAGAATGTTAATAAGGTGAAAAAGTGACTGGGTTAAAGACTGCAAAATTTCAAATTGTAGGCGGTAAAGCACTAGATGGTGAGGTTAAAATCTCTGGCGCTAAAAATGCTGCTCTACCAATTCTTCTATGTACTATTCTTACAGACGAAAAGATCTGTTTAAAGAATGTACCTGATTTAGCTGATGTTAAGACAAGCTTCAAGTTACTTCAAGATTTAGGCAAGACATGTAATTACAATTCACAAACAGGTGAAGCTGTAATTGAAGGTGGTATTACCAATCATTGCGCTTCATATGAATTAGTTAAGACCATGAGAGCTTCAATTATGGCTTTAGGTCCTCTAGTTGCATTTGCAGGCTCTGCAGAGGTTTCATTACCTGGTGGTTGTGCAATTGGCGCAAGACCTGTTGATTTACATATCAAAGGTCTAAAAGAGATGGGCGCAGATATCAAGCTTGATGACGGCTATATTAAAGCAACAGCGATTGGTGCTGGTCGTTTACATGGTGGTCATATCATTATGGATAAAGTATCTGTTACAGGTACAGAAAACCTTATGATGGCTGCAACTCTTGCTGATGGTATCACTATTATTGATAATGCTGCTCTTGAGCCTGAGGTTGAAGATTTAGCTAAGTGCCTTAATAAGATGGGTGCAAAGGTTAAAGGCGCAGGTTCATCAAGACTTGAAATTGAAGGCGTTAAGATGCTTCATGGTTGCGATCATAGCATTGTGGCAGACAGAATTGAGGCTGGTACTTATTTGATAGCAGGTATAGCTACTCATGGTATTGTAACCTGTTTAGATACTCTTCCATCATCTTTAGAAGCTGTTTTACAAAAACTTCGTCAAGCTAATGCTTTAATTACTGTTGATGGTACTTCAATAACAGCTGACATGCGTAATCGTCAGATTAAACCTGTTGATGTTGTAACCGATCCTCATCCTGGTTTTCCTACAGATATGCAGGCTCAGATGACAGTTCTAGATGCTTTATCAGATGGTGTAAGCTCTGTAACTGAAACAATTTTTGAAAACAGATTTATGCATATTGCAGAACTTATTCGTATGGGTGCACACCTTGAGATTAAGGGCAATACTGTAATTTGTGAAGGCGTACCGAGATTAAAAGGTGCTCCTGTAATGTCATCTGATTTAAGAGCCTCCGCTTCCTTAGTTATCGCAGGTTTAGCTGCAGAAGGCACAACAATCGTTGATAGAATCTACCATATGGATAGAGGCTATGAGCATATTGAGACTAAGATCCGTGGTCTTGGTGGTCAGATAGAAAGAATTTACTAATGTTTGATTTAAGCCTATATAACACCTTCGGTTTGCAAGTTCAGGCCAAAGAGGGTGTCGTAATTCAAAGTTTAGCTGATCTTAAAAGAGTTCAAGCAGATAATGCCATTATTTTAGGTCATGGCTCAGATGTCTTATTTACAGACGATTATCAAGGCTGTGTCCTTGTAAATCAAATTAAAAGCTTGTCTGTAGAAAAAGATGGTGATGACTATATTGTAAAGGCTGGTTCTGGTCTTGTGCTTGATGATTTGATTCAAAGTCTTATCGAAAAAGGCATTTATGGTCTTGAAAATCTTTCGGCTATTCCTGGAACTGTAGGCGCATCTCCTATTCAAAATGTAGGAGCATATGGTGTAGAAATCGGTGACTTAATAACAGAGGTTACTGCTTATGATTTACAACGCCATGTGATTGAAACTTTTAGTAAAGAAGAATGTGAGTTCGGTTATAGAACTTCATTTTTTAAAACACATAAAGAAAGAAAACTTATAATTACGCAGGTTACGTTCCATCTTTCTTCAAAATTTTCACCTAAGCTTTTATACAAGGGTTTAGCAGAAAATACTTTTTTAAGTGCTATGCAGTTAAGAGAGAAGGTAACTGAGTTACGTAAGCAAAAATTACCAGATCCACGTGTTGTAGGAAATGCAGGTAGTTTCTTCAAAAATCCTATTGTTGATAATGCATTTGCTATGGAGCTAAAGGCTAAGTACGAAAATATTCCAGTTTATCAGATGGATGATGGTACTTGTAAATTAGCTGCAGGTTGGCTAATTGAAAAAGCCGGCTGTAAGGGTATTACACACGGAAACGTTGGTACATGGGAACATCAGTCATTAGTAATTGTAAATCGTGGCAACGCAAGACCTCATGAGGTTGTTGCCCTGGCTAAATACATTATGGCTGAAGTTTTTGCCAAATTTAACATTAAGCTCGAGCCAGAGGTTCGAACTTTTGATGCAAAAGGAGAAGTCTCTTGGGACAGACTGTAAGTTTTTTAAAACTCATTAAACTTCTTAACTCAGCACCAGAGTTAACATTAGAAAAAACACTACTGTTAACTGCTTTAGATGTTAATGAAAAAGAGTTTTTATCATTAGTAAGTAAAGTTAATGGTTTAGGCGTTGAAGTTCAAGTAAACGCTCAATCAGTAAGTTTAAAAGAGAGCATTGATCTTTTAGATGACACTTCTATCTTTAAGCGTGTTCATGGCGCAGGCCGTATTGCGATTTTAGATGAGGTTGATTCTACTAATACCTTTATGCTCAAGAATGCTTCTTTAATGGCTAACGGTGATGTGGTTATCGCAGAACATCAAACCTCTGGTCGCGGAAGTCGTGGCGGAAGATGGCATTCAGGCTTAGGTAAGCAATTAACTTTAACTGTATGTTACGTGTTCGATTCTTTTGAAAAACTACAAGGTTTATCTGTTGGTATCGGCGTAGCTGCTGCAATATCAATTGAACGCTTTGGTTTTGAGAACGTACTATTAAAGTGGCCAAATGATATTTACATGGATACTTTAAAAGTAGGCGGTATTTTAATTGAGACAGTTCCTTACAAAGGCAAAGTAAAAGCCATTATAGGTGTTGGTCTTAATGTATATTCAGAAGACTTCGGTGAATTATCTAGAGACTATGGCTCAATTTTTGAAAAACAGCCTGAAAAATTTAAGCGAAATTATTTAGCCGCAGCTTTAATTAACAATATCAAAAAAACTTGCTCTGATTTTAATACTGGCAATAAAAAAATGACCATCGAGGCTTTTAAGGCTCGAGATGAGATGTTAGGAAAGATGGTACAGGTTGATAATGTACAAGGCACATTTGTTGGTCGTGCTGCCGGTGTTGATAACACAGGTGCTTTGATTATTGCTCAAGAAGATAAGAATATAGCTATTAGTACTGGCCATATTACATATTTGAATATTGAGTCAAGCGAAGACTAAGAGACAAATTCTTTATAATAAATGGGCCTATCGGCCCATTCTTATTTGCGAAGATATATTTCCTCGATATGATGATCTGCACCTTTTTTCAAAATAAGATTTGCTCTATTTCTGCAAGGTAAAATATTCTCCATCAAATTCACGTGATTAACGGCTTCCCAAATTAGTTTTGCAATACTTGCTGCATTTGCATCTGGCAATTGGGCATATTTGTGGAAATAACAATTTGGATCATTAAAAGCTTCTTCTTTTAGCTTTAAAAATCTGTCGATATACCATTTCATCAGATGTTTTTCATTTGCATCCACATATATTGAGTAATCAATATAATCAGAGATGAATGCTTGTTTTCTAAATTCAGGGTATTCGGTACCATCTTGAAGTACATTAACACCTTCAATGATGATTACATTAGGCCTATCAACAATTGTATATTGGTCTGGCACGATGTCATATGTTAAGTGAGAATAAACTGGAACCTTTAAATTTGGTTTGCCTTCTTTTGCATCTAAAAGAAAAGAGATAAGTTTTTTAATATCGTATGAAACAGGGAAACCCTTTTTACCTAAAAGCATTTTCTCTTCTAGAACACTATTAGGATATAAAAAGCCATCTGTAGTGATTAAACTTACTTTTGGCTTACATGGCCATTCTTTTATAAGTTCATAAAGAAGTTTTGCTGTGGTGGTTTTACCAACAGAAACCGAACCTGATATTGAAATAATAAAAGGAACAGAGTCCATAGGTGATCCTAGGAACTTTTGAATTACTGCAAGTCGGTCATGACGACTTATGTAGTACATGCGTAATAGACTTGATAAAGGAAGATAGATATTCTTTACATCATCAAGTGACAGTTTATCGTTAAAAGCTAGAAATCTAGTTAAATCTGATTCTGTAAAAGGTAATTTTTCATCTTCATGTTTAAATGAAGACCAAGTTAAAGGATCAAATCCGACAAAAGGAGCAGTAATCTGAGAATTACCATTAGTCATGACAAAAAGCCTTATATGGTTTTAAAACAGCTAAATTGTATCATTAAGAAAGATTTAATCAAAAAAATTAAATAAAATTAGTCCTTTGCTCAAATAAATAGAATTAAAGTAAAAATAAAAAAAGCTATAAAACAAAAAAAATACTAAAAAATTCATATATAGGATCATAAGCAGCTAAAAATGACAAAATTTTAGAGCATCAAAGAAGGGATAAT
>CAZEXR010000146.1:0-5749 GCA_964516675.1 uncultured Enterobacterales bacterium | reverse complement strand
TAACTCAAAGGATTTGATTTTTCATGAAAAAAAGTATTAGTTTGCTTACTAAGCAATCTCGTTTTGAACTTTTATCAATTTTAAATGATTGTTTCCCTAACCCAAAGTCAGAATTAGATTTTACAAATCCTTATGAGTTGCTATGTGCTGTAGTACTAAGTGCACAAGCTACTGATGAATCTGTAAATAAAGTAACACCAAAACTTTTTGCTATAGCACCAACTCCAGAAAAAATGATATTGTTGGGGCAAGTCAATATTGCAAATTACATTAAAACAATTGGTTTGTGGCGTGCAAAATCTGCAAATTTAGAAAAGCTTTCAAAAATCTTAGTAGAAAAATTCTCTTCAATAGTGCCTGATAACTATGCTGATTTAATTTTATTACCGGGTGTTGGTTCGAAAACAGCAAAAGTAGTCCTTAATGTAGCTTTTGGACAACCAACTATAGCTGTGGATACGCACATTTTTAGAGTTTCAAATAGAACAGGCTTTTGTTTAGGAAAAGATGCAAAAGAAGTCGAGAATAATATTGTAGACTTAGTTGATGATGAATTTAAACTACAAGCTCATCACCTGTTCTTATTGCATGGACGTTACGTTTGCAAATCAAGAAATCCAATGTGTATGAATTGTAAATTAGCCTCAATTTGCAAACAAAATGGATTAGAAAAATAGTTGTACACTCTATATATATCAATATAATAGTTACAAATTCTCGATTTGGAAATATCATGACATTTTTAGTTGATTCACATTGTCATTTAACAAGTCTTTCATTAGAAGGAAAGGCGGGAAATGATATTCATAAAATTATTACACGTGCAAATAGAGTAGGTGTAAGTCACTTTTTATCAATAGCTTGTACTACAAAAGAGTTTGAAGCAAATAAGAAACTAGCTGATGAGTATGACAATATATATTTAGCTTGTGGTATTCATCCTTTGAATCTCGAAGACGAACCAAATTGGTCAGATGAAGCTTTAAAAGATATTCTACTATCTTCAAATAAAGTTATAGCTTTAGGTGAGACTGGTTTAGATTTTCATTACGCTCCAGAAACAAAGGACATTCAAATTCCTTCTTTTGCTAGACAAATAGCAATTGCTAAAGATGTAAAAAAGCCTTTAGTTATTCATGCTAGAGAAGCAAAAAATGAAACATTAGCACTACTTAAATCAGAAAATGCTAGAGATGTTGGTGGCGTAATTCATTGTTTTACAGATACTGTAGATATGGCAAGACAATGCCTTGATTTAGGCTTTTATATTTCTTTTACAGGCATTGCAACTTTCAAACCAAGTGATAATGTTCGTGAGGTTGTAAAGTATGTGCCGTTAGATAGAATGATGGTAGAAACTGATTGTCCTTATTTAGCTCCAATTCCTGTTCGTGGTGTTGAAAATGAACCTGCATTTGTTCGTTATACATTAAAGTATATAGCTGATTTTAAGGGTACAACAGAACAAAGATTAGCTGACATCACTTCAAAGAATTTTGAAAATCTTTATGGACTTAAGCTAGAGCAACCTCAGTATAGGAATGAAGAGATCTCAAATTATAAAATTGAGAAAATTTTAGATAAGGATTTTGAAAACTAATACAAAAGAGCTTTCTCTTATTACAGATGAAAGCTCTTTATAGTACTTAATTATTCAAAAAAGCATTTGTAAATGATACTGAGTTACCAAAGAGTAACAAATCTAACATTAGTAAAATCATTGAAATTAGTTGTATTGAACAAACAATGTCACAACTTGCACTAATTCCCTTAACATACATAAATTGTCCAATTACAAGTCTTGTCAAGAAAACGATTCCAACCATGGAAATGGCTATTTGCCAATCTAAAACAACAAAGGTAACTGCTATACAAATTATAATTGACGATACAAGACCTTTTAGTCCTAATGAACCGTATGAACTAACAGGATCATCATTTGATCCATAATTGATTGATGATGCGCATAATGCTGATAGCATAACAAGGACACCAAAGCCTAAGCTAAAAGAAAAATCAACATTCATCTCGGTTACAAAATACTGAAATGTTGTTGTAAAAATAGCAGCAATGATAAGAACAATTAAAGCTTGTGTGTAGCCATCAATTTTTCTTTGTGAAAATGCAGATAAAAGCTTTCCAAAACCTCTAAAACCATTGCATCCTGTGAAAATTAAATAGGTAATCAGCACTAAATGAGCACACAAAGATGGTCTTGTAAGTTGATTTAATAAAATAGAAAAAGATGAGCAAATAAAGCCAATTACAAAGAAAGGAACAGGCATAAAGCCTGGTTTTGATGGGCCAATCCAAGTTAATGCTGATCCCTGGAAAATTACACCTAAATTTGTATAGTTAAAGAAAGCTGCAAATAATTGTCTAATAAAAAGCAAAGTATTCATTAAAGCTGAAATCTTTCCATCTCCATTGATTACTGCATTTTGTGAATTGTTGGAGATATCATTTTGCTTTACATTAGCAAAAATTGCAGCTTTATCAACAGTAATAGGTGCTGGATTTTGGGAATTATTTTGAACGTTAACCTGTGGTTCAGACTCAATAGTAGCAGACTTGGTTTCAAATTCCTGTTTTACATTTGAAGTCTCTTTATCTGAAACATTAGCTTCATTTATTGTTGCTGTTTTTTGTTCTTGTTCATCAACAATAGGTTCATTTTTTTGCTCAGATTGTGAAGCTGGAGTAATTGATACTTTACCGTTATTTAAAGAAGTTGTTCCTTTAAAACCAGGTGTGATATAAATCGGACCTTCGCTAACAGGTTGTTCTTTTTTACGCTTCTTCTCTTGAAGAGGAGCTCCAGGGGTAATATATAAAGGCTCATCGTCATTGTCTTCATATGACTGATTAGATAAATAATCAGGCTGAATGGTATTTGATTTTGATTCATTAAGCCCTTGAGATGTAGGTGTTATATTATTTTCAGTCACTAAGATATCTTTGTCGTAATTTGTAGTTTTAATGATTGTATTTTGTGTAACGAAAGCTTTGTCTGCAGATGAAGTCTCATTATTCAAAGCATTTTGTGAAGCTTGTGCTTCCGATACTTGTTGTCTTAATTTTTCAAATAAAGGTTTAGGCTTTTTGGGTGTTAGAGGTTCACCTGGTCCAATATATAGATGGTCAGCATTTCTTCCTGCTTCATCTAAATATGACTCATCACCATGGTATGTGTAGTAGTTATTTTGCACATCTTCTTGTGGCAAATCACCATTGTCTTTTATCTTGTTCTCAAAGCTTGTTGTTTGTGATAGTGATTTTTCAGAATTTATAGGGGGATTTTCAGATTGAACTTGTTCACCAATATCATTGAAGTTGTCAGTCTGGTAATTATTTACATCATGAGGATTTTCAAATGATGATAGAGGAGCCTTACCAAAGTTAGGTTCATTATTATCAAAATTATGTGAAAGTGTTTTATTCTGTGTAGAACCACTTGTCACACTGTTTCTTAGTTTTCCAAAGATTGAAGCTTTTGCTTTTGACTGATTGTCTGATTTATCTTTAGAAAAAAGGCTAAATCCCATTTTAATATTCCGTCTGTTCTAATTTGTTAACTATATTTTTTGACTAAATGATGTATAATTATTTACATTGTAACAAATCCGATCTAAAAAACTCTATATTTAGAAAAAAATCAATCAAATAGAGTTTTTCTGAATGTGTTTGCATTATGATGCAACACACTTATGTCTTACATGGAAAAGATAATGATTAAATTAGAAAATATCCATAAAGTTTATCAACTTGATAACAATAAAACACTGACAGCATTAAGAGGAGTCGATCTTACAATCGATAAAGGTGAGATTTTTGGTATTATCGGCCTTTCAGGAGCTGGTAAATCAACACTTGTTAGAATCATTAATATGCTTGAAACTCCAACCGAGGGTAAAGTCATTATTGATGGTGAAGATATAACCTCATATAAAGAATCAAAATTAAGAGATGTTAGAAAATCAATTGGTATGATTTTCCAGCAATTCAATTTATTGTCATCTATGACAGTAGCTCAGAATGTAGCTTTTCCCTTACAGTTAGATGGTTCTTTATCAAAAGAATTTATTTCTAATAGAGTTAAAGAGCTTTTAGATATGGTTGGTTTATTAGATAAAGCAGATGTATTTCCTGCTCAATTATCAGGTGGTCAAAAGCAACGTGTAGGTATTGCAAGAGCTCTTGCTACAAATCCTAAAATCTTACTTTGTGATGAAGCAACATCAGCTTTAGATCCAAAGACAACCAGTTCAATTCTTAAATTACTTTGTGAGCTAAGAGATAAACTGCAATTAACTATTGTAATCATTACTCATCAGCTAGAAGTCATCAAAGAGTGTTGTGATAGAGTTGCTGTTATTGACGGTGGTTTGATTAGCGAAATGGGGCAAACCATTGAGCTATTTGCTAATCCTAAAAAGGAATTAACTCAAAGACTAGTTTCAGCTGTAGTCCGTAAAGACTTAAACGATTTGCTTGATTACACTGTTCTATCTAAAGATTATGTACCTGGTTCTAAAGCCTGGTTTGAACTTTTATTCTTAGGTGATAAAGCTGAAGATCCTGTAATTGTTGATGTTGCAACAAAGTTAAACGCAAAAATAGGTATTATGGCAGGCCAAATCAACCATATTCATAACGAACCTTTAGGTGTACTTGTGGTTGCAATGGAAGGCGATAAAGAGCTATTTAATCAAGCTTTAACTGAACTTGAGCATAGAGTTTATAAAGTAAAACTTCTAGGTTATCAGGTTTAAAGGAGGCAACGATGAATGATTTATTACTATCTTTAGGCCTTTCTAATCAAGGTGCTAAGATTTTTCAGCTATTAGTTAATGGTACTGTAGATACTTTATATATGGTAGTTCTTGCAACTATTGTATCTATAATTGTAGGTGTTCCTTTAGGTGTAATTTTACTTGTAACGTCTAAAGGATACTTTTGGCATCGTCCTGTCTTTTACTCTGTACTAGGTAGTATTGTTAACGCATTACGTTCTATTCCATTTATTATCCTAATGGTTGCTATCATTCCAATAACTAAATTATTGGTTGGTACAAGTATTGGTACAACAGCTGCAATTGTTCCTTTAACAATTTCTACAATCCCATTTTTAGCAAGACTTGTAGAAACTTCATTACGTACTGTTTCTTATGGTCTAGTTGAAGCAGCCCAATCTATGGGGGCTAGTCCTTTTAGAATTATTAGAAAAGTACTTTTACCTGAAGCTTTACCTGAATTGATTCAAAACTTTACCTTAACTGTTATTGTTATTATTGGTTGCTCTGCAATGGCAGGTACAATTGGTGGTGGCGGTCTAGGTGATATTGCTATTAGATATGGATATCAACGTTTCCAAGTTTCTGTAATGGTTATGACGGTGATTATTCTAATTATTATGGTTCAGTTAACTCAGATATTAGGTGATTACTTATCTAAGAAGGTAGATCATAGATAGAAATATGCACTCAATTGAATAGGTGCATATCTAATTTTACCAAATAAGCGTTTTATAATTTGCCTTTCTTTTTTAAGAAAGGCTTTTTTATACATGATTGCAATGGTTATAGGTAAAAACTATAAGTTCATATAATTATATAGTATTATTTAATTATTGAATTTAAGTTAAAGAAATAGCATATTGTATACATAAGCTTTGAAAAAGCACATTGTTAAGATTTTAAGAGGCTTCGTGCATATGTGTGGGTAGATGAAGCCTCTAAACCTACCCTTT
>CAZEXR010000145.1:0-5776 GCA_964516675.1 uncultured Enterobacterales bacterium | reverse complement strand
TCGTCTTGCGTGACAACGGAAATGAATTATAGACTTTTATTTTTATCTGTCAAATTATTTTTTTGAAGATTGTATTGTTTTATTTACATAAATGAGCAAAATCGTATTTTTATGCGGTATAAAAATTTTTTATTTATTTTTTTAGGAGCGTTATTTTTATAACGCTCCATATTTTTAAATAAAGCTTATTTCTTTTTTACAGGAATCCATATTTCTGATAAGTAATCAGCGCTTGATGGATCACCATTTGAGTAAAACTCTATATTTATGCCTTTTGCAATTTCATAATCAGGGTTTGACGGAAGCCATTCTTTAAAAATTTGAGTATTCATTGATTGTATTGCACCAGGAACAGGCCCAATACATTCAAATTTAGCCCAATTCATCTCTTCAATTTCAAGACTATCCATGCCCTCAGGAACATCGCCATCTGTATACTCACCAGAAATGAAATATTTAAAAGATTTTCCATTATCAGAGTCAACACAAACTCCGTACTTACCTACAATACAATTACAAATCGTTTCCTCTATTTCAGTTTCTGGCTTTTTACCTGAACACATAAGTTTAAAACCGTAATTTTGCATGAATTCATTCCAGAATTTAGGAATCTTTTCATATGCTTCATCAAACTTAAACTCTTTTGAAAAACCTACAAGCTTAAAAGCAGGCATCTTTACAATTGTATATTTCATATCATTACCACCTTGAATATCAATTTTGATTTTCAAAGACAAAAAAGTGCGAAACTTTGAAGGTTCTTTTTTTAAACCAGTTGGCGTAATCCCATGAAATCTTACAAAAGCTTTATTAAAGCTTTCGTAGTTTTCATAGCCATACTTAAAAGCAATATCTAATAAAGATTCCTTTTGAGATAGAACATCTAAAGCTGCAAGATATAATTTTCTGTTTCGCACATATTCACCCATTGAATACCCAGTCATAAGACTGAATCCTTTTTGTAAATATACAGAGGAAACTCCAACTTCTTTTGCAACATCGATACTATTCTCATCAGTAAGATGATTCTCTAAAAGAAAAATAGTCTTTTGTATGCAAGCTAACCAGTCCATCGAACACTCCTTGTCTTTTCAAGGTATATATTAAAAAAGACAGTCGATTGCTCTCCTGTCTTTTTATGTTTTTATTTGTCTTTTTTAATACTATCGAACTACTTTAACAAGACCTTTTGGCAAAGCACTACCGATGTAATTTAAAGCCGAACCAATAACAACACTATTATTCTGAAGCTTAGCAATTCTTATAAAACCTGGTTCGATGTTAAAAGAACCGCGATTTATAATAATCGATTCAACCTTTTTAATATCCGCTTGAGTTAAGTAAGGAGCAATTAACCCACCTAAAATAAAATCTCTTTCAAGCAATAGGTAAACAGTATATAGACCTTTAGCTAATTTTCTAAGATAGAAATCCCATTTTTGAGCTTCTTCACTTTCAGGAGATGCAACTCGTAATTTAGTAAAAAACTCGTCGATATCATATTTTCCATCAAGTAAAGCACTTACAGAACAGTAGGTTTCTAAACAGCCATTTCGACCGCAATAGCAGCGTTTACCATTTTCTTCAACTTCTAAATGTTCTAAGGCTCCAGCATATCCTTTAAGACCATGTTCTATGTGATGATTTTGAATTAGCGCACCGCCTAGATGCTGACCTATCGAAACATAGATTGCGTTTGAAATATTTTCTTCAAACCAAAGTTCAGCTGTAGCAGCACACTCAACATCATAATAAATATTTACAGGATATTTAAGTCTTTTTGATAATTCCTCAGAATTCAAACTCTTTATAGGAATAATCTTGCTGTATATGATTTCACTTGAAGCATTATCTACTATTGCCTGAATTGAAATACCAATTCCCAAAATTTGTTCTGAAGAATACTTTTGTAGACTAATAAAAGTATTTATAGTTTCGCACAACTTATCAAAATACTTTGAAGAATCAGAGCAAGGAATTTTGTAAAACTCTTGTGTACAAATTGAGCCTTTAAGGTCAATTACTGCACAATGAATTGTATTTTTTGTAATTTCAACACCAATAGCAACCTTTGCATCATTAACTAATGCATATCCTGTTGCAGGACGCCCACCACTAGATTCGAATAATTCACATTTGAAAATTAAGCCATTTTTTTCAAGTCTTGTAATGTTAGCCATTACAGTAGGCATACTTAATTGAAGTCTCTCTGCAATTTGAGGCTTTGAAAAAGACTGATCTTCAAAGAAAAGGGCATAAATTTTTTCATAGTTCTTTAATTTTATAAGTTTACTGTCTTCTTGCACCTTATTTTCCTTTATTTAATCTACATACCATACTTAGCTTTATATAAAACAAGTTTACTAAAGTCATGTTCTGTATTCAAGAATTGTGATCATTTATTCATATTTTTATAAAAGTATCTTTATTAAAGGCACTTTTATAAATTAGTGTTGCAAAAGATTTTTTACTATCTATACTGTAATCAAGGTCAATTAAATGACTTTATAAAAGTCGTTATATTTAAGTTTTAATTTACAATTAAATAAGGAAGCTAAAATGAAAGCATTAGATAAATTTAGTTTAAAGGGTAAAGTTGCATTCGTTACTGGTGGTGCACGTGGTATCGGCAAAGCAGTTGCTACTGGTTTTGCTCAGGCAGGTGCAAACATCGTTATTGCTGATTTAGATATTGAAGAAGCAAAAAAGACAGCTGCAGAGTTAGCAGCTAACGAAGGCGTAGAAACTTTAGCTATTAAGACAGACGTTACTAATGAAGAAAGTGTTAATGAGTTAATCAAAGCTATTGATGACAAGTTCCACGCTTTAGATATCGCATTCTGCAATGCTGGTATTTGCTTGAATGTTACAGCAGAAGAAATGACTTTTGCTCAGTGGTCAAAAGTTATTAATGTAAATCTAAACGGCGTATTTTTAACAGCTCAGGCTGCTGGTAAGTACATGATTAAAAATGGCAAGGGTGGTTCAATTATTAACACCGCATCAATGTCAGGTCACATTGTTAACGTTCCACAGCCACAGTGTGCTTACAATGCATCAAAGGCTGCTGTTATTATGTTAACTAAGTCAATGGCAGTTGAATGGGCTACTAAGAATGTTCGTGTAAACAGCATCAGCCCAGGCTACATCGGTACAGAACTAGTTAAGAATTCAGAAACTTTAATTCCTCTAATCAAGACTTGGAATGACATGGCTCCTATGCACCGCCTAGGCGATCCTGAAGAGCTTCAGACTGTAACTTTATACTTAGCATCTGATGCAAGCAGCTTCACTACAGGTTCAGATGTAGTTGTAGACGGCGCATTTACCTGCTTCTAATAAGAACGGCTCCAGCTTATTGCTGGAGCTTATTTAAATAATAAACTAAAGGTGAAAAATAAAACATTTGAACAGAGAAAGTGGCAAAATTTGGGTGATTTAAGGATGTAATTCTCTTTACTTATGCTCGATAATGACTAACTACTCGAAAATTTTCTAATTCGATATAAATCGAAATAAAGGAGAAAACAAACTAAACTTATAATTAGTTGTTTTTAACAAAATAAATCAAACGAGACAGGATTTTTATATGGAAAACAAGTGGTTAAAACGAGCTGGCTATGGTAGCGGTGACTTTGCTTGCAATTTAGTGTTCGGAACAATGGCTTCATACCTAATGTTCTTCTACACCGATGTATTCGGTATTGGAGCAGCTGTTGTAGGTGCTATGTTACTTTACACACGTATTATCGATGCTATAACTGACACCATCATGGGTTTAATCGTTGATAGAACTCACACTAGATGGGGCCAAGGTCGTCCATACTTTGTTATCGGCGCACCATTCTTTGCTATCTTTACAGCCATGACCTTCTTTGTCCCAGACTTAGGAGAGACAGGCAAGATTATTTACGCTTATATCACTTACATTCTTTTATGCTGTGCTTATACTGTTGTAAATATTCCATTAAATACAATCGTTCCTCGTCTAACCTCAGACATTAAAGAACGTAACCGTCTTGTTGCATCTCGTATGATCTTTGCTCTTCTAGGTACTGCAGTGGTAATGTCTATTACCTCTCCACTAGTTGAGTTCTTTGGTAACGGCAATACAAGATTAGGCTTCTTTATTACTATGACAATGTACGGAATTTTATCCATGATAATTTTCATGTTTACATTCTCACAGACCAAAGAAGTGGTTCCACCTTCAGTTAAAATTGAAGAACACAGAAGTTTTAAGGCTGACTTTAGAGCATTAACATCTCAAGCTGTTATTATCATGGTTCTAAACTTCCTATACTTCGGTCTATTCGTAGTTAGAAATACATCTGCAATTTACTACTTTACCTATAACCTAGATAGAGCAGACTGGTTAACTTTCTTAGGAGTCTTCGGTGTATTATCAGGTTTACCAATCCTATTAGTTCTACCTAAGTTACAAGAAATCTTTAAGCAAAAGACTCTAATGGTTGTATTTGCTATAACTTACATCCTAGGCGACTTACTATGCTGGGCATACCCAACAAGTGCTACTGTTCTAATTACATCTCTTGCAATTACAGGTATCGGTATGTATGGTATCTTCGGTGTAACCTTCGCAATTCAGCCTGATGTTATCGATTACTCTGAATATGAAAAGAACAGATCAATCCCAGGTATGATCGCTTCAATGCAGGGTTTCTTCGTAAAACTAGGTATGGGTGTTGCAGCTCTTCTAATTGGTTTCATCATGAAGAATGGTGGCTATATTCCAAATGTTGAACAGACAGAAGCAGCTCTATTCTCAATCGAATTCTGCTTCCTATGGTTACCAATCATTATCTGTGTTGGCATCATTGGCGCAATTTACTTCTATCGCTTAGATGGTATTCGTGACGAAATGACAAAGACTTTAGAGTTACGTCGTAAGCAACTTGAATACACAAAGAACAACTAAGAAACAATTGATAAAAGGATTTTCAAATGAATACAGAATATCTACCAGTACCAATTACAGGTAAGTTAATTCCACTAAATGAAGTGCCTGATACTGTTTTTTCACAAAAAGTATTAGGAGAGGGTTTTGCAATCAAGTTTACAGGTAAGAAAGTACTATCACCTTTTGAAGGCACTGTAATTGCAACCTTCCCAACAGGTCACTCTGTAATCGTAAGACGTAAAGACGGTCTTGAGATTCTAATGCATGTTGGTTTATCAAGTGCTAAAAAGCCAGAAGCTTTTAACTGTAAGGTAAAAAAATACCAAAAGGTTCTAAGAGGTCAGCTTTTAATCGAAGTTAAACCAGAATACTTTGATGATTCATCTGATTACTGCCCTATTGTGTTCTCAACTCCAAATATTCAAGTTGAGCTAACAGCAGAATCACCTGACGTTGAAGCATTTGACGACAGAGCAATTAGAATAACCTTCTAATAAACTAACCTTGTGTGCCCTCTAATTTATTAGACCTATTTTAGGGGGCAATTTTAAAAAGAAAAACGGTGCAAAATGGATAAGTTAAAAAATATTATTGAACAAGGCAAAGCAATTTTAGGTATTGAATTAGGTTCAACTAGAATTAAAGCAGTCCTTATCGATCCTACAACCTCACTAACCATCGCAACAGGTGGTCACGATTGGGAAAACAAACTTGAAAATGGTATTTGGACTTATCATTTAGATGATGTTGCTGCAGGTTTTGCTGATAGTTATCTAAATCTAAAAAACAACGTTTTAAAGAAATTTAGATCTTCATAAAAACATGTTGAAAAGAGAGCAAATATCAAAGCTCAAA
>CAZEXR010000144.1:0-5842 GCA_964516675.1 uncultured Enterobacterales bacterium | reverse complement strand
TAAAAAAATAGGGCAAGGCGTATCATCTGAACTTACAATTCATGCGTACGCCCTGGATTTAAAATCATTCAATAATTCAATTAGTTATAAACTCCAATCAATAAATATACAAGTAGACAGCTTGTTTATGTAAATACCTTATACAAAGTTATTAAATTAAAAGAATTTTATAAAAAAAAACTCCAATGTGCATGGAATCACAATGGAGCTCAATCGTAAAAGGAAAATTTGATATTTTTAGGAATTATTTTAGTAACTCTGTTGGTACATCTGGCATTGCACCTGTTTGAGTACAAACATAGGCGGCTAGTTCACAAGCCTTTTTATGAGCACTCACTAGTGAATGACCTTGCATTAGACGGCTAATAATTGTTGCAGTAAAAGAATCACCTGCACCTACTGTATCTACTGCTTCAACCTTAGGAGTTGGAAGTGTTGAAACCTCATCATTTAAAAATACAGTACTCTGTAATGAGCCTTCTGTGAAAATAAAGCAATCAATACCACGGTTACGAAGATACTTGTTGTATGCATTTGCGTCAGCTTTCTCAATACCTGCAAACTTACATAAAATAGGTAACTCATCTTCATTGCACTTAAAGATTTCAGTTCTCTTTAAAGACTCTTCAATGATCTCTTTAGAAAAATATTGACGACGTAAATTTACATCAAAGATACGAAGTGATCCTTTAGGCATTGCGTCCAAGATCTCCATAATTGAGTTATGTGATACCTTGCCTCTTTGAGCTAAAGATCCAAAACAAATTAAATCAAGCTCTCTTGCAATATCTAAAGCAACCTCTGATGAAGGAATATTGTCATAAGCGGTATCTTCTACGAAGGTATATGTAGGTACACCTGTATCAGATAAAGTAATATTTACAGCACCTGTTACTTTACTATTTTCAAGTAATAGAGCTGGTAAAAAACGAGCAGCCAACAAATCTCTTGCTTTAAAACCTAAATCATCAGTTCCTACAGAGCTAATTGCCATTGCCTCTAAACCGTTCTGACGGCAGTGATATGCAAAATTAGCAGGAGCGCCACCAATTTTTGGACCTGTAGGATAGACATCAAATAGAACTTCGCCAAGACCAGCGCATTTGATTCTCTTTGATTTAAATTTTTCAAAAGAAAGCATTTGTTAACTCCTAATTTTTCTTTTATTTTGTTGGGCTTGCAGTTGAAGCACGACGCAATAGCATTGATTTAAGGCAAATATTATTTTGCGCATCTTTGCTACCGTTAATTCTATCTAATAGTAATGACGCAGCCTTTTGTCCCATCTCTTCGATTGGCTGACAAACAGAGGTAATAGGAGTTGGATAAAATCTACACCAATCACTATCTCCATAAGAGACTACTGATACATCATTAGGAACCTTAAAGCCCTTTAAATTTAGGGCGTATAAAATACCTGATGTAATAGCGTTATTCGCACCTACAATCGCAGTTGGTCGAGTGTTCATAGAACGCATCATTAAAATATTAGTTTGCTCAAAAGCACTTACAAAAAGTTCTTCGTATGAATCTGCTATAACTTCTTGAATTTCTACTTTTGCTCCACTCTCGCTTGCACCTAAACATCTTTGAGCAAAGGTGTACACATTACGAGAGCCAGAGATAAATGAAATCTTCTCGTGACCTAATTCAACTAAATAATCAATAACTTGAATTACGCCACCTTTGTTATCTTCAATTACACTATCGCAATGTAAAGAAGAGCTTTGTCTATCAACCAAAACCACCGGCATATCAAGCATACAGCTAGACATGGTTTTGCTAAATTTTGCTGTCGGCATAACGATTAAACCTCTTAGGTTTAAAGAAGCCCATTGCTTTAGTAGCTTTGACTCAATACCTGATTGTTCATAGTTACAGCCGACAATTGCAGCATAGTTATGAGCATCTAGGTAATCAGTTACAGTTTTTACAATTTCATTTGAGAAAGAATTAGTTAAGTCCGCTACGATTACACCAATTAACTTACTTGATGAGGTAACAGTTATGTCGTCACGAAGCTTTTGTAAGTACCCCATCTTCTCAGCCATACTAAGTACTTTATGACGAGTATCCAATGACACCATATCAGGCTTTTTTAAAGCACGAGATACAGTAGATGGAGAGATACCAAGCTCGTTTGCAATTAAAGTAATGTTTACTGCAGACATTTAAAATCCTTTCAAAAAATGAATTTTGACAACGCAGATTATACGAATGAAAAATTTTGTTTTGTTAACAAATTTTTGTGTTTACGACTAGTATCATATTTTATCATGCAAAATTTTGCAATAAGAATAAAGATTTAGGTTAATATAGTGCAAAAATAGATATAGGCTTTTTTGCAAAAAGTTCTATTTTTACGACACACTTTTAAAAATCTTTTAAAGTCTTTTATTTATGTAGACTTACATATTTATCAAGGATTTTACGGCACAAGAATTACATAATTCTTTCAAAAATAAATGTAATCCATCTCACAATTTTTAATAACCTTTATAGGTTAATAAAATTTATAATTTTTGTTAAAAAATATTTTTTATTATTTTTACTGCAAAATTTTGCAAAGTATTTTGTGAATTCATAACATAATTTGATTTTGACGATATGGCATTATGCTCACACCAAAATTTACAAGTTTACAAATCAAACTTGAACGTAAGGACAAAGGACTTTTATTTTATGAACAAGAAATTGCTTCTATGGGCTATTACATCAGCTCTAGCTGGTTTCCTCTTCGGTTTTGATACCGTTGTTATTTCAGGCGCTGAAAGTAAAATTCAGCAGTTATGGTCATTATCAAGCTCAATGCACGGCTTAGCTATCTCAGCTGCGCTTTGGGGCACCGTGCTAGGTTCTATCTTCGGTAGTATCCCAGCAGCTCGTTACGGTCGTAAAAAGACTCTTATCATCAACGGTGTTTTATTCTTAGTAGGTGCTGTAGGTTCAGCTGTTGCTTGGGACGTATCATCATTCTTCATCTTCCGTTTCATCGGTGGTCTAGGTATTGGTATCTCTACAATTGCAGCGCCTCTATTTATCTCTGAAATCTCACCTGCCGGTGACAGAGGTAAGTTAACAGGCCTATTCCAGTTCAACATCGTTTTCGGTATTCTAATTGCTTTCTTCTCAAACTTCGTGATTGCTCACTTAGCTCCAGAGGCAACAGCATGGCGTTGGATGTTAGGTATTCAGGTTATCCCTTCAATCATCTATACATTATTATGCTTCACACTACCAGAGTCACCTCGTTGGTTAATTGTTGATGCTAAGAATGAGTCAGCTGGTAAAGAAGTTTTCCGTGCTATCAATCCTACAATGGCAGAGACTGAGTTAAACGAACTTGTATCATCAGTTAAGTCATCAGCAGCTGATGAGACTAAGAAAGTTACCAAGACAGCTTTCTTCTCAAAGCGTTTACGTTACCCTATTCTATTTGCTTTCTTAATTGCAGCATTTAATCAGTTATCAGGTATTAACATCATCCTATACTTCGCTCCTCGTCTATTAGGTTTAGCAGGTATGGAAGATCCAGTTGCAGCATCTATCGCTTTAGGTGTTACAAACTTAATTGCAACATTTGTTGGTATCCGTTTAATCGACTTATTAGGTCGTAAGACTCTTCTTCTAATCGGTTGTGTAGGCTACATCGTAAGCTTATCAGTATGTACATATGCTTTCTTCCACTTCAATGAGTTAAAGGTTGTTTCAACTGCTATTGATACAGCATCATCAGCTGAGAAGTTAATTAACATGGAAAGCAACACTGTTTACTTTACAGCTGAAGATAAGACAAACGCAGAAGCTGCTTTTGCAACAGCTAAAGATAGCTTATTAAAGGCAACCTCAGATGAGTCATACACTGGCGCTAAAGTTGCTTTTGATGGTCAGTCATTAGTTGAAGTTAGAGATCAGGCTTTAAACATCAAGCATGAAGCTTCATCTTCACTAGGTTCTGTAAGTCTATTAGTTCTAATCTGTATGGTAACCTTCATTGCATCTCATGCAATCGGCTCTGGCACCATCATCTGGGTATTCATCTCTGAAATCTTCCCTAATGATCACCGTGCAGCAGGTCAGTCTCTAGGTTCTGCAACTCACTGGGTATTTGCAGCAGGTCTAACCCTACTATTCCCAATTGCAATTGCAAACTTCGACGCAGGTTACATGTTTGGTTTCTTTGCCTTCATGATGATTGTTCAGATTATCTGGTGCGCAATCATGATGCCTGAGACTAAGGGTCGTACCTTAGAAGAAATCGGTGAAGCATTATCTTCAAAATAATCTCATAGATATATTTTCATAACTAGCTTTGACTCCACCTTCGGGTGGAGTTTTTTTAACTAGCTATCTTTGATTTTCTCTATTAGTTTTTCACCTTTATGATTTAATCCTCTACAATAGCTAAAAATAAAGAGATTTAAAATGATCAAAGAAGAACTAATAGACAAAATCAAAAAGCTTTTAGCCCTTGCTGATAGCTCCAATCCAAATGAAGCGGCTGTAGCTCTATCTCGCGCTCAGAAACTCATGGAGCGCTATAACATTGAAGCTGTGGATTTAAAGATTGAAAATGATATATCTGAATCTGTTATTGAACCTATAAAAGGGTTAAACCACAAGCATTACGTTTCAGTATTAGTTAGCATCATTAGAAAAGCTTTTGGTGTTGAGGCTATTGTTAGAACAAGAAATTCAAAAATTGATTCTGTTACTTTTATTGGTAATGATTCAATCTTGGAGAGCTGTAAATACATCTTTGTTCTACTTTCAAGAGCAGCATTAGTTGCAATTGATAACTATAAAAAATGCTTAACTATTGAGATTATTCTTGATGTGTTAAATAACCAAGATTTTCTAAACTACTTTAAATACGAAGAACCTTCCTTTTATAAATTTTGTCTTTACCCTCTAAGCAATAATCGTGTTTTTTTAGAAAATGCTTTGGATAATCCAAACGATCTTAAGATTAAAAAAACCATCAAGGACTTTGATACTAATATTCGTCGAATAGGACGTGAAGTTGAAACCGTTGGCTCATATCTAAACTCCCAACTTCGTTCTCGTAAGAAATACTTTGTTGAAGGTTATCTTGCATCGATTTACTCTAAAGTAACTGAATATGCAGCAACATCTACAGAACAAGAAAAGTTAGAGGCTTATATTGAAAATAAGTACCAAAACCTAAAAATTACCAAAAGCAGAGCTAAAAAAAGCGTTACTCAATCAGAGTATGAAGCTTATCTAAAAGGTAAAGAACAAGGCAGCAACGTGAATATCTCAACTGCCCTTACAGGACATGCTCCTGAGAATAAGCTTTTAAAGTAGTAAGTTATTCTTCTTTTAATTTACGTAGCTGTTTAATAGCTCTTCTCTATTTTTTTGAAGAGCTATTATGATAATCATAATTCAACTTCATAAACTTCTTTTCTTATAAACACTTTCGGGATAAATTGCTTGTATATGTAAGCACGATAAATCTCATTCCATGAGACATTTTCATGATGAGTGATTCTAGAAAAATTCCAAGTGAATTGATTATTAAAATAGTCTATATCATTATCTAAAAGAGACAGAAACACCCCCACTACGTGGGGAAGATATGAAACCATTGACTAGGAGCTCGTGGTTTTTGGAAACACCCCCACTACGTGGGGAAGATAATCGCCCATTTTTGAAGTGAGATAGCACTTAGGAAACACCCCCACTACGTGGGGAAGATCCTGTGACGGTATTAAAGGTATGCCCTGCATGGGAAACACCCCCACTACGTGGGGAAGATGCGTACGTATTCGGATGCGGATGATTCGTTCCGGAAACACCCCCACTACGTGGGGAAGAT
>CAZEXR010000143.1:0-5898 GCA_964516675.1 uncultured Enterobacterales bacterium | reverse complement strand
GTTTAGAGGCTTCATCTACCCACACATATGCACGAAGCCTCAGAATTAGAAATCTTTTGTCTTTGATGTATGGTCTAGGTTTTAAAAGAATTGTTTTAGGTGCATTTTTAGGATATGACCTTAAAACGAATGATCCTAAACTTATGGCAAGCTGTTTTAATCAAATTCTTGTAAAAGAAAAGTATAAGAATTTATTCGATGAAATAATTTTTACTATTCCTCTAGAGTTTTTAAAGACTACTGAATCAAAGACTCAAAAAATCTTCAAGGAAAATATTGAGTTTGATAAAGTCTTAAATTTACAAGGTGAGGAATGTATAGAAAATACCTCCCCTATAGAAAATGAATTAGCAAAAAATGATAAAAACAATACTAAAACTTTAAGAACATTTGCTTTCCCTATACCTCAATTAAAAGAAACCGATGATTACACAGAAGAGTTACCAGATCGTTTGGTTCAAGGTTTTTCTCTCAGAGGTGTGTTTCCTGATGATAGACCATTTTTGGCTCTAAAGTGGAAGACTATTAACTTATCAGGTTGTTTTGCGATAGGAATTGATATTTTCTTTTCTAGAAAAGAATTGAGCTTAAAAAGTACTGATGAGCTATATGGAGAAAACACTCTTCCTATGTCAGATACCGTAGAAAGCCTAAATGGAGGGGTAAACCTTTATTTATCAGAAGGAGAGAATATAGAGGAAGAGGAGATGCCTGAGAATATATGGTATTCCTTATTAGAATATTTAAAGACAATGAAGATTGTGTCTTTTGAAGGTTGTACCTATGAAAATTGTGCTGCAGCTTATATGTTAGATGATAACAATGAGGAAATTTGTATGTGTAAGGTCACTTTATATGAAAACGGGGAAGTTGTAGGTCATTGTCCAATTGAGTTTCCTGAATTTACAATTGGTATAGAAAACGAAAAAACTAAAGATAATTTTGAATTTGTAGATAAGGATTAGAAATCTTATTTTTTGAAATTTTCTAGAACATAAACTAATTCAAAGTTTAAAAAATCATAAATCTTTGCTAGATCATCGATTTTTTGAGCTTCAAATACTTCTTTTAAAATTTCATTGATGGTGCCTAAAAAGTCTTGATTCATCAATGGAGCTAGAGATATGACATCCTCAAGCAAGGATGTCATATCAGCGTAAGTTTTTGCAGGGCAACCTTCTACAGCTGTAATTGCTACAGCTTTAGCTTCCTTAATTACCTCACTTACGCTTTTAGTCATATTATTTACCAAACTTTGACATGATAGTCTCAAGAGCGCCGTCTACAGCGATAGTCTCTTTTTCACCTGTCTTTCTTAGCTTGTACTCAATTACGCCATCTTTTAGGCTCTTTTCACCGATAGTGATGATATGAGGAATACCCATTAACTCAACATCAGCAAACATCACACCAGGACGCTCATCTCTATCGTCGAATAATACTTCAACACCTGCCATTTGTAGGTCTTTGTATAATTTTTCAGATAAATCTTTAACTTCTTGGCTCTTTGTTGGCTTAATTGCAACAATTGCAACCTTAAATGGAGCAATCTCTTCAGGCCAAATGATACCTCTGTCATCATGGTGCTGTTCGATAACAGCTGCAATAGCACGGGTAACACCGATACCATAGCAACCCATAATCATAGGAATGTCTTTACCATTCTCATCTTTTACAGTAGCCTTCATTGCCTCAGAGTACTTAGTGCCAAGCATGAATACCTGACCTACCTCGATGCCCTTGCGTAGGTGTAGAGTACCCTTGCCATCTGGGCTTGGATCACCTGCTTCAACATTACGTAAGTCACAAACTTGATAGTTTTTAATATCTCTATCCCAGTTTACATTGATTAAGTGGTAACCAGTCTTGTTTGCGCCACAAGCAAAGTTTGCCATCTTATCAGCAGTTCTATCAACAAGAATTGTACCCTTGAAATCAACAGGGCCTAAAGAACCAGTATGTGCACCTGTAAATGCATTGATTTCTTCTTCTGTTGCCATTTCTAGAGGATCAGCAACGTCTGGGTGTTTAATAGCCTTAATTTCATTAAGTTCTTGATTGCCACATAGACAAATCATAACCAATTCATTAGTGCCATCTTCTTTCTTATTACCATGAACAATTAAGCTCTTTAATACGTTCTTTGAATCCATATTTAAAGCTTTTGCTGCTTCATCAACAGTGTGGCAACCTGGAGTTGCAAACTCACTATATGCTTCACCTGGAGCTGCTCTATCATATGTTGGAGCAAGTGCCTCAGCCATTTCGATGTTAGCTGCATAGCTAGAACCATCTGACCAAGCGATGGTATCCTCACCTGCCTCTGCTAGAGCTTGGAACTCATGAGAGTGGTTTCCACCGATAGAACCTGTATCAGCTTCTACTGGTCTGAATTCAAGACCCATACGAGTAAATACTCTTGTGTATGCATCGTACATATCTTGATAAGTCTTTTCTAATGACTCATGAGTTATATGGAAAGAGTAAGCATCTTTCATTAAAAACTCACGACCACGCATAACACCACAGCGAGGACGCATTTCATCACGGAATTTGTTCTGAATCTGGTATAAGCAAAGAGGTAATTGACGAGCTGATTTTACTTCGCGACGAGCAACATCAGTTACAACTTCTTCGTGGGTTGGACCTAAAGCAAATTCGTTTTGTTTTCTATCTTTAAAACGGCATAGTTCAGGACCATATTTTGTGTAACGACCTGATTCTTTCCACAATTCAGCTGGCTGAACCATAGGCATTGAAATTTCTAAAGCACCTGTTTTGTTCATTTCTTCACGAACAATATTGATTGCCTTTGATAGAACACGCATACCTGTTGGTAACCAAGTGTAAACACCTGATGCGATCTGACGGATCATGCCTGCTCTTAGCATTAAACGGTGGCTTTCTACAGCAGCCTCTTTTGGATCTTCTTTTAAGGTAGAGATTAAGAATTGACTTGTACGCATTGGTAAGTCCTAGTTATAACAATAAAAAACCTAGGTTTCATTCTTTTCCTAGGTAACATAAATAATTGGTGCTAATTTTAGCATAAAAGCCAATCAAAATAAGAAAAAGTGTCATATTCACAGCCGTTTTGATCGTAAAAAAACGTGCAATTATGCTAAAATTAAAGTGAACGAATAATTTACTTTAGCGTGGTTTATACAATGGTATTTTTAGCAAGTTTTGTAGTTTTCTTACTTTTCGTTTTGGCTATGTCTTTAAGTCTAATCGTTAAAAGAAAACCTCTTATGTCAGAAGAAGAAGCTACAGCTTCAATCATGGAAGACGGCGCTTGTGCTACTTGTCAGCAGATGTGTGCAATGGCTGGTAAGGCTATTGCAAAAAAGACTAAGAAATGTGCCTCTGCATCAATTAAAGATGTAGAAATCCATCATCAAAGCGTTTAAGCTCAATTCTATAATGGCCTGTCTTTGACAGGCTTTTCTTTTTTAAGGCTATAAAATGATTAAAAAAACACTACTAGCTACATTATTTAGTGCAGTATTTCTAACTAGCTCAATTTCACTTACAGCTTGTGATGATAACCAATCGAAAGTGACAGCTGCTGCATCAACAAAAGTTCAAGGTAAAACCATGGGAACTTTTTATGCGGTGAATGTTGTTGGTGGATATAAAGGCGGAGAAGCTGCCCTTCAAAAATTAGCAGAGGACTGTTTTAAAATCATTTGTGATGAAATCTCAACTTTTGATCCTAAAGCAGAACTAGCAAGATTTGATGATTGGAATTCGACAGAGCCTTTCTTAATTTCAGATGGTTTATCAAAGATTATTCAAGATACAGTTTATCAAGGCAGAAGAATTGAAGGTGCTACTGATATTACTGTTGGCCCATTAGTTAATTTGTGGGGATTTGGTAAAGATAAACGTGACGGAAAAGCACCAACTGCCGAACAGATTAAAGATAAGTTAGCTTTAGTAGGTTTTGATAAATTTGAGATTCGTTTTGTTGACAAAAAGTCTTATTTAATCAAAAAAGATCCAAATATGCGCATTGATTTAGCAACTGTCGGCGAAGGATTAGGTGCTGATGCCGTAGCTTATGAACTAATCAAGCAAGGCTATAAAAACTTCATGGTAAATGTAGCTGGAGCCTCTCGCTCAATTGGAACAAATGCACAAGGAAAGAAGTGGCGTTTAGGTATTGAAGATCCTACTTCAAAATCACCTAAGGTTTTTGAATCAATCTGCGCTTTAGACAAAGCTGTAACAACAGCAGGTTCTTACAGAAACTATTTTAAGGATGATAAGACTGGTGAGATTTACTCTCACGCAATTGATCCTAGAACAGGATACCCTGTATCTCATAAGACTTTATCCGTTACAGTAATCTCTAATTCAGCTTTTGAATCTGATGCCTTGGACACTGGTTTATTAGTTTTAGGTGCTCAAAAAGCATTAGATTGGGGTGAAAAGAATAACTATGCAGTAGCCACAATTGAATATGTAGATGGCAAACCTTCATTTAGATATACAACTAAGTTTGATCCATATTTAGATTGTGCAAAAGCTCAATAGGAAAACAAAATGCATATTCATATTTTAGGTATTTGTGGCACCTTTATGGGTGGCATTGCAATGATTGCAAAACAAGCTGGTTTTAAAGTTACAGGTTCTGACTTAAATGTTTATCCTCCAATGTCTGATGAGTTAGAAGCTGCAGGCATTGAGTTGATTCAAGGTTTTGATGCAAAGCAGTTAGATATTAAACCCGACTTAATTGTTGTTGGCAATGTAATGAAACGTGGAATGGAAGTTGTTGAGCGAATGCTTAACGAACGTATTCCATATGTATCAGGACCTCAATGGCTTGAAGAGCATTATTTAGTTAACAAAAAAGTATTAGCAGTAGCTGGTACTCATGGCAAAACTACAACAGCATCAATGTTAGCTTGGATTTTACAGGCTAATCAAAAGGATCCTGGTTTTCTAATTGGTGGTATTCCTGAGAATTTTGGAATTTCAGCTCGTTCAACTGATTCTGAATATTTTGTAATTGAAGCAGATGAATATGACTGTGCTTTCTTTGATAAACGATCAAAGTTTGTTCATTATCATCCTACTGTATTGATTATGAATAATCTTGAGTTTGACCATGCTGATATTTTTGACTCAATTAAAGATATTCAAAAGCAGTTTCATTACTTAGTTAGAACAGTGCCTGGAAATGGTTTAATTGTAATGCCATCAAATACTCAATCTTTAGACGAAGTAATAAAGATGGGCTGTTGGACATCAAGAACAGTTATTGGTGACAAAGATGGAATACATGCAAAATTATTAAAATCAGATGGTTCTGAATTTGAAATTTATGATGCAGATAATCTAATTACAACCGTTAAATATAATTGCACAGGCGTATACAACGTAAACAATAGCTTAATGGCTATAAAAGCTGCCAGCTTTACAGGTATTTCTTTAGTTGATGGTGCAAAGGCTTTAGAAACTTTTAAATTACCTAAAAGACGTATGGAATTGAAAGGTACATCACATGGTGTAACTGTTTATGATGACTTTGCTCACCATCCTACAGCAATAAAGCTGACTTTAGAGGGATTACGTGAAAAAATAGGTCATGACAAACGTTTAGTTGCTGTGTTTGAACCTCGTTCTAATTCCATGAAGATGGGGGCTAATCATGAGCAATTAGCTTCTTCTCTTCAGAGCGCAGATGAAATTTTTGTATATGCAAATGATCAAGTTAAATGGAATGTAAAAGAGTTAGAAAGTCAGTCTGAAAAACCATTACATGTGGTAAATAATTTTGACAATCTACTTGATGAAATTGTTATGGCTAGTCCTGAAGGAACTACAATATTAGTAATGAGTAATGGCGGATTTAACGGAATTCACCAAAAGTTGCTAAATAAGTTATAA
>CAZEXR010000142.1:0-5921 GCA_964516675.1 uncultured Enterobacterales bacterium | reverse complement strand
ATATAAACTATTTAATAAAAATACTTTTCATCTCTAAAAGACAGAAAAAAATTTTTATTCTTTAATAACAAACAGTTAGTTTAGTTGCGTGCATTATATTTTACAAAAACTAAATAAAAGGACTTAAGATATTTTTTAAAACTTATAAATAGATCTTTAGGATTTGGACATGAAGCGTATAAAGATACCAGCGCCAGAGCTTACTGTTAGCAAAGAGATACTTCCATTTATACAAAAACCAGCAGATGAAACTTGGATTTCTCATATTGATAAATATGAGGATTGGAAAAACCTGCAAGAAAACTACTTTAAGGCAAAACAAAAAATAATCCCCAAACTTGCAAAAGACTTAAAGGTTACATTTACAAAAGAATTAAGAAATGGTGTTAACACCTTTTGTTTATTGCCAGACTACATAAAAAAGAAGATGAGAATAAAGTTATTTTATTCTTTCATGGAGGCTCGTATGTAGTAGGACAAGATATCTCAAGACTTACAGAAGCCATTGCAATATGCGCAAATACAAAGCTAAAACTAATCTCTGTTGACTATAAAATGCCACCAGAATATCCATATCCTCAAGCTATCAATGATGCTTTTTGTGTTTATAAAGATTTACTAAAAACAATCAAACCAAGTCAGATTGCGTTAGCTGGAACCTCAACAGGCGGAGCGATTGCCTTAATTGTGCCTCAGCTTATAAAAGAACAGAATCTTCCAATGCCTGCAGCAATAAGTGCAGCCACTCCATGGTCCGACTTTAATAAGATAGGTGACAGTTACTACACAAATGAAAACATTGACAACTTTTTAGTGCGTTATGATTCTCTTTTAAAAGATTCAGCTCTTTTATACGCCAAAGGGCAGGATTTTTTTAATCCAAAAATCTCACCTGTTTATGCTGATATTAAAAGATTTCCTCCAACCATTTTCTTCTCAGGTACTAGAGATTTATTCTTATCCAACACAGTACGAATGCAAAAGAAATATTTAGAAGAGGATATTGAGAATCAACTAATTGTATTTGAGGGACTTTCTCATGCTCAGTATTATCAAAATCCAAAATCACCTGAGTGCGAACTCTATTGTAAAGAGATAAGAAAGTTCATTTTAAAATATATGGATAAATAAAAAATTAAAGCCCGGTCCTAAATTTTGGGTGGGGTGGACCGAGCTTTAAAGAGGTTTTAGTATTTGTTTAGATAATTTCTAATTTGCCGTCAATGGCTCCTGCCTTATCTAAAGCTTCTAATACTGACATTAAGTCACCAGGAGCTAAACCAACTTGGTTTACTGCTCTTACTAAATCATCAAGTGTTGCACCTGTATCAAGTTTAAACATCTTGCCCTTCTTCTCAGATACGTTAATCTGAGAGTCTGGTACAACAGTGGTTTGTCCTTGTGAGAAACTGTTAGGCTGAGATACACGAGGATCTTCTGATACTGTTACTGTCAATCCACCATGAGTTACAGCTACAGGCTTTAACTTAACATTGCTTCCAATTACGATAGTACCAGTACGAGAGTTAACCACAATACGAGCTGCATCCTCGCCCTGTTCAATATCAATATTCTCAAGGGATGATAAATAAGATACTCTTTGAGCAGGATTTCTTGGAGCACTTACTCTAATTGAAGCAGAATCTTCAGCAACGGCAGCGCCATCACCATATAAATCGTTAATTGCATCAACTACATTTTTTGCAGTAGTAAAATCAGCACGATTTAAATTAAATACAAATGAATCTGTCTGAGTAAAGTTATCAGGAACTTCTCTTTCAATAATGCCACCATTTGCAATTCTGCCTACAGTAGGAGTGTTTACAGTCACCTTTGAACCATCAGCACCTTCTACGCCTAAGCCACCAACAACAAGTGATCCTTGTGCAATTGCATAAACATTTCCATCAACACCACGTAACATGGTCTGAATAAGTGTACCGCCGCGTAATGAAGTAGCCTCACCAATTGCAGA
This sequence comes from uncultured Enterobacterales bacterium, assembly GCA_964516675.1. GTDB lineage: Bacteria > Pseudomonadota > Gammaproteobacteria > Enterobacterales > Succinivibrionaceae > Succinivibrio. Next base: position 3,946 of record CAZEXR010000142.1, on the reverse strand, counting down.
AACGGTAACGTCAATTGTTTGACCTGCTTTTGCAAAGGCTGGCATAGTTGCATGAATTGCTACAGGAGCAACGTCTTTAATCTTTAAAGAGGTGCTTTCGTCAATCTTAATACCAAAATTGTTCAACATTGAACGGAAACTTTGTTCAGTAAACTTTGAGTTCTTTTCACCGGTACCTGCAAGACCTACAACTAGACCATAGCCTAATAATTGGTTTTCACGGATACCTTGTATTGATGCAATGTCCTTTAGACGAGCTGCATTCACTGTGCTTGTAAGAGCGGCAATTACTGCCACTCCTAAAAATACACTCTTAATTAAATTTGAAATAAACTTCATAGCCCCACCACCTATCAAACTAGAAGAATATGTTAAATGCGCTGTTAAATAGTCTTGATAAGAAACCGCGCTCTTGTGTTTCAGCAAAATCGCCAGTGCCACCATACTGAATTCTAGCATTTGCAATTCGCTGAGATGAAACTGTGTTATCAGAGCTGATATCAGCAGGTCTGATTAAACCTGTTACACGAACATATTCATTGCCATTATTAAGCATTAACCATTTTTCGCCTTGAACCTGAAGGTTTCCATTTGAGTATACCTTAACAACACTAACAGAAATTTGACCTGATAAACTATTTGACTGATTAGCTTTTGCTGAACCATCAAATGTGCTTGAATTAGAAGAACTTAATGTTGGTGTTAAATTCTTATAGTGAAGTTTTTTGCTTCCTAAAGTAATATCACCAAAGGAGTTTGTGTCCTTCTTAGATAAATCTGTAGCAGCTTTTTTACTAGCAGATGTTTTTTCTTCTAAAGTAACAGAAATAATGTCACCTACTTTATGAGCAGATGTATCAGAGTACATACCGTTATTTAAAGTAAAAGGATTATAAATACTTCCTGTAGGAACAGCATTAGTGTAGTCCTCTTCAGGAAGAGCAGGTGCGTACTTTGGATCATCTGGCTTTTCTGAAAAAGTATCTAGTGCGCAGCCTTGTAATAATATAGCCTGTGATAAAGCTAAAGCTAAAACAAATTTTTTCATTTTCCCACCCTTTATCTATTCTAGACTGACTGAATCAATGAACCCATCATTGAGTCTACAGTTGTTAGAACCTTAGAGTTCATCTCATAAACTCTCTGAGCTTGAATTAGATTTACTAATTCCTCAGTAACTTTTACGTTTGAAGTTTCTAGCATATTCTGGCGAATTGTACCCATTCCATCCTCGCCACCAATACCCTGCTGAGGAGCACCAGAAGCTGTGGTTTCGAGGTATAAGTTGTCACCAACAGACTCAAGACCAGTTGGGTTAATAAAATCAGTAACAGTAATCTGACCTAAGTCCTGTGAAGCGTTTTCGTTAGCAACGACAACAGACACCTGACCATCACGACCAACAGTAAGAGAAGTTGCATTTTCTGGTACCTGAATTTGAGGTAGTAGAGGGTAGCCCTCACCAGAGGTTACGATTGTACCTTCTTCATTCTTTGTAAACTGACCATTACGAGTATAAGCAGTTGTACCATCAGGCATTTCAATTTCGAAAAAACCACGACCTTGAATCATTAAATCAAATGAATTGTCAGTAGTTTCAACGTCACCTTGAGAGAACTGTCTTTGGGTTGCAACAACTTTAGCACCAGAGCCAATCATTAAACCTTCAGGTAAGTAACTGTCAGCAGAAGATCTACCGCCAGGCTGATTAATCTTTTGGTATAAAAGATCTTCAAAAACTGCTCTACCACGCTTAAAACCAACTGTTGAGGCGTTGGCAAGGTTGTTAGAGGTAACAGAGAGATTAGTCTGTTGCGCATCTAAACCTGTTTTACTAATCCATAGTGCTGGGATCATAATTTACTCCTTGCTAACCGTTATAGCTCAAAATACTGTTTTGGCGTTCATCCATTTGATTTGCTGTATCCATCATTTTGACCATTGTTTCGTATTGTCTTTGGATTCTAATCAAACTTGTCAATTCTTCGACAGGATTTACGTTGGATTGCTCTAACATGCCGTTTCTTACCTGTACAGTCTGATCCTGTGCAATAGTCGTACCATCTATGTTACGAAATAATCCATCGTAGCCTTTTTCAATTTGTTTGTAATCTTCAGGGTTAACTAACTTAATTTTACCAAATTCTTCAATAACATTTGAGTCAGCACCTTGAGGTCTTCCTGAAATTACACCATCTTTGCTAATGGAAATATCAGCAAGTAGTGGAGGAAGAATAATTGGCTCACCACCTTGATTAAGAACAGGTAATCCATTTGTTGTTTTTAAAGCACCATCAACATCGATTTCTAAGCTACCAAAACGAGTGTAAGCTTCGTTACCCTCTTTATCATTAACAGCTATAAAACCATCACCGTCAACAGCAATGTCTAATGCTCTATCAGTTGTCTCAATGGCACCACCATCAAAGTTGTGACCAGGACGCTCTGTCATAGCAAAAGCACGAGTAGGATAAGCGTCAGCAAAAACAGACATAGCACGGCTATTTTCAAAATCTGCTTTAAAACCGGTAGTGGTAGCATTTGCTAAGTTGTTGCTGCGTACTGCTAAGCTATTGAAGTTCTCTTTAGCTCCAGACATTGCAACCCACAGTAATTTATCCATCTTTAAATCCTCCGGAAACAATTATTTCCATTTATGGATTAGATATAGCAATTACTGTGCCATTTTTGTATATGGCTCTAGAAAGCGAAATTGAGATTAGATTAGAAAAAAGATGACAGGATTTTGACTTAAAGACCATTAGCAAGGAGGAAGCTAATGGTCTTAAAAATTTGATTAAGAAGCGATGTTTTCAACCTTATCAAGAGAAATTTCGCCAACACCTCTGATGTTTAACTTAGTCTCTGAAGCGGTGCTACCTAAAACAACTGAAGATACTGTACCGTAAGTCTTTACAGGAACAGAAACCTTCTCTCCATTTTGCTCACCAGTAACAGTGATGGTGTATTTACCCATGTCATAGTATGTGTTATTACCGTCTTCATCGGTACTCTTAACACCATTCCATCCAAAATCAAAAGTACCATCAATTTCGTTTGCAGCAAACTCAGATACAACAGCACCTGAAGAGTCGGTGATAGCAATCTTAACATTTGAAACACCGTCACCAGCATCAATTTGAGCAGTAACAGGAGTTTGACCATCAAAGTATGCGGTTGATGAATCTAAAAGTACACTCTTACCTACTAAGCTTGAAGCAGATAAAGCTGAACTTGATGAAATAGCACTTGTAATGTTATCCATACCCTTAGTAATTGTTGACAAATTTTGTACAACAGATAACTGAGACATTGTGGTAACCATCTGATTATTATCAACAGGAGATGATGGATCCTGATTGCTAAGCTGAGTGGTTAGTAACTTTAAGAAGTCGGCCTGATCTAGAGTGTTGCTCTTAGTAGTGGCGGCAGCTGCTTCTTGTGAAGCTACATAACTGGAGGTTTTACCAATTGTACTGAAATCTACGCTCATGAAGAATTCCTCCAAATGAAAATTCTTTAGGTGGCAAGCTTTGCCGTTTTCCTTTTATATGACATATTTAATTCAAGATATATGCCAATCTCTTTTTCTATCTCTAAATATTTTTTAGTATACTGATTTATAAGATATTTTTACTCTATCTTATTCACTATTAATCGATATTAATCATAAATTAATGGATATTAATAGCTATTAATACTGATTAAACAGGCTAACCTTTGCCATATAGAAAAAAGTTATTTGCCATCTCTTGTAAGGTTATTTTTTTAAATTTAAAAACTGATTAAAACTTATTTGATGGAAAGCTGTAGGTCAATTATAGTAAATTCTAGTGTCTTTTTCTAATTACTAAATAATGTCTTTAGATACAAAAAAACTCTTATATAAATTAAGAGTTTTTAACAGAAGTGAATTGAGAAATCTTATAAATTGCTATTTGAGCCA
>CAZEXR010000141.1:0-6071 GCA_964516675.1 uncultured Enterobacterales bacterium | reverse complement strand
GAGAGTATTTTAATGATTTTTAATCGTATGTCAAATATTTTTTTTAAATATTTTAATCTTTTTTTTATCTTTTTTTAAAAATGGCTTATATATGCCATTTTTTTTATATTTTGTATTTTACTGATTTGTATTCAAGATAATCTTGAATACAAATCAGATGACTTAAAAGGAAAAGTTATACTTTTACTTTAACAACAACTTTAATAACTTCCATTTTTTTGTTGTTATAGCAAGCTCTAGGCTGATGTACTTCATCAGGAGGTACAACAATCAGATCACCTGCCTTCATATTTACTTGAGTAAAAAATGAAGGAGTCTCATAAAAGTACACATCATTTTCAGGAACAGACTCATTTAGTTTACAGTCTTTTACTAAAGCCATACCAAAGCTTTCAAAGCCCTTTGCAATAAACTGAATGTCAAAGTATTCTTTATGAGATTCAAATTTTGCACAAGCAAAGTCAACAGTCTCATATCTTTGAACCATTGCAAAAACACCATCTGCAATATTATATGTACCATCGTCCATATTTGCAGTGTCGTGCTCACTTAACCATTTGTAAGCTGCTTTAAATTTATCAGATAAATAGTCGTACTTGCCTACAAGATCAATCGATGTAGCTAACATTTGTAATTCCTTTTTAAAAATCGTATTCGTCAATTATAGAGCCATCTAGCTTATATAGCTTAATTGATTTTTCATCAATTAAAGCAAAACCTGCATCGGTTCCACCTTTTGGAATAGTTGTAGAGCCTGGATTGATATTTGTTATACCAGATTCTTTTTTAAAGATACCTGCAACATGGGTATGACCAGAAAGAACAATATCATTTTTATTTAACCCTAATTTATTTAGTTGCTCTGCTGTATCTATCTTATGTAAATGACCATGTGTTAAAAATATTTTTACGGTTTTGTGACCTTTGTTTATGTAGATATATCCATATGAAGCATTACAAGGGAAGTCAAATACCATTTGGTCCACTTCACTATCGCAATTACCTCTAACACTAATGATCTTTTCTTTATACTGGTTTAATACTTCACCTACATTCATTGGATCATAAGATTCAGGTACTTTATTTCTTGGGCCATGATTTAGTAAATCGCCAAGTAAAATCACAGCATCACACTTAAATTTTTCATAAAAACCTAGTGCTTGTTTTGCTTCTTTTGCACCGCCATGTATATCTGACAGAACTAAATATTTCATAAATTGATCCATTTGCAATTATTTTTTTGGAGTCGAAAATTAAATATTAAAAACAATCAAACGTAAATTTTTGCAAAATATGCGATTTTTATGCACTCTATGCGTATTCTTGATTTATATGCAATACATCAAAAATTAAATTTATTAAAAAAGTGAGATAAATAACAATTATGCAAACGTTTGTTGTTTATAGTAATATATATAAAATTTTCCTGTTACAACATTATAATACATAAGTGAGATTATCATGTCTGATATTAAAAACATCATCGCTGACGGCAAGTCAATCCTTGGTATTGAGTTTGGTTCAACTAGAATCAAAGCAATTCTTATTGATCCAACCACATTTAAACCAATCGCTCAAGGTTCTCATGAATGGGAAAACCGTTTAGAGAATGGTTTTTGGACCTACCACTTAGACGATATTTGGACTGGACTTCAGGATTGCTATCAAGATCTTGTTAAAGATGTAAAATCTCAGTACGGCGTACCTTTAAAGAAACTTGCATCAATCGGTTTCTCTGCAATGATGCACGGTTACATGGCTTTTGATAAAGATGGTAATCAGCTTGCTCAGTTTAGAACTTGGCGTAATGCAAATACTACACAAGCAGCTGAAAAATTAACTGATTTATTCCAGTTTAACATCCCTGAACGTTGGAGTATTTCTCACCTTTATCAATGTATCCTAAATAAAGAAGAACATATTGCGAAGGTTGACTTCTTCACAACTTTAGCAGGTTATGTTCACTGGATGCTAACTGGTAAGAAAGTTCTAGGTGTTGGTGATGCAGCTGGTATGTTCCCAATTGATTCTACAACTCTAGATTACAACCAGGAATATATGGCTAAGTTTAACAATCTTCTAAAAGATGAAAAACTACCATACACTTTAGATAAATTATTACCAAAAGTTTTATGCGCAGGCGATAACGCAGGTACTTTAACCGCAGAAGGTGCAAAGCTACTTGATACAACTGGTACTTTAGAGGCAGGTTGCCTACTTTGCCCTCCAGAGGGTGATGCTGGTACTGGTATGGTTGCAACAAATTCAGTTGCAGTACGTACAGGTAATGTTTCAGCAGGTACTTCAATCTTCGCTATGGTTGTTTTAGAAAAAGCTCTAGCAAAACTTCACCGCGAAATCGATTGTGTTACAACTCCTGATGGTCTTCAGGTTGCAATGGTTCATGCAAACAACTGTACTTCAGATCTAAATGCTTGGGTTGGTTTATTTGCAGACTTCCTTCGTGCTGCAAACATTGAAATGGATACCACTACCCTATTTAAGACTCTTTATAACGAGGCTTTAAATAATGGTGCTCCTGATTGTGACGGTATTATCTCTTATGGCTATCTATCAGGTGAGAACATCACTAGCATGCCAGAAGGTCGTCCTTTATTAGCTAGAATGCCAAACTCAAAGTTCAATGTTGCTAACTTATTTAGATCAAATCTAAACACATCTTTAGGTGCAATCCGCTTAGGCATGAATATCCTTAAGAATGAGAATGTTAAGATTGACAAGTTACTAGGTCACGGTGGTCTATTCAAGACTCAAGGTGTTGGTCAGTCTATTATGGCTAACGCTCTAAACACTCCTGTTTGGGTTATGACAACTGCAGGTGAAGGTGGTGCTTGGGGTATCGCTCTTCTAGCTGCTTTTGCTCAGTTAAAGAAAGAAGGTCAAACCTTACCTAAGTTCCTTGATGATTGTGTATTCCACGATGCACAAGGTTCAAAGATCGATCCTGATGCTGTAGGTGTTGCAGGATTTGATAAGTTCCTAGAGCGCTACGTTCTATGTCTAGGTGTTGAAAGACAGGCAGTTGAATGCTTGAAGGCTTAGTACAAGCTTTATAGTAAAAACCCCAGTTACTCATCTGATTAGTAACTGGGGTTATTTATTGTTAAACAAACTCATCGAAAAAAGAATTTAATTAGAACTAATTCTTTAATCATCTTTTAAAATATCTGCTTCAATTTGTTTATGAGCCTGTCTTAAAAGCTTTTTAATACTTGTATTTGAATAAATAGTGCCTTTAATAGCATCGCCCATTCTAGTCCAAATATATTTCATTTCAGGAACAACAGGCATTGGGACAGCCTTTGAAGACTGTTCTGCAATAACTTGAATCAACTCATCATTTTCTAATGAACTATCAGATAAAACCTCAATAATTGGAGGGACTTGTTTTGATTCTTTGTATCTAATCAAAGCATATTCAGGTTGATTTATAAAGCGTAAAAATTTTTCTGCTAAATCATGGTGTTTTGACCATTTAGAAATTGAGTAGCCTTTTGTTCCTAAAAATGATGTCATATCATTTCCGTTTGGCAATACAGGCAATGTGCTTACACCAAAATCTATACCAGCACGAATATAGTCTTCAACAGCCCAAGGTCCGTTGATTACAGCCGCGATCTTGTCTTCACTAAATAGACGTAAAATATCCTTGAATCCATCCTGACCGTTTCTTGTCTCAAGCAATAGGTCTTGTTTGCTCATTTCCCTTATCAAAGACAAAGCATTAAATGTTTCTTCGTTATCTAATCCGTAGTTTGAAAGGGTTGAAGAACCATCATTTTCTGTTTCCCATACATAACCACCATAACCGTTAATTATGCCAAAAACAGAATAGAATTCATCCCACTTTGCAACAATTCCATATTTATTCTCTGACTTTAATTGACGAGAGAGTCTAATATAATCTTCAAAATTAGGAAGAGGATGAGGTAAAAGCTTTTTGTTGTAAAATAAAATCAGAGTTTCAATAGTCTTTGGAACTGAATAACACAAACCATCATGCATCATTGAAGAAACTGAATTGGGAAGATAGTTATTTGCGTCTACTTGCATAAAATCGACAGGAGCAAGACAACCATTCTTTACACCAAGTCCTACCATATCAGCTGCAAGAATAACAATATCCGGACCGTTGCCTTGAGGCCCCTGTTTAAGAAGCTGTTCTCTTTGGGCAGGCATCGGAACTTCTTTTATATCAACATTACAATCATATTCATACTCAAAAGCATCAACTGCAGACTTAATACTAAATGACCTATCCACATCTTCCCAGACAAGCAAAGTATTTTTAGCAGAAGCTTGAAAAGAAATCACTCCTAAAGTCACAATCAGTATGGATTTATATAGTTTCTTCATTTTCATTTGATGTAATGTATCAATTTAAAATTATAAAAGGTGATCCTCAATAAAAGGATCACCTATTATAAAATTACATTCCAGAACGGAAAGCTTCAATCTGATAGTTGATATGTTCAGTTGCTGACTTTAAGGCTTCTTTAACACCTGCATTACCTGTAATTGCAGATTGTAATGCACCATCAATTGGGCCCCATACTTCTGACATCTCAGGAATAGATGGCATAGGAACAGCTCTGCTTGCCTGAACAGCAATTGCATTTGCAAAATCGTCATTTGTAATAACAGGATCGGCCATCACTGCTTTTACAGGAGGAATTTCCTGAGTCTCGACAAATCTAATTTTTGCATACTTAGGCTGATTTATGAATTGTAAGAATTTTTCTGCTAAATCATGATCTTTAGCCCAGGTTGAAACAACATATCCTTTAACACCTAAGAAAGAACTCATAGGTTTTCCATTAGGAAGAATAGGAAGAGGCGTAACACCATAGTTTACCTTTGCTTTAGCATATGGTTCTAAAGCCCATGGTCCGTTAATAACAGCACCTACCTTACCACCGATAAACATATTATCAATTGTAACAATGCCATTGTCGCCAATAATAGACTGAGGAAATAAACCATTGTCATAGAACTTTTTAACTAGTTCAACACCCTTGATTGCGCCATCATTTGCTAAACCAACATCACTAGCATCCAAATTTCCATCAGAATCAGTGCCAAAAACATAAGCACCAAATGGTTGCATAGCTGCAAATGCATAATAAATTGCATCCCACTTAGCTAATAAACCAAACTCACCTTTCTTTGCAGCTACTCTCTTCATTGAATAATCATAATATTCATCTAGAGTATCAAATGGTTTCTTTAGTACATCTTTGTTGTAGAACATAACTAATGTTTCAACAACCTTAGGTACAGCATAAATCTCACCACTTTGGGCGAATGCAGAAACAGCAGAGCGAATATATTTATCCTGATCTTCTTGCATAAACTTAACAGGAGCGATCAAGCCTTGTACGACAGCCGCACCAACTCTATCGGCAGGAATCATAAGAACATCAGGGCCCATTCCAGAAGGGCCATCTAATCTTAGCTTATCGATTTGAGATGTAAAAGGCATTTCTTCAACTTTAACTTTACAATCAAATTGAGCCTCAAAATCAGCAACAGCTTGAGTGATGCCTTTGGATTTCTTTTCATCTTCCCAAACGTGTAATTCTGTAGTAGCTAAAGCACGTGATGATACGAAAACTGCGGCTAAGCAAAAAGCAAATCTGGCAATACTCTTCATTTACATCCCCATGGTTCATAAAAAAAAGGTTTAATATCAAAGAAAATTAAAACTTATAATAGTATTAGTTCTATATTATCGTATTTTTGCACTTAATAATAAAGAATGTAGTGACACAATTCTCAAAATATAAGTCTCATAAGCATTGAAAAAACATTTTCGTGAAGATAATGCCTGTAAATGCCACGCTTGTAATGAGATGAGGGTTTTATACGTACACAGTAAAATAATCCGTTACATATAACGACAAATATAATGCATTGTTTAATAAGATAAGAAATGTGGTAAGTCCTAATTTGAAAAAACAAAAAGAGTGGCTATTGCCACTCTTTTATACTAGTTTAAAGTTTTGAAAACTTATTAACTATTACCACCAAGCTTCAGCCTGAACACCAAA
>CAZEXR010000140.1:0-6074 GCA_964516675.1 uncultured Enterobacterales bacterium | reverse complement strand
GTATTTGATAGCTACGCTCGAAGGTTAAAAACAATAAAGGAACGAAATTATTAACAATAGCTTGAACGATGTAACCTACAAAGCAAGCTGTCATAGTTTTGTTGTATTTATTTTCCATATGCGATTGAATCTATAGTCTCTAGTGATGGATTGAAAATAAGTTTTGAAATCATACACTAAAATAATTGATCTACAAAATATGACAAAAATGGCTTATTTATGACATTCTATTGATTGTATTGAAAAAAACTTAAAAAAGTTCTTTACAAAGTACTAATTTTTAAAGATAATACTACGGCAATTCCACAGGGGCATAGTTCTAATGGTAGAACAGCGGTCTCCAAAACCGACGGTTGTGAGTTCGAGTCTTACTGCCCCTGCCACGAATTGTATTTCTCTCTAAAATCCCCATTCGAAAACACTTAAAATTCAAATTAGCATTGTTGTATCTGTTGTTTTGAGTTTTCTCTTTGTTTCTTTTCTTTTTCTCATAAATTTATGATTGTTTTTAATCATTTCTTTTATGATGTTAAAATATGCTTATCAAATATCTTAGGCTCTCTTTTTTATGATTTTTAAAGCACAAACAATTACTTGGGATTTAAAACCTGGCGTTAAGTTACCTTTCGGTCCAGAGGATGATTTCATTCCCGATGAACAGTCTGTTAATGATGATTCAAATGTAAAGGTTCAAGAGATAAATCAAGAATCAAAAGATAGACCTTTAATTGAGACTATAGCTGTTGAATCTCGTCAGAATACAGTTGTTGCTCCTGCTCCTATGGTAGATAATGCGCAAGCTTACGTTTCTACAAATGAATTGATTCAAAATCTTCCTTCTCAAGATTTTTCTATTCAAAAGAATTTCGAGCAAGAGATGGTAGAGCCTTTGCAAATCAATAAAGACAATTCTCCTGTAGAGCCTGCTGTAAATACATTCTCTCAACCTCAAAATAATGTACCTTTGCAAAATAACCCTTTAGCGGAGAATATAGCTCCGGTATCTTTACAACCAATTCTTAATGACAACACTTTATATAATGTTGCAACTTCAGAACCTATGGTTGATGGGGTGGCAATTACCACAACACAGAATAATCAACTTCAAAGCAATTTATTTCGTTGGACGCAACTACCTTATAAATTAAGACAAAAAAGAGCAGATGTTTTTGTTAATTCAAAATCAGGTGTTGATTACATTTCCTCGTTAGTAGCTTTCTTAAAGAGTAAAAACTTAGATGTTAAAGAGTACGATGATTCAGTTCATTATTTACCATCTGATATTCTTTTATTAGATAGTTCTGATGTGGTTGATGCTGGAACCGTGTACGTTTTACAAAATGGTAAAAAGTATATTTGGGATGCTTTACAAAAAGAGTTAGGAGACAAGTTAAATGGAAAGTAAATACACTTGTCGTGTCCTTACTCGCGACGATTTAAATCTAGTTAGTGAGCTTGAAAAAATTGAGTTTAGAACTCAAAAGAATGCTTGGAATGCTCAATCTTTGATTGAGTGCTTTGATGATAGCTATATCATTATTGGGTTATTCTGTGTGTCCAAACTGATTGGATTTTCGGTTATTTATAACACCAAGTTTTCAACCGATCTTTTGACGATTGGTGTTGATCCTGACTATCAGGGGAAAAAGTTAGGAGCTTTGCTTTTAGAACAGACTCTTAAAAAGGCTTTAGAGATTGAAGTAAAAGAGTGTTTTTTAGAGGTTAGAGTAAGCAATCAAGTCGCTATTAACCTTTATACCAAATATAGCTTTAAAGAAGTTGGAGTTCGAAAGGGATATTACAATCCAGTAGGCAATGAACCTGCTGAAGACGCATACACTATGCATCTTTGCGATATTCAAGAAGCTCTTGATTTAGTTTCAAAAAAATAAATAGCTAGTCTCTACTGAAGGCAAAAGATAACATCATTCATTTTGTGACATTGCTTTTCTAACTTTTGCTAGCCAGATTTTTCGCTGAAGCCTGGTGCTTCTTTTAACTACAGAAAAATTTAACCAGTTAACTTTTTTAACTCCGATGGTTTTAAAGATCCCTTTAATTAGCGCATACTTTAAAACATTTCCGTAAAAGAACTTATATATAAGCGATGGACAATCCATGGTGGATATAACGGTTACTTTTATATTTGGTAATAATCCTGTTACCCCATGTCCATTTTTATTGTAATCATAGATTTCACTTGGAAAAATTACCTTATCAATAAAACCTTTCATCATTGCAGGCATGGTAGTCCACCATACAGGAAAGATTAAAATTAAATGATCGCTTGCTTTTATGGCATCTATGTATTCTCGAGTTTGCTTATCAATTACCTTTTTATCAATAATTCCTCGAAGCTCTTCTTTAGTCATTACAGGATTAAAATGTTCTTGGTAAAGATCGATCACTCTAACATTCTGTCCATTTTTATTGCAGGCAGATACAGCTGTTGCCAAAATTGCATTACAAAAACTCTGATCATTAGGGTGAGCATAGATAATTAAAGTTCTCATTATATAAATTCATCCAATATGTATAAAAAGAAAGAGATTTCTCATCTAATACTAAATATAAGAGATATATTGCAATAATGTATATTTAAATCGACGTTATTTGTTTTTTGAATATTCCGTCAAATTTTACGAAAATGCAAAATTTGCACACAATTAGAAAAAAATGCGTTTTTTCAGAACGTTATTGCACTAAATAAAAGCATTATAATAATTATTATACCTATGATAAAATTTTATATTTCCTTATAAATCAATATGTAAACACAAAATTTAGTAGAAAATAGTTTTAATTCAGAAAATTAGCCTTCTGTACATTTTTTAAAATTCAAATCGTATCTATAATAGAAAAGTAACTGGGACAGTCGTCTTAATTAATCACATAACTAAATAAGCTACGAAAGTGGTTTAAATTAAACAGGGAAATGCGATGCTTATAGGTATTCCTAAAGAGAGTTTTAACGGAGAAACAAGAGTTGCTGCAACTCCTGATACCGTTGCAAAACTTATGAAATTAGGCTTTGAAGTTGCAGTTCAAAGCGATGCAGGTGCGTTGGCAAGTTTTGACAATGTTGCATTTGAACAAGCAGGTGCAAAAGTTGTTTCAGCTAAAGAAGCTTGGGCAGCTGATATTATTTTCAAGCTAAATGCTCCTTCTGACGAAGAAATTGAATTGATGCATGAAGGTCAAACACTTGTAAGTTTTATCCGCCCTGCACAGAATTCAGAATTAGTTGAAAAGCTAAATGCTAAGAAAGTAACTGCAATGGCTATGGACATGGTGCCACGTATTTCACGTGCTCAGTCTTTAGACGCTTTATCATCTACAGCAAATATTTCAGGTTACCGTGCTGTAATCGAAGCTGCTCACGCTTTTGGTCGCTTCTTTACAGGTCAGGTTACCGCTGCAGGTAAAGTACCACCAGCTAAAGTTATGGTTATCGGTGCTGGTGTAGCAGGTCTTGCTGCAATTGGTACTGCTCACTCTTTAGGTGCTATTGTTCGTGCTTTCGATACTCGTTTAGAAGTTGCTGACCAGATTAAGTCAATGGGTGGCGAATTCTTACGACTTGATTTTAAGTCAGAAGATGGCGGCTCATCAGATGGTTATGCAAAGGTAATGTCTGAAGAGTTTATTAAAGCAGAGATGGACCTTTTTGCTAAGCAGTGTAAAGAAGTTGATATTATTATCACCACAGCTGCAATCCCTGGTAAGAAAGCTCCTCTTTTAATCAACAAAGAAATGGTTGCTTCAATGAAAGCAGGCTCTGTTATTGTTGATTTAGCAGCCGCTACTGGCGGTAACTGCGAAGGCACTGTAGCAGGTGAGGTTATCACCACAGCTAATGGTGTTAAGATGATTGGTTATACAGATCTTGCTGCAAGATTACCTGCTCAGTCATCACAGCTTTACTCAACTAACCTTGTAAATCTTGCTAAGTTACTATGCAAGAATAAGGATGGTTTAATTGACGTTGACTTTGAAGATGTTGTATTACGTAATATGACAGTTGCAAAGGATGGCGATGTAACCTTCCCACCTCCAAAGATTAGTGTTTCAGCAGCTCCTCAGGCTAAGAAAGTTGAAGAAGCTCCTGTTAAGGCAGAACCTAAGAAAGCAAATCCATTTGTTAAGATTGGTGCTCTACTAGCAATGGTAGCAGTATTCATGTTAATGGGTGCTTATGCTCCTGAGTCGTTCTTACCTCATTTCACCGTATTCGTATTATCCTGTGTTGTAGGTTACTACGTAGTATGGAATGTTTCACATTCACTACATACTCCATTGATGTCAGTTACCAATGCTATTTCAGGTATCGTGGTAGTTGGTGCAATGGTTCAAATTAGTAATAGCTCAATTGTTATCGGCATACTTGCTTTCATTGGCGTTTTAATCGTTTCTATCAATATTTTTGGTGGTTTCGCTGTAACTCGCAGAATGTTAGCTATGTTCAGAAAACAGCAGTAGTCGGTAAGGGAGAAAAAATAATATGTTAGGTTTAACTCACATGGCCTACATTCTTGCAGCGTTGTTATTTATTATCGCGCTTGCAGGTCTATCTAAGCAGGAAACTGCAAAAATGGGCTGTATGTCTGGTATGGTTGGTATGGCTGTAGCTTTAATCGCTACTTTCACTACCGTTACCACTTTAGGCTTTGCAGCTCTTATTATTGCAATGTTAGGTGGTGCCGTTGTAGGTCTTTATGTTGCTAAGAAAGTACAGATGACTCAGATGCCTGAGCTTATCGCTTGCTTACATAGCTTCGTAGGTCTAGCAGCTGTTCTTGTTGGCTTTAATAGTTTCATCAAACTAGGTGTTGATGTTGCTGATGTTTCAAAGTGCGTAATTGCTGGTGCTCAGTCAACTGAAGAAGCAGCAGAACAGTTTAAAGCTTGTGCTCAGCAAGTTGCAGCTGCAGCTGGTAACCATATGGATTTAGCAATGTTCAATACTGAACTTGTTGAAATCTTCTTAGGTATCTTCATTGGTGCTGTAACCTTCACTGGTTCTATCGTAGCTTATGGTAAGTTAAATGGTACTTATAAGATTCGTATCTTTAAGTCAGCTCCATTAAGCCTACCTTTTGGTAATGTTCTAAACTTAGGTGCTTTAGTTGTATCATTCATTTTAATGTTATGGTTCGTTATTGGCTCTGATGTAACAACATTATCAGCTCCAGTAGTTCCTCTACTTGTTATGACTGCAATTGCTTTAGTATTTGGTATTCACTTAGTTGCTGCTATCGGTGGCGCTGATATGCCAGTTGTTATCTCAATGCTAAACTCATACTCAGGTTGGGCAGCCGCAGCTTCAGGCTTCATGTTATCAAACGATCTTCTAATCGTAACTGGTGCTTTAGTAGGTTCTTCAGGTGCAATTCTTTCTTACATTATGTGTAAGGCAATGAATCGTTCATTTATCTCTGTTATCGCTGGCGGCTTTGGTAATGCTCCTGCTGCTAAGAAAGAAGAAGAAGAGATGGGCGAATACCGTGAACTTAAGGCTGCTGATGTTGCAGAACTTTGCAAAAACTCAAGCTCTGTTATCATCGCTCCAGGTTATGGTATGGCTGTAGCTCAGGCTCAGAATGCTGTTGCTTCATTAACTGAGAAATTAAAGGCTCGTGGTGTTGAAGTTCGCTTTGCAATTCATCCTGTAGCAGGTCGTCTACCTGGTCATATGAACGTTCTTCTAGCTGAAGCTAAAGTTCCATACGATATCGTATTCGAAATGGATGAGATTAACGATGATTTCGAGAACACAGATACTGTTTTAGTTATCGGTGCTAACGATACTGTTAACCCAGCTGCTTCAGAAGATCCAACAAGCCCAATCGCTGGTATGCCAGTTCTTGAGGTTTGGAAGGCTCGCAACGTAGTTGTATTCAAGCGTTCAATGAATCCTGGTTATGCAGGTGTTCAGAACCCATTATTCTTCAAAGAAAACTCAGCAATGTGCTTTGGCGATGCTAAGAAGACTGTTGAAGAGATCGTTGCTAATATCTAATTAGATATAAGTATTTGATTAAAAGTGCCTCACTAATTTAGTGGGGCATTTTTGT
>CAZEXR010000139.1:0-6160 GCA_964516675.1 uncultured Enterobacterales bacterium | reverse complement strand
CTTATGGAAAAAGGCTTGCAGCTAGATTTTTTTAGAGCTTAAGGTCCTGTATATGGAATTTCTTTAAAAATGAGATATATGAGTGCTATTTGAATAGAAAACAAAATTGTTTGGTTAATAAATTGTATAAAAATAAGGTAGAACTTAATCTACCTTAATTTACTTATTGATTTGCAAGAATTTTATTAATCCTTTCTAGATCTTCTGGTGTATCTACACCAGTCTCTGGAGGATTTAGAGCAACGCCTACGCTAATGGTCATTCCATTTTCCATAAGACGAAGCTGTTCTAGTGATTCAGCTTTTTCAAGTGAAGTTTGTGGCATTTTTGCATACTTTTTTATTGTACCTGCTTTGTATGCATAAATACCTACATGGTGGTAATGATCAAAATCTAGTTCGTCAATACACTCTTTTTTAAAGTTGTCTCTCTCATATGGAATAGGAGCACGGCTAAAATATAAAGCCTTATTATTTTTGTCAAAAACAACTTTTACACAGTTAGGATCGAATACATCCTTAACATTGTCGATTTTAAAGCACAATGTGGACATATCAGTTTTAGTATCTTCAAGTAACTTTGCTACCTGTTTGATGTGATCAGGGTTAATTAGAGGTTCATCGCCTTGAACATTAACGATTGTTGTATCATCAGCAATGCCCATTTTTTCAACCATGAAAGCTAATCTATCAGTACCGCAATTGCAATCGTTAGGTGTCATGCAGAATTTTACTTTATCCAGTCTTTCAAGAACACCATTAACTCTTTCATCATCAATGCAAGCAATAACCTCTTTTGCCTCTGATTTTAGAGCTTGCATACAGACTCTTTTAATCATAGGAATACCACCAACTAGAACTAGAGGTTTACCTGGGAAACGAGTTGAGGCATAGCGGGCAGGAATTGCAACAATATAATCTGACATTTTTTTCTCTTAACTGTTTTCTGACTTACTTTCATATGCTTCTACTAAATCATATAACTTATCTGCTATTTTTGAGTAGAAATTATCTGATAATTCAGCTTCTACATTTAAAACATATAAATTATTGATTTTGTATTGAGCATATTTAACTGCATCTTTTGCAGTCATAACTATTGGATATTTTACACTTAAATTCTCTAAAGTCTTTTTACTTACTAAACCATGATCTCCAATATCTATTGATGATTCAATCAAATATCCACAATCTTCAAGTGTTTTATAAAAACGTTTAGGATTTCCTATTCCAGCAAGAGCAATAATTTTTGTTCCTACTTGCAAATATTCATGACCTTCTGTCTTTGAACAAAAAGAATCTATTGATACTGCTTGTGATGGTCGTAACTGCATTACCTCAGAGTCATACTTTGAATTAGTTGGAGTTCCATTAGTCACTACAAGATCAGTGGTTTTAAGTCTCCATTCTCCCTCTCTAAGAGGTCCTGCTGGTAATAATAGTCCATTACCAAGCATTCTTTTTCCATCTAATACAATTATTTCAATATCTCTTTGAAGCGCATAGTGCTGCAGACCATCGTCAGTTACGATAACATCAACTCCTAAATGCTCTAAATACTGAGCTCCTCTTTCACGGTTAGGATCGACTACAACAACGGCTTTATTTTTAACACTCATCTTAATTAAAAGAGGTTCATCTCCAGACTCTTTTACATTAGAAGTTGTTTCAACAATATAAGGATAGTGTTCTGCTTTACCTTTATATCCTCTAGATAAAAGACCAACTTTATATCCTAGATCATTTAGTTTTTGAAGTAATGCAATACACAATGGTGTTTTGCCTGTACCACCAACACTAATTCCTCCAACTACTATGACAGGAACTTTTGTTCTTAATGAGGTTTTTATGCCTTTTTTGTATTTGTCTCTTCTAACTTTTGATAGATGCTTGAATAAAGCGGTTAGAGGAAGTAAAGGAAGAATAATAGGAGCATTTAGCAATCCTATTTTTTGGTACCAAATTCTATCGAGTAAAGACATTGCTTTCACTTATTAAACGTTTATATAAAGTTGCTACTGGATCAATAGTTGATGTCTTTGTTTTCATCAATACTCGCCATTCTTTGTTACTTTCATCAAGATAAAGTCTATAGGTATTTACACAATTACTTACAGCTTCCTTTGCACCAGACTCAAAAAGCACATCATCATTTATGCATTCTAAAACATTGGTGAGTTTTACATTGAAGGTAACATCAATACACTGCTTTCCATCGTCCATAAAAGTATTAGTTGTTTTAACAAAATCTCGTACTTCAAGCGATCCAATTTGAGCAGATGAGATAGCTAAATATGGAGTTACGGTCATAGTTCTTGTTAAATCCTGGTTATATTCAACTTGATAACCAGACATTTTAATGGAACCTACAAAGTTCTTGTGAAATGTAAAAGTTGCCTCTGTAAGCTTTAACGCTCCAGAATTTTCGAGGGTATGTGCATATGAAACAATTTTATTTAAATAAAAGATCATATGTTTATCTAAACTTCTATTTTGATTTGCCTTTAAAGTAGGATCAATTATTACGAAGGGAATATCTGTTGTTTCCTCGTGAACAGATGAGCCTGCAATAGGAATACTGATAATTTGTTTTCTTAGTTCATTATCAATAGCATATTTTAGATTTTCATATGTAGCACTTGATCTGTCTGAACATCCACAGACAAATAAACTGCTTATAAAAGAAAAAGCAATTAAAATGAGTAATCTAAAATGTTTCATATTATAGTAAAACTACTTATTTAGTCCCTTTTGTGTATGTAATGGATCTGACATCATTCTATCGGAGATTAAAACTCCTTTTTGAATATGAGCAACACCAATGAAAACATCATTGTCAGTTCTTACCTGTATTGCATCTTCATAATTAACATCACAATTTTCAAAAGTACAATTAGATAAATCTGTTTGTCTTACTCCCTGACATAGGGCAACAGCCATATTGTAAGGAATTGTAATCTTAGGAAGATAGCTCATAGCTTTTTCAACAGGAATAAGCATATCATCCATTTTAGTATAGTCTAATTGATCTTCTCTGCCATCGGCTAATTGTTGTAAACCATCAAGTGAGTGCATCGTGCCTTTTGGTAGGCCATCTACTTCAATTCTTCTAAGCATAATCACATGAGCACCACATCCTAGTTCAGCACCAATATCTGAAACTAAGGTTCTTATATATGTGCCCTTAGAACAGTAAACTTCAATTGTGAAAGTGTCTGTTGTTTTTTCTAATAGCTTTATGTAAAAAATATTAACTTCACGGCTTGGAACTTCAACTTCTTTGCCTGCTCTTGCATATTTATAAAGAGGTTTGCCATCTACTTTGATTGCTGAATAAATCGGAGGTACTTGTGTGATTTTACCTACAAACTTTTCAATTGCCTGTTCAATGTTATCAATCTCGTTTGAAACAGGATTTTCTTCAACAATTTTTCCTTCTGCATCACCTGATTCTGTAACAATACCAAGTTTGCCTGTAGCTAAATATTTTTTAGAGCCTTCTAGGAAATATGTAGAAAACTTTGCTGCTTGTCCTAAACAAATAGGTAGTAGACCTGATGCTAAAGGATCAAGTGAGCCAGTATGACCGCCCTTATTTGCTCTATAAATGCCTCTTACCTTCATTAAGGCAAGAGTCGAGCTTATGCCTGATGGTTTATCTAATAAAAAAACGCCATCAACATCTCTTTTAGGTGCTCTAACTGGTTTATCTGTAGTTTTGTTAATTTCTGTCATATTTCTAAATGTCTTTGTTTATTAAAATAGTTTAGCTCATAAGCTTAAATGAAAATTTGCAATTGCTCAAATTATATTAAGTTGCTCTTTATTTCATTAAAAAATCCATATCTAAAAGAAGACATGGACTTTAACCTATATGTTTGTTTGATTTATTGTTTATTTATTCAGCAGGATCTGCAATTAGTTTTGTAAGGATAAGAGAACCAATCGCATTACCTAAAACCATTGTAAATAATCTTGCTAAAACATCTAAATTTGGTAGAACATGTGCCATTCCGAAGTAACCTGCATCTGCTACACAGTGTTCAAAACTGCAAAGAATGAAGAACATAATAGGCATGATTACATAGATTGGGTGTTTACCTCTCTTGAATAAGAAGACTGCAATATGCATCATTACACCGCATCCTACAGCAAGAATGAAAAGAGATAAAAAGGAATCATTTAGCTTTGTCTCTACAAGTGTTTGAACATTTGATGTATTTACTCTTGTAAAGCTAAATAAAAAAGATGTTAAGTATGCTCCAACAGCATTTAAACAGAACATTGCTAGAAGTCTTAAGGTTAACTTAGGAGTCCAGTAGCCTACCTGTCCTGTATATAAGTTGTATTGTTTCATGATAATGGTTAATAAGCCTAGGGCGAAAAGAAATGCACCTATATACTTATTCTCAGTTACCACATGCACAAGGCAACCAAATCCTGTTAAAAAGCCTGATAGTAATGACTTTACGATAAATACCATTTGATTTGATGTAAACATAAAATACTCGCGTGTTTTATTAAGTTTTTATACTAATTGTTAAGGTTAATTTAAATAATGCCGTATACAAAAATTGCAATAATAATGATTGGTGCAACATAGCGAACATAGTTATACAAAACATTAACTAATATGCTTTCTTTGTCATTATAGTTGTTTAATTCTGCTTTTGCTTCATCTTTTAAAACATAACCCACATAAAGAGTTGCACCTAGTGCTGTTAAAACGAAGCAGATATTACCAGAGAAGAAATCGAAGGCATCAAAAATATTTTTGCCAAATATAGTTACATCTGACCATAGGCCATTACTTAGCACACAAGGTATATTTCCTAGTACATAAACAGTAGCAAGTGTAATAAAAATTGCTGAGTTTAATTTAATTCTAAATTTCTCATATAGTACAGAGATAATAACTTGGTAAATAGTAAGCGATGTTGTTAATGCTGCGATTATTAGCAGACTAAAGAAGATGATTGCAAAGAAATCTCCTCCACCCATGCGAGAAAAAGCAATTGGTAGAGTTTTAAAAACTAATGAAGGACCAGAATCTGGTTGCAAACCTGCACTAAAAATAGAAGGGAAAATCATAAATCCAGCCATTACTGCAATCAATGTATTTAAAATACCTGTAATCGTTGCTGTTTTAATTAGATTTTCTTCTTTGTTCAAATGTGATGATAAAGTAATCATTACACCAAATCCTAAAGATAAAGCGAAGAATACTTGACCTAAAACATCTAAAAATAATTTAGGTGTAATCTTTGAAAAATCAGGAGTTAAATAGAATCTAACACCTTCCATTGCTCCATCTAAAGTAAGATTCTTTAAAACCATTACAAGAAGACATATAAATAAAAGAGGCATTAGATATTTAACAGCCTTCTCAATACCCTGAATAATGCCTTTTCTTAGAATAATGAAGTTAACCAACACAAAAATGAATGTATAAAAAGCAATTGCGCTTTGGTTATTATCAATTTCTTGATGATAAAAAGTTTCTGTAACTTCTTTTGAAATTGGATTTGATAGGTCTAAACCGGTTGAAAATAGAGCTCCTTTTAGTTACATTTACAATGTAAGAGATAACCCAACCGCCAATAACCATATAATAGGCAAGAATACCAAAGGCACCAATTAAACCTAAATATCCGACTATTTTCCAAGTCGAATCCTTTTTATCTTTAGTTGAAAAAGCATCAACTGCGTTAGATAAAGCTCGTCTTCCAATTACATTTTCAACAAGAATAATTGGAACACCAACTGCAAACATAACAATGATAAAAGTTAAAACGTATGCACCGCCACCGTTTTGTCCTACTAAGTAGGGAAATCTCCAGGTAGCACCAAATCCGATTGTAGCGCCAGCTACCGTTAATATATATGTAAGTCTGCTTGACCAAGTTTGTCTAGGCATTTTTAACTAACTCTAATTTCTTTGCACAAAATGAAAACGTTTTATTTTAAAGGAAAGTGACAGCTCTATCCACAAAAAAATAATTAAATCTTACATTTATAAGTCACTTTTTTTCAAAAAATATAATAATAAAATGATTAAAAGATTAAAACTGAAATGTTAGAAAATCTAATAAATTATAAAAAATTACTAGTGATATTTTACTAAAATATATTGTTTAATTTTGAGTAATTTTATGTTTAAT
>CAZEXR010000138.1:0-6251 GCA_964516675.1 uncultured Enterobacterales bacterium | reverse complement strand
GAGTACATCAAGGTTTGTTTCTAATTTTTATGTGGGAAACTAGAGTTAATAATAATCAAAATGGTAAATACAATGATACCAACGGTAAAGTTACCGCCCATAACCACATTACCAAACGATTCAATAACCTGACCTGCAGCTGAAGTACCATTCTGTCCATTTAGCAAAATCACACGAGTTGAGGCTACATTCAAAGACAAACGTAAAATGGTAGTTAAAAGTAAAACAGCAGGGAAAGAACCAAAATCTAAAGGTTTTTGAGAATAAATTGAAACCAAAAGCACAATCATGGATAAAGCAATGTTCAAAGAGAACAGCATATCTAACAAGAATGGAGGCATAGGTAAGGTGATCATAGATAGACAGGCTAGTACTAATATAGGAGTACCTAGCTTGAACATAGAAATCTTCTTATAGGCAGTTCCACCTATTGCAAGACCCTTTGCTACCTTTTGATTTTTCTTAGCAGAATTTAAAAATGTGCCAAAAAAATTAAGTTTGTCCTTTAATGCCACGTGTCAACTTTCCGTAATCTAATTATTTTTTATGGCTTCAAGCAATTTATATGCCTTGTATTTAAAAAAGTTTATCAAATTCCATTAGCTTTTGAATAAGTTCTTTATATTCTTGCCACTTACCTCTATATATTTCTTGAGCATAAGGGTGAATTTGCACGCCTTGAGGTAGAGGCTCATTGTTTTGAACCATCAGTGTAAATCTTGGAATTAGAACAAATTCAAGCCACTGATGAAATTCCATTGTATCCATAAAAAAAGGAGAATTGCTTAAAAAAGCTTCATTTGAAGGTTTATTAGAACCATCAGACCATAAATTTAGCTTTTTAAGCTCAATTTGGATATTAGACATAGCAAGAATAATTCTTGCGTTTTTATTAAGCTTATTATTCATGTTCACTAAAGTACTGTTCTAAAATGGTTACAGCAGATAAAGAATCGATAGCACCTTTATCTTTTGCAAGCGCTCTAAAGCCACCTCTTTGAAAAATTTCTTCTTTAGCAGATGCTGAAGTTAAACGTTCATCAACAAATACAACGTCAATTTTATATTTTTCACGAAGTCTATTTCCAAATTTTCTAGCTCTTTTTGTCATCAATTGTTCTGTACCATCCATGTTGTATGGAAGACCAACAACAAAAATAGAAGGCAACCAGTCTTTTACAATTCTATCTAAGGCTTGTTCATTTGGAATACCGTCTTTAGCTAAAATTGATTTTTGAGAAGAACATGTTCTTGTTACAGTATTACCTGTTGCAACACCTATGTGGTGTGTACCAAAATCAAATGCAACTATTGAGCTCATTGAAAATTAGCTCCTCCAAAGGAAATCGGTTCACGACGAGATTGACCAAATAAAGATGTGGCTAACACGCTATATTCTTTAATTGATTCAAAAATTTCATCACCCAAATGCATATGCATCTCAGAAGGAGACAATGGAGTCGTAATTACAAGAGGTAAATCACGAGCTCTTCGCGCTCTTAAAAGATCTGGAATAACAGTTCTGTCAAATGCAGTTAAAGCTTCTCTGTTTTGACATAAACCATCCATAATAAGCAAGTCCACAGAAATGAATCTTTCCCACTTTGCATCCTTATCAGCTTTATCAAAACTTGTATCAGTGCTACTAGGAGTTTTGTTTTTCTTCATTTCAGCATATGAACTTAATACAACATCTTTCCAAAGAGTATTTAAAAAATTATTTGCAACACAATTTGATAGAACTGTCTTACCAGTACCAGCAGCTCCTTGGATAAGTAAAAGAATAGGAGCGGTGTCTTTACCAAAATTGTAATTTATAGTTGCACAAAAGCCCTTAGCAGTAGCAACAGCTTGTGTATTTAACTCATCAATACGAATTGTGTCAAATGTATAGCGACTATCAATTCGATGCTCATCATAAATTGATTGAACAAATTTTTTGTGATTCTCAAGTTTCATTCTTGAGATTTCAGCACTAGCTTCTCGTGCTTCTTCTTTTCTAATTTTGTTGATATCAATCAATTCTTTGTTTTCATTTAAGTCAATGCGTGTACCTGATAGCTCTTCAATAGCTTTAACTAAAGTACTAAAACCATTATGAACAGAACCTTTATGTTTAAAATCTGACATATACACCTCTTAAATAATGGCTGTAATTTTAACAAAATTTGATTTTTTAAGCTCTAAATTTAATCTAAATCAGTGAATTAAAAACCAAATTCTTTTGAACTAGTTCACGGGACTACAAATTTTTATGTGCGCAACATTGTTTTTTGTCTAATTCAATCTGATTTTTATTTTTATTTTTCTTATTCTTAATATCAAATTAAAACTAAAAAATAAAAAAAGCTATGTACTAGAAAAGTATAAAATAGCCATAATGGCCTAAGGACAAAACAATGAAAAAAAGCTTAATTGTAGCTTTATTATCAACATGTCTTTACTCTCAATTATCTCAAGCTAATACAGCTATTGTTGTCACAAAGGATGCATCTACTACAGGTACATCTTACCTATCATATAGTCAAGACAATGCAGTTTCTCCTAACCTTGAGTACATTGAAGCAAAAGATTTTGATGAAGGTGTGTTAAAAAAACTTCATCTAGACGGAAATGAAGCTAATTCTGTTATAGGTGCAATTTTACAAGTACCCCATACCTATGCCTACCTAAAGGGACATGGACAAAATGCTGTAGTTAATGAAAAGGGCCTAATGGCTGGCATTTGTACAGATTATTCAAAACTTAAGTATCAAAGCTCATTTGATAAAGACAATAGAATAATCTGTCCAAATGATTTAATTACAATAGCTCTTGAACGCTGTGATAATGCAACTGATGCTGTTTTACTAATTGGCAATCTAATTGACACTTACGGACTTTATGGTGAACCTAGTACAATTTGCTTAAGCACAAAAGACAGTGCTTATGTTGTTGAGGTCATGCCTTCTGTTGATGGAATTGGTGGATATTGGTTAGCCAAAAGAATTCCTAATGGAGATATTTTTGTAGCAGCAGATCAATTTAGAATTCCAACTATCAATGTTGATGATGATTCACTACTATTTAATAAAGGTCTAATCTCAAAATTAAAATCTCAAAACTTAGCTGTTTTTAATAAAGATGGCTCATTAGATTGGATAAAGACCACAAAAGCAGTTGAAAAACGACCTTATTATTCAAAAAGACGTGTATGGCGTGCGTTTGATATTGTTGCTCCAAAATATGATTTATCACCTTACGTGAAAAATTATTATTCTCAGGAATACCCTTTCTCGGTTGTGCCTGAAAATAAGCTTTCAATTGTAGATATTATGGCAATTCATCGTGATACTTATCAAGGTACTGCTTTTGATAACTCTACTAAAAATACAGGTGGCTTATTTGCATCCCCTTATACTTATGAGGATTTTGGTGAAAGATGTATTAACTCAACTACAACAACTTACACTTTTATCAGTGAAGTTAATAGTGAGTTAAAAACACCTATTTCATGGATCTCCTTAGGCTCACCTGGCGAAGGTGTATTTGTACCTTTAAGTGTGGCTCCTATTGATAAAGCTTATACCAATGTTTCTACAGATAAATACGATGAAAATAAGATGTGGTGGCTTACAAGTGATATCAATGCACTTACCAAGGGCTATTACTCTGCTATTTCAGAATCTGTAAAAACAGCGCTAAGAGAGTCTGAACAAAGAGAGATTACTTTACTAAATCATTCCAAAGCTCTTTCTATTGACGGTTTTAAACGAGTACTAAAAAACAACGTACAGGTAGCATTAAACCGCTCAACAAAACTTTACGCCAAACTTTTAGAAAATCACGATGGTGGTTATAAACTGCGTTATGCCGAAGGTCATTCACCTAGATTTATCGCTGTAGATCACTATCACAAGGCAAAAAACAAAGTCACAGCTGTAAAGGTTTTAAAAAAATCAGTTAAAAAACAGAAAAAGAAAGTTGAGAATAAAAACTTAGTAACTAAAGGCATACCTTTTAATAATGCAATTACAAAGGTTGCCCCTAAAAAAGCTCCTATTATTTTTTCAAATTTATCTATCAATAAGCACCTAGATAACACGAAAAATAACACAACAAACCTTTATGGCTTAAAAAAGTCAAAAGTGCATAAAGATTAAGGAGAGATTATGAAAAATACTATTTTTGCTATTACTCTTGGTGCGCTTCTTTCATCTCATGCTATTGCATGTACAACAGCAATTGTGACCAAAGGAGCTTCTGCTGACGGTTCTGTATACGTAACTCATTCAAATGACGGTTACTCAGGAGACACTTCAATTGTATTCGTACCTGCAGCCGATCATGAAGAAGGTGAAATGAGACAGGTCTATCCTTCAGCTTGTGCCAGAGAGGCTTACCCTGATTTTAATTGTGACTACACCCCTAGACTTAATGTACCAAACAGAGGACCTGACTACTCATTTGAAGGTGTTGAGTTAACTAATCCCATAGGAGAGATCCCTCAAGTAGCTCATACCTATGCTTATCTTGATAGTAACTACGGAATTATCAATGAACATGGGTTAATGTTAGGAGAATGTACTGATAATTCTAATAGAATGAGATATATAAGACCTGATGCAGGAACTGGTCTATTCTACTCATCAGAATTAGGTCGTATTGCACTTGAAAGATGTAAAACAGCATCAGAGGCCATTGATTTAATGGGAAAGTTAATTGATGAATATGGTCTTTGGGGAACAGCAGAAACTTTATTAGTTGGTGATAAAGAAGAAGCTTGGGTTTTAGAGATGATGCCAAACCCATCTGGAAAAGGTGGATTTTGGGTTGCTCAGAAAGTCCCTGATGGTGAATTTTTCATAGCAGCAAATCAATTTAGAATACGCGCTCTAGATGAGAACAATCCAGACCAAAGATTTAATTTAAGCATGATTGCAGAACTTAAGAACATCGGTTGGGCTGAATATGATAAAGACGGTAAACTAGATTGGCTACGCTCTATTCAAACTGTTGAACATCTACATCCTTACTATTCCTTACGTCGTGTATGGAGAGCAATGGACATAGTAGCTCCATCAAAGAATTTTTCAGCTTGGGCTGATGGTTATGATACTTATGCTTATCCATTCTCTGTAAAACCTGATAAGTTAATAACCCTACAAGATATTATGGAAATTCACAGAGATACTTATCAAAATACAGAATTTGATTATTCTAATAAAGAAACAGGTGGTTTATTTGCTTTCCCATATTGTTTTAGTGCATACAATAAAGAGAGAGTGTTATCTACTACTTCAATCTCATATATTTGGATAAATCAAGCAAATGATAAGCTACCTGCACCTATTTCATGGTTGGCACTTACATCTCCTGCCGAAAGTGTCTATGTTCCTCTTCCTGTAGCTCCTCTTACAGAGGTTTATTCAAGAGTTGATAGAAAACACTATGATGCATCAAAGCTTTATTGGGCAGTTTCATCTGTTGGAACTATCACTAGAGCTTATTACTCATTACTAGCTCCTTATGTTAAGGATTATGCTCATACTCTAGAGAGCAAATCATATAACCTAGTACAAAACTCTCTTACGTTACCAAAAGATGACTTTAATAAGGTTTTGTACGAGAATGCAAAGGAGAACAACGCAAGCTGGAGAGCTCTGTCCCATAAGCTAATTCAAATGCTAGATAACAATAATAAAGTGCTATATGCAAAGGGACATGTTCCTGAAAATACAGCCCCTACATCATATAAAGCTCCAGATGAAGATTAGTCATTTGCACTAGAAGTCATCTACACTTTTGACCGTTTACCATGTATTTATAAAAAAAATACCTAGATGTTTACAGCTATCTAGGTATTCATTTAGTCGACTAAAGAGAAAACAATTGGAATTATAAGCGTGAAGTTTTCACTATTGCTTTGCGTTTTAAAACCAATTAACTTTGAGACTAATCTTTTACACTCACCATTTATAAATCTTGATGAAGACTCCTTTTGAACATATCCATTTTTAACAACGCCGTCTTTTGAAATATCAAAAGATAACGAACACACACCTTCATGTCTTAATCTTTTAGCTTTTATTGGATATTGTTTAATATCATTGATTTTGACTACTAAAGAATTAAAGACAATTTCCTTTTGTTGTTTTGATTGTTTCTGTATTTGTTCTTGATTTGACTTAACAGTATTTTCAAATTTTTGAGGATTTTTAGGGTCAAGTTAAAATCTTGTGGGATTAGTATTGCTAGACTGTAGCAAATAG
>CAZEXR010000137.1:352-6261 GCA_964516675.1 uncultured Enterobacterales bacterium | reverse complement strand
GTAATTTATTGTTTTTTAAGCTTATTAATAATTTAGTAAAAGCTTATTATGCGATCGTCTTTGCTCTGTAAATGTGAGCATAAGGCTTTTATAAGCGATTTATTGTTTACAATTGACAAAATTTCGCAAGAAATATTTTTTAATATTTCTTCTTTTATTCCTTTTTCATCTCCAGGAAACATTAAAACAACCGTATCTTCATCTGTTATCACTGACAAATTAGAGATTAGGGCACTTTTTGAAAAAAATAAGTAAACTAATTTCATTAGAACACCACTACTTTATTGGCTTTTTCAAAAAGCTCTCGTTTGTTGATGCTTACCACCGACTCAAGACATATAGGTTTTGATGAATATACAGGAATTTCGTAAATGGATAACTGACCTAATCTTTTTACAAATTCTTTATTTAATGTATTCTCGTGAATGGACTCTAAATACTCTCCATCAATTAAAACATTAATGACATCAGCTTCAGCATCAGCCAGATTTAAAGCACTTTCAATGCCTTGAATGTAAATTGAACTCTGATAAGGAGAAGTTTGTAAAACTACTAATACCATCTTTTATATCTCTAACACCTTATCTGCAGCATTTATGAATAATGAGAGTTCCATATTTCCTGACAAAGTGAAATCGTCCTGAACACATTCCTTGTTAAGTCCTGCTTCCATATAGGCTCTTCCACATACTAATAAATCAACTTTATAGTCTTGAGAGAATTTTCTATATTCGTCTTGAACTTCTTTTAAAGCTTCTATTTGTTTTACATCTCTAGATGCAATAGAAACAGCTTTTTCAGTAAAGAATACTGCAACCACCTTATTTTCATCATTTTTCAAAAACTCTTTTAAAGTTTCTATTAAAGTCTTATGAACTTCAAATGCTGTAGGTGTTTGTCTTGAAATAACTAATATATCCATGCTTTTTTTATGAAAAAATCCCTTACTTCTATTCTAGATAAAAATAAGGGATTATATTATTAAACTGCTGCGATTACTTCAATTTCACATAGTGCGCCTTTTGGTAAATCAATACCGCCAACGCATGAACGTGCAGGAGCTGGAGCATTAAAGAACTCTGCATAAACTGCGTTAAATGCAGCAAAGTCATTGATGTCCTTTAAAAAACAGGTAGTCTTAATTACTTTTGATAAATCAGAACCTGCTGCCTCTACTAATGCTTTTACATTAGTCAAAGCTTGTCTTGCCTGCTCAGCAATTCCGCCTTCAGCCATTAAACCAGTTGCTGGTACTAATGGAATTTGGCCTGAAGCAAATAAAAAACCATTAACAATTTTGCCTTGTACATAAGGACCAATTGCAGCAGGTGCATTCTTTGTTTCTACGATCTTAATATCGCTCATTTCTTTCTCCTTAATAAAAAATGCCCACACTAGTTTTAATAGTATGGGCATCTTAATAATTCTAACTTCTAGTAAAACTAGTTACCAACTGAAGTTGAATCCTCTGCTTGTAGAGCTGCTGCCAACTGTTTCTGCATATCTTCTGCAGATACTGCTGACTCGGTCTGAGCCTGAGATGCCTTAGCTCTCTCGAACTCTTCACGACGCTGCTTGTGGTACTTATAACCAGTACCAGCAGGGATTAGACGACCAACGATTACGTTTTCCTTTAGACCACGTAGCTCATCAATCTTACCCTCAACAGAAGCTTCTGTTAGAACACGAGTTGTTTCCTGGAAGGATGCAGCTGAAATGAAGCTGTCGGTGCTTAATGAAGCCTTTGTTAGACCCATTAGAATGTGTCTATAACGTACAAGCTTCTTACCTTCAGATTCTAAACGCTCATTTACAGTACGTACCTTTGATACTTCTGCAAGTTCGTCCTTTAGGAACTCTGTGCTCTCACCTGGATCTAAGATCTCACACTTACGCAACATCTGACGTACGATAACTTCGATGTGCTTATCGTTGATCTTAACACCCTGTAGACGGTAAACGTCCTGAACTTCGTTAACAATGTAGTTTGCTACAGCGTTAACACCACGTAATCTTAGAATATCGTGTGGAGACTCTGGACCTTCAGCGATCATTTCGCCCTTAGTTACAGTTTCACCCTCGAATACGTTTAAGTTACGTGATAGAGGAATCATCTCTTCGTATGGTTCAACAGGAATACCTGCCTCATCAACAGCACCAACTGCAGGAGTAATCTCTAAGCGGCGCTTTGACTTGGTTTCCTTACCGAAGGTAATGGTACCTGAGATTTCTGCAAGAATTGCAGGCTCTTTAGGTGCACGAGCTTCGAATAAGTCAGCAACACGTGGAAGACCACCGGTAATATCCTTAGTACCGCCAGCAACCTGAGGAATACGAGCAATAACGTCACCGATATTGATCTCAGCACCATCTTGTAACTGAACGATAGCCTTTGCCTGCAACATGTACTGAGCAGCAACGGTAGTACCTGGAATTAGAACGTCATTGCCGTCCTTGTCTATGATCTTAACAGAAGGACGCTTTTCCTTGCCCTGTGAAGGACGAGCTGCAAGTTCACGTACTTCAATTGATGAAATACCTAAAGCTTCGTCTTCCTTCTTATCAACAGTCACACCTTCAATAATATCTGAGTACTTAATGAAACCATGTACTTCAGAAATGATTGGGTGAGTATGTGGATCCCAACGAGCAACAGTCTGGCCAACCTTAACAGTTTCGCCTTCCTTAATCTCAAGAACAGAACCGTAAGGAATCTTATGGCTTTCCTTAACTGAACCGAACTCATCGATAACAAATAACTCTGACTGACGTGAGGTTACTACCTGCTTGCCTTCAGTGTTAATTACAACCTTAGAGTTTTCAATTCTGATTAAACCGCTGTTACGAACAGTAGCACCAGATTCAGCAACGGCACGAGATGCAGCACCACCGATATGGAAGGTACGCATTGTTAACTGTGTACCAGGCTCACCGATTGACTGAGCTGCGATAACACCAACTGCTTCACCAGGATTTACTACGTGACCACGAGCTAAATCACGGCCGTAGCACTTAGCACAGATACCGAACTTAGTCTTACATGTAATAGGTGAACGTACCTTTACATGGTCAACGCTGTGAGCTTCTAGTACTGAGCATAGTTTCTCATCTAGTAATGAACCCTTAGGAATCAATACTACATTCTTTGAACCAGGCTTAATAACATCAGCTGCTAATGTTCTGCCTAAAACACGATCTCTTAGGGTTTCAACAACATCACCACCGTTAACGTGTGGAGTAATGTCTAGACCGTCTTCAGTACCGCAATCATCTTCGATGATAACCATATCCTGAGCTACGTCTACTAGACGACGTGTTAAGTAACCAGAGTTTGCTGTCTTAAGAGCAGTATCAGCTAGACCCTTACGAGCACCGTGAGTTGAAATGAAGTACTGCTGTACGTTCAAGCCTTCACGGAAGTTAGCTGTAATAGGTGTTTCAATAATAGAACCATCAGGTTTTGCCATCAGACCACGCATACCAGCTAGCTGACGAATCTGTGCAGGTGAACCACGGGCACCAGAGTCAGCCATCATATAGATGCTGTTGAATGATGATTCAGTCTCATCCTCACCTAAGATATTCTTAGCAGTCTGAGTTGATAAGTTCTGCATCATGGCCTTAGCAACCTTTTCACCGGCTGTTGACCAAACGTCGATAACCTTGTTATATCTCTCACCTGGAGTAATCTGACCATTCTCGTACTGACTTTGAATTGTCATAACTTCCTTCTGAGCAGAAGAAATTAAGGTGTATTTCTCCTTAGGAATTAACATGTCATCAACACATACAGATGAACCTGAGATAGCAGCGTTAGCGAAACCAGTATACATAATATGGTCAGCAAACATAACTGTATCTTTTAGACCAAGTCTGTGATAGCAGCTATTTAATAGACCGCCAATCTTCTTCTTGCCTAATGGTACGTTTGATACGTGAGTGAACCAATCCTTGTGAGTTAATAACTCTTGGATATTTTCCTGAGTTACGCCATCAGCAGGTGGATCGATTAAGTCAAATGATAAGCCCTTAGGTAGAATTAGAGATAACATTGCACGACCAACAGTAGTTAGACGTAATTCGTTATGCTCTACATACTCGCCAGTATCGGTGTTCTTCTCATAGAAGTGAACACGACATGCAATACGAGCATGGAAATCTACAACATCAGCCTTATATAAACGCTCTGCTTCCTTAGCATCAGTTAGGATTAAGCCTTCACCACGAGCACCGATCTTCATACGGGTCATGTAGTATAGACCTAACACAACGTCCTGTGCAGGAACGATGATAGGATCACCAGAAGCTGGTGATAGAACGTTAGTTGTTGACATCATTAGAGCACGAGCTTCTAGCTGAGCTTCTAATGTTAATGGTACGTGAACCGCCATCTGGTCACCGTCGAAGTCAGCGTTAAATGCTGGACATACTAGAGGGTGTAGACGGATTGCCTTACCTTCGATTAGAACAGGTTCGAAAGCCTGAATACCTAATCTGTGAAGAGTAGGAGCACGGTTTAGCATAATTGGATGCTCACGAATTACTTCGTCTAATACATCCCATACGATTGGATCTTCACGCTCAACCATCTTCTTAGCAGCCTTGATAGTGGTTGCAAAACCACGTAGCTCTAGACGACCGTAGATGAAAGGCTTGAATAACTCAATTGCCATCTTCTTAGGAAGACCGCACTGGTGTAATCTTAAGAAAGGTCCACAAGTAATTACAGAACGACCTGAGTAGTCAACACGCTTACCTAATAAGTTCTGACGGAAACGACCTTGCTTACCCTTAATCATGTCAGCTAGTGACTTAAGAGCACGTTTGTTTGAACCGGTAATTGCACGACCACGACGACCGTTATCCATTAGAGCATCAACTGATTCCTGTAACATACGCTTTTCGTTACGTACGATAATCTCAGGAGCAGCTAAATCTAATAGTCTCTTTAAACGATTATTTCTGTTAATTACACGACGGTATAGATCGTTTAGATCAGATGTTGCAAAACGACCGCCATCTAGTGGAACTAATGGACGTAAATCTGGAGGTAGAACTGGTAGAACAGTTAAAATCATCCACTCAGGCTTGTTGCCTGAATTTAAGAATGACTCGATTAGCTTTAATCTCTTAGCATACTTCTTACGATTTGACTCTGATGAAGTTGTGTCTAAAGCTTCTCTAACTGTCTTTAATTCTTCTTCTAGATTGATCTGACGCAATAAATCTAAAATTGCTTCAGCACCCATCTTAGCTGAGAAATCATCACCATACTCACCTAAAGCATCAACATACTGTTCTTCAGTTAATAATTGACGTTCTGATAGGTCTGTCATACCAGGATCGGTAACTACAAAGCTTTCAAAATAAAGTACGCTTTCAATATCGCGTAACTTCATATCAAGCATTAAGCCGATACGTGAAGGTAGTGACTTTAAGTACCAAATATGTGCTACAGGTGAAGCTAACTCAATGTGGCCCATACGTTCACGACGAACTTTAGCCTGAGTAACTTCTACACCACACTTATCACAGATGGTACCACGGTGTTTTAGGCGCTTATACTTACCGCATAAGCACTCGTAGTCTTTGATTGGTCCGAAAATCTTCGCACAGAATAAGCCATCGCGTTCAGGCTTAAATGTACGATAGTTAATGGTCTCAGGCTTCTTTACCTCACCATATGACCATGCACGGATCATTTCAGGTGATGCTAAACCAATTTTAATAGCGTCAAAGTCTTCTAAGCGCTGCTTGAAAGCATTGCTGCGATTAGCAAGCTTACCTAAGCTCTCACTTACGCCTAAATCCATTACTGGATCTTCAGCTGAAGACATTTGGGCCTGATTAGCAAGACCTTCTAAAAGATCGTCGTTCTGACCGTTTTCCATATTGCTCACAACAGATTC
>CAZEXR010000137.1:0-342 GCA_964516675.1 uncultured Enterobacterales bacterium | reverse complement strand
AGCCAAATAGGGGCGTTTCCACCCCTAACTAGAAACTTATTCCTTGCGGACAAGATCGATGTTGATACCAAGTGAACGAATTTCACGTAATAGAACATTGAATGACTCAGGAATACCTGCTTCCATGGTGTACTTACCATCAACAATGTTCTTATACATCTTAGTTCTACCGTTAACGTCATCAGACTTAACAGTAAGCATTTCACGTAGTGTATAAGCGGCACCGTATGCTTCAAGTGCCCAAACCTCCATCTCACCGAAACGCTGACCACCGAATTGTGCCTTACCTCCTAACGGCTGTTGCGTTACAAGTGAGTAAGAACCTGTAGAACGTGCGTGCAT
>CAZEXR010000136.1:0-6292 GCA_964516675.1 uncultured Enterobacterales bacterium | reverse complement strand
AACAGTAAGTGATTTAAAAAACTGTGATCTTAAACGGTCATACTAGAAGGCCGTATTTTTTAATCACGAATTGTTCTTACAGAAATGCATTCATGTTTTTTTGGAGAGATTTTAAGCAACTCAATACAAGCTAGAACATAATCATTTAAGGAGATAGAGCTATCGCCTTGTATACCTACAGGAAGAATATTATCAGAAAACTCAAATTTACCACATCCATAAATAATATCATCTAATAATAATGGAGGGCATAAACAAGACCATTCTACGTTAGTACATGCAGATAATCTAATAAATGCATTTACGCATAATCTATCAATTTTACTTTGATTATCATCAATGATTACAGAATCTTGATCGAACACAAATTTAGATTTCTTTCTATCTGTATAAAGAAAAGCTGATGCTCCAAGTTCTAATAATTTTATCTTAGAATTTTTTAACAACTCTAGGAGATGCCATACAGGAAGTAATTCTGAAGAATATTTTGAAATATTAAAAAATGAAACTGTATCTACTATATAGTTGCAATCGGCAATATCTGAGAAAACTAACTCATCAAAAGATTTAACAATTAGCTTTCCATTACCAACAACATCGTTAAAAGTACTTACCAAAGAAGTAACCTTTATGCCCGCTTTTTCAGCTTCTTTAACTATCTTCTGACCTGTTGTTGTATTTGCACCAAGAACTGCAATTCTCATTTTTTAGCCTTTTTTAGGATGCATTGGTATTGAATCAATTAAGCTAAATTCACCGTACTTAAGCCAATTTTCAAATCTAATAGTATTATGCCATTTTAGATATTCTTTATTTGGCCAAAATTCTTTGTTTTTAGGAAGTCTTAAACATCTTCCTTCGAGTTTAGAATATTCAGGATCGAGGTCCATCTTCATACTGTGTGATAACTTAACAACAATTTCATCATCACCTTCATAAAAAAATGTAATCACGCCTTTTGAGAATAAATGATGTAAGTCTGAGCGTAGAATCAAACCATTATCAACACCAAGATAACGATCATCATACATATTTTTAATATGAGCTAAGGATAAAGCAGGAATTGTTGAACAACCTGTTACTGCACAACTGTAATTATATATTGATAGTAGCTGTGTCTTAAACTGAGCTGTTTTTTCTGCACTTTTGTGAATAGTGGCTTTTCTGTATATGCCAGGCCAACTACCAAAGTCTGTAGCACTATCAACTAATGAAAGTCTTCTCTGGCTAACAACATTCTGTAAATACATTCCTATAGGGTCATTTACATCAATTTCTATATGATTCTTTCCGTTAAAATCGAATTGAAATCCAGCAGGAACATCAAGAAGATCTTTTTTTATAAAAATAAAAGAACCAATTGATAGATAGCAACTTAAAGTTTGATTTAAATCGGCTTTACATTCAACAGCTCTTTTCATAAAAGATTCAAATGTAATATATCCAGAGCCTACTCCATATTGATACCAACATGAACGAATATCCATTTGAACATGATTTAAAAAAAAGCCACCGCCAACTATAAATTGAGTGCCATCTTTTTCGACAAGAAATAAGGTCATAGCACCTGGTGCGAGATTTAAATAGACATCAGATGAATGAGAGTTTTGTTCTGAGGTATACCAACAATTAGTAATGCTAGAGCCATTAGAAATAAAGTTAGACTTAATAACTTGATACCAGTTATAAGTCACTTTACATATTAAAATGCTGTTACACTGTTGCATAACCACTTACCTTATTTAAATACTTATTATTATATTTTATGTTTTTAAAGGAATAATTTCCATAAAATTTGCGCAAATACGAAGAATGGTAACAAAAAACATAAAAAGAAACTCAAAAAGTCATTCAAATTCTATAAATTTATCCATTCAAAAAATAAAGACTAACTTTTTTATTAGACCGTAAATACACACAAATTATTGTAAATAATAAAATATTTAGTTCGATTACAAAAAAATTGTAATCTATATCACATTTTATTAAAATTATTGTTTTTATATTTTATTTATAAATCAATACGTTAGAAAAATGTAACCGATTACAATTATTACAATTCGCAACCGTTTGCGTAATTAAATTACACACAATTATTTTGCGTTTAATTTTAAAAGATACACAATATAACACTTTGTTTTACAAGATATTAACCATGTTTTATACATTATATTATACAAGATATTATGCAATCATTTTTTTATTCAAATAAAACATTTTTCATTATATTTTTTAGTGTTTTCTTTTGCAATAGCTAGTTTTTTTTAATTTGGTAAAATGCGCTTGATCTGTTTAGGCATTACTATTTTTGTATTGCTTGAACTTTTTAATTTTCAAACACAAGGTTAGTTAATATGGAAAATGTTGTTGCTGGACTAAGCACCATCGATTATGTGATCTTTGGTGTATATGCTCTAGTTGTTGTTGCAATTGGTCTAATTGCATCAAAGAAAAACACAAAGAGTGCCGAAGGCTATTTCTTAGCAGGTAAATCAATCCCTTGGTGGGCAGTTGGTGCATCACTAATTGCTGCTAATATTTCTGCTGAACAGTTTATCGGTATGTCAGGCTCAGGTTATGCTATCGGCTTTGGTATCGCTGCTTATGAATTCATGGCTGCTGCTACTTTAATTTTAGTTGGTAAGTATTTACTACCTATTTTCATCGAAAAGGGTATTTACACAATTCCTGAGTTCGTTGAAAAGCGTTTCAATAAGACACTAAAGACCATTTTAGCTGTATTCTGGATCTGCTTATACATCTTCGTAAACCTATCATCAGTTCTTTACTTAGGTGGCTTAGCATTAGAGACAATTCTTGGTATTCCTATGATGTACACGATCCTAGGTTTAGCAGCATTTGCTCTAATCTACTCAGTTTACGGTGGTCTATCAGCTGTTGTTTGGACTGACGTTATTCAGGTTATCGTTCTTGTAGTTGGTGGCTTCGCTACTTCTTACTTAGCTTTAAAGTGGGTTGGCGGCGACGCTGGCGCAATGGCAGGCTTATCAACTTTAATCAATGAAGTACCAGATCATTTCACAATGATTCTTGATCAGTCAAATCCACAGTTCTCTAACTTACCTGGTATCGCAGTTCTAATCGGCGGTATGTGGGTTGCTAACCTTTACTATTGGGGCTTCAACCAGTACATCATTCAGCGTACTTTCGCTGCTAAGTCAATTGATGAAGCTCAGAAGGGTTTAGTATTCGCTGCTTTCTTAAAGTGCATTACACCTATCATCGTTGTAATTCCTGGCATCGCAGCTTACTACATTACTGTTCACAATCCAGAACTTCTAGAGAATATGAAAGCAATGTATGGTGATATGGTTGCTAACAATATCCCTACAGCTCAGCAGACAGACCGTGCTTACCCTTGGGTAGCTCAGTTATTACCTGCAGGTGTTAAGGGCTTAGTATTCGCTGCTCTATCAGCTGCTATCGTTTCTTCTTTAGCATCAATGTTAAACTCAACTGCAACTATCTTCACAATGGATATTTACAAAGAGTACGTTAACAAGAATGCTTCAGACCTAACATTAGTTACTGTAGGTCGTATCACTGCTGTAGTAGCTTTAGCAATTGCTATTTTCGTAGCTCCATTACTAAGCTCACTAGGCCAGGCATTCCAGTACATCCAAGAGTACACCGGTGTTGTATCACCTGGTATCTTAGCTGTATTCTTATGCGGTCTATTCTACAAGAAGGCTACTTCAAATGCTGCAGTTATTGGTGTTCTAGCTTCAATCGTAATCGCATTACTATTAAAGTTCTTACCAATCAACATGCCATTTATGGATCAGATGATGTACACATTAGTACTAACAATCGCTGTAATCGTATTCGTTTCACTATCAACTAATGATAAGGATGACGACGAGAAGGCAATTCAGACTACTTGTACAACATTCAAGACTTCAGGTGGTTTCGCAATCGCTTCATATGCAGTTCTAATCATTGTTGCATTTATCTATGCAGCATTCTGGAACCCACAGTTAGGCTTTGCATTCTAATTTAATTAGAAACACATCTACTTTAAGCCAGGCATTAGCCTGGCTTTATTTTTTCATATACCTATCCAACGAACCTTAAATACTTTTTTCCTCAAAAGCACAAACTAGTTATATTAAAGAAAAAAATAAATTGCTTGAATGAAAAACAAGCCCAGGAGCTATTACACAAAATCAATTTGTTTTTACAAACATATAAGACGAATGACATTGTGCACATGCACACAATTAAATATTCAAAAGGAAATTGAATTTATTGTTAATAAATCCGATTTAAAAGCCATTTAACTCTATTTTTATCTCTTATTATTCTAAAAATCATTAAAAATTACGACATGAATTTTGTTGGATACTAATTTATTTAAATAAAGGTTTTATACATTAACTAATAATATATACTATTAGTCATTTGATAATTTTGTCATAGTGTTTTTTGATATAAATCACATATTAACGCTTTCTTTTCATCTGAATAATTAAATACCAAAATGAAACATTAAACTTGATATATTCGCCCTTTATTTGATATAGATCACATTTAAAAACATAAGCAAAATTTATTTTTTTATTCTATAAATCAGTATGTTAATAACACTCAAAACGTTTGCACTGTTTTTATATAAATGTATTTATTGATAAAATTTTCCTATTCTTATTATTATGCAAATAAATTAAATCTTATTTATTTATTTTATTTATAAGGCTTTATTACTAATATCGTAATGATTAAGATACATATTTGTCATATTATTTTACAGCACGTTCAGATTGTTCATAGATAACACAGTGATTTTTGACTTTATATTTCATGTAGTTATAATTATGCAACCGTTTACAATAACGAATTTATTTTTTAATCATCATAATAATCAAAGGAAAAAATCAAATGGAAATCGAGACAGTTACAGCTGGCTTATCAACCATCGATTATGTAATTTTTGGTGTTTATGCACTTGTTGTACTAGCAATTGCATTAACAGCATCAAGAAAGAATCACAAGAGTGCTGAGGGTTACTTCCTTGCAGGTAAGTCTATCCCTTGGTGGGCTGTTGGTGCATCTTTAATTGCAGCAAACATCTCTGCAGAACAGTTTATCGGTATGTCAGGCTCAGGCTTTGCTATCGGTATGGGTATCGCTGCATATGAAATTATGGCTGCTGTTACTCTAATCTTAGTTGGTAAGTACTTTATTCCTATCTTTATCGAAAAAGGTATCTATACAATTCCAGAGTTCGTTGAAAAGAGATTTAATAAAACTCTAAAGACAATTCTTGCAATCTTCTGGATTAGCTTATATATCCTTGTTAATTTAACATCTGTTTTATACCTAGGTGGTTTAGCTTTAGAAACTATTCTTGGTATTCCTATGATGTACACAATCTATGGTTTAGCTGCATTTGCTCTTCTATACTCTGTATATGGTGGTTTATCAGCAGTTGTATGGACTGACGTTATCCAGGTTGCCGTTCTAGTATTTGGTGGTTTTGCAACATCATATATGGCTTTAGAATGGATCGGTGAAGGTCAAGGTGTTATGGCTGGTTGGTCTACTCTAGTTGATCAAATCCCAGGTCACTTTGAAATGATTTTATCTCAGGATAATTCACATTATATTGATCTTCCAGGTGTTGCTGTTCTTATTGGTGGTCTTTGGGTAACAAACCTTTACTATTGGGGTTTCAACCAGTACATCATTCAGCGTACATTCGCAGCTAAGTCAGTAAAAGAAGCTCAAACAGGTCTTGTATTTGCTGGTTTCTTAAAGCTAATCGTACCTATCATCGTTGTAATTCCAGGTATTGCAGCTTACTACATCACTGTTCATAACCCAGCTCTTCTTGAGGCTTTAAAGGAACAGTATGGTACTCTAGTTGTAAACAATATTCCTACAGCAGAACATCCTGATAAGGCATACCCTTGGGTTGCTCAATTATTACCTACAGGTATCAAGGGTGTAGTATTTGCAGCATTAGCAGCTGCTATTGTTTCATCACTAGCTTCAATGCTAAATTCAACTGCTACAATTTTCACAATGGATATTTACAAAGAATACGTTAATAAAGATGCTTCAGACTTACGTCTAGTAAATGTTGGCCGTATTACTGCTGTAGTATCATTAGTTATTGCAATCTTTATTGCTCCATTATTAAGCTCATTAGGTCAGGCTTTCCAGTTCATTCAGGAATACACTGGTGTTGTTTCACCTGGTATCTTATCTGTATTCTTATGAGGCTTCGTGCATATGTGTGGGTAGATGAAGCCTCTAAACCTACCCTTTA
>CAZEXR010000135.1:0-6330 GCA_964516675.1 uncultured Enterobacterales bacterium | reverse complement strand
ACAAGCTCGTCAGCAACGTAATGTTCAATGGACAGGTGAAGGTAATATGTTCCAAAAAACAATGCGTCCAATGATGACATTTATGGAGGGTTTTACGTATGCAATCACTCCATTCATGGGATTTATGCTGCTATTAGGTATGTTTGGAGTTAAATTATCCATTAAGTACTTCATGTTAATTGCGTGGGTTCAGTCATGGTTACCAATTCTTTCTATTGCAAATAACTACATTCATTCAGCAGTTCAACGCTCCCTTACAGAGTTAACTACTTCTAACATCTCTCCTGATTCGATTTATGCAACTATTAAAGCAACTCAAGTATGTGAAGATTACATTGCGGTCGGTGGTATGTTTATTGGAGCAATTCCTATTCTTACCTTGTTCCTATTCTCAGGCTCTGTTTATGCTCTAAACAGCTTAACTAGCCGTATGAATGGTGGAGATTTCATCAACGAGAAGATGGCGGTTAGAGATACCTTATCTCCTGCGGCGCTTATGGGGGAAATGACCCACATGACACGTCAAGATAATCATGCAATGCGAACTGGGTATGATTTAGGAGCTATTACTGTAACACAAACAGTTGGCTCAGGTGTGATGGCTTCTCAAGCATCTGAAAGCAGTGCAATGAAAAATTTTGGGTGGCAGATTGGAAGAAATTTATCAGATAGCTATACCGATACATCGCAAAGTGGGTTAAATGGTGCGGTAGCAAGAGCTATTGCCTCTGGTGACAGTGCTACTAAAGCAGCATCTGATAATGTACAAAGATTGTACAATCAGGCAATGACCAATATGAAGTCTAGTTCATTATCTTTTGAAGAAAGTAACGGTGTTTCGGGGGTTCTAGGGGTATCAGGAAATGGTGGAATTAATCTTGGAAGATGAGAAAGGAAATAAACAAAAAGCGACTGATGTTGGTGGAACTGCAACAGTAGGCACAGGCGATAAGAAAGCAGTGAGTTTGAATGCCAGTGCCACAGCTGAAGCAAAAGCACAAAAAAGTATAGCTTTAAAAGATATAGATACTTGGAGTCAGTCTTTAACTGACGGTGATCAAAAATCGCTTGCCACAAGTTTAGCTACAATCGCAGGTGCAACTGTCTCAAACAGCGATACAGCTCAACTTGTTAATAATGAGTCAACAGGAAAATCAGCTGGAAAAGGGGCTGCTGATAACGAGAACTATCTTAAAGCTTATAATGTTGCAAAACAGGAAAGTGACAGTTATGGTTCATCTCAAAATAGAAATAATCAATATTCAGTTCAACGAAAAATTTCAACAGAACAAATGGCAGAAAAAATGATAGACGATAAGAGTATCGCAAGGGACATACGAGATAAATTTAACGAACTTACAGAGAAAAATCCAAGTTTAGTAACTATGAAAGAGAATATTAAAAAGAATTGGGGGGAGAATGGTTTATTAGTTTCAGGAGGAGATGGAAATATTGAAGATGCTACAGCAATGGCTTATACATTAGGTAATATTTCAGGAGAAGGTAGTTCTGAAATCAAACAATTTTTAGGAAATAAATTCTTTGGAAATAATGATACTTCAGATATGTCTCCTGACAATCATAAGATCTATGGAGAAGGCACAGAGACCCAAAAATCAGTACAAAATGGAATTAGTCACGTTAATAAAGAAGTAGATAGACGTGAAACTAATGTTAAAAATGCCACAGATAATGTAAATCCTGCCAATTTCTTTAACGATGAAAAAGGAGAAATTCAGAAAGAAAGTCAAAATAAAATTACTAAAGTGGAAGATAATCAACGAAATCAACTGATAGATAAAGCCAGACAAAGACTTGATGACGACAAGGACACTCTAAAATATCTACCAAAGGGTAATGGAGCAGATACACTTTTGAAAAAATTAATTAACACTGCAACAGAATCTGAGATGGATAAAAAAATAGACAATGTTTTAGCTGGATTAAAAGACGATAAAGATCAACCTGATGCAATTACATCAGTTGCAAAAGATGTGGTTATGCAACGTTTTGGACGAGAAGATGCACGTCTTGTTAATTCAGAAGTTACCGATGCAA
The DNA here is from genome assembly GCA_964516675.1 of uncultured Enterobacterales bacterium. Lineage (GTDB taxonomy): Bacteria > Pseudomonadota > Gammaproteobacteria > Enterobacterales > Succinivibrionaceae > Succinivibrio. The sequence continues at coordinate 4,272 of CAZEXR010000135.1, read as the reverse complement.
GAGACGAATTTGCTGTGGCTGCGGTAGCTTATCAGTGGGTGGCGGATAATAAATGGAAGAAATGGAAACTTAGCGATGATACTGTTGAACAAGTACAAGCTCAATACGAAGAAAAAAGTAAAAATCTAACTCAAGTAATCAAAGACAGTGGGATAAAAGGTCTTGATGCTGAACAATTTAAAACAGGGGTTATTCTTGCTATTGATGCTCAGGAAAATGGAAAAACAATTAATGGAAATGATACTTACAAAGTCGATAATAATAAATTATCAGAAGCGGTTAACAATATAACAGTAGCTTTAAGTAAAAAGAAATAAGACAAATATTGTTTAATGAAATATGAGGCTAAATTTGAACTAGCCTCATTTTTTTTCAGGTGTTATTTAAAAAATTTTCGCATTCAGGGTTAATTATATTTTCTTTTTGTCGGTATAATTCACATGATTTATAGAAGTATTCTTTTGATTTTTTAAGATCTTTTTTTTACATGAATACCGTCACTATAAGTTGCACTCAGATACAAAAGGGTTAATTATATTTTCTTTTTGTCGGTATAATTCACATGATTTATAGAGGTATTCTTTTGATTTTTTAAGATCTTTTTTTACGTGAATACCGTCACTATAAGTTGCACTTAGATACATACACCCCAAAGGATAGTTGAAATCGCAGTCTTTTTTATAGTTATTATAAATTCTAGTACTGTCTTCTTTACTGAAATGATAGCCAGCGCCTCGCAACTGTCCAGATGTGTAATAAAAACCTAGTGTAACGGCACCCTGAACACATGATTCTATATAATTTAAATCACAGTTATTATTAAATAGTCTAATTGCTTCTTTTATATCTTCAGGATTCCTTTTTTGCTCTAAAGGTGGAAGATCACTTGGTATAGGGGCTTGACCTATATAATAATCCGTAGCTAAGTTATGACAAGCTTCAAGATTCCCTTTACCATAACATAGTCGTTTAAAAGTCTCAAACTGACCAATAAGACACTTATTCCTCTCTTCTTTATTTTTATATGTATTGCAATTATTGTAATAATAGCTCTCAGGACCATAATCTCGGTTGTATTCCTCTTCAGCTTCAATGCGTTGCATGGATTTTTTGTATTCGAGATAAGCAACACAACCTGAAAGCATGTTTGTGGTTGAGAGAATGCAACAACCAAGAATTATTTTTGAAAATGAAATCATTTTATACCTCATGTAAATATAGATTTAATCTATTTATAAGTTTATAAAACCTACAATTTTAAAGTTTAAGAACATAAAATTGTAGATATATCTTCTCTTTAAGCGCAAAAATTAGCCCTTAATCACTATTTGATTAGGTTTTAACTGTTTTGCAGACATAATCATTCCACGAATTGCAGCACCCTGACTGAAACAAGCCAAAACAGGAGCGATTGTTTGAGCAATAATATCTGAAAACGGAATAACCGTTAGAAGTAAACAATAGACAAAAAATGACAAGTTTAAGAAATATGCAGTGACATTCCCTGTTAATTTCAGAATTTCAACATGGTTTTTGATATTCTGAACTTGTTGTACTTTTGAACTAATTTCAACGTGGTTGACATTTTTTTTGATTTTTTTAGTATTTCTTTTTTTCATAATAGTATCTCGTTTCGTAGCGTAAATTAAAGTTTCGGATAAAGTTTAAGTTTCGTAATAACAGCATCAATAAAGGGGAGGATCCTCTTCTATTTTTATTATAGATATAGTTTTATTTATATTTCAACTATTTTATTATAATTTATTATAATTTTTATAATTTGTAATAAATACTCTAAATAAAGAGAAATTCCTCAACCAACTGCTATACAGTTGAATATAGAAACAATCATATAAAACATAACCTATGCTCAACTAGCTTGTCATTAGTTCATACATTAACAACAAAATTACAAGAAAATTTATATATTATAAAATTGTTAACAAAATAATTGACACATTACATAATAATATATATATTATAAATAAATTAACATTCTTTCTAAATTAAGGAGCATTGAATGAATTTACAAAAATCGATTAAATGTGGCGAGTTAACTGTTACAAATGGTTCTATTGATGTAACAGACCCTTGTTATGATAAAGAAAATGAAGAGAAGAAAATAAGATTTTCTCTACCAATCCAAAATGGCAAATATGACTGTCTTTTTACCAGAAAAGACCAGCGAGTATCAAGTTGCTCAATCGTATTGAATGGGGTTGATGAATCAAAATTAGTAAATGAATGGACTGTAGTAGATACAATTTTTGTTGATTCAGGTCTAGCTGGATTCTTTATTGACAAACCAGATTATACAGATAAGGAATGGAAATCTCTTTGCAATGAATTAGCGGATAAAGATAAGAAGTCCAGTCGTGACTTGCATGGTGTTTATATGCGAAAAGATGCGTTTTTTACATCATCTGGTCTTGGCGATGGTCAATATGAGGTTTTTATAAGTCTTCGTGATGACAAGATTGTTGCTGTAAAGATTCAGTTTATAGATTAACAGGTTTTTAGTAGATTTTTAGGAATTAAAAAATGGATTGGTTAAAAATTGCATTAAACAGAAACCAAATTGAAGGCAGTACTCCAAAAGCTCTTCTTCTAAAAATGCCTAACAAGTCAGACTATGAGGGATTTATATTTTGGATCCCTGCTAAGTTAGTCCATTTTGCTAAAAATGATTGGGATTGCATTGCCTCTTTTACACCTGATTTTGCATTTATTGTTAAGAAATATGGCAAAGGTAAATACAATTCACAGCAAGTATTAGACGAAAAGAAACTAACAGGCAAACAAATGTTTAGTGTTTGGGATGAACGCCATCTTTCAGTTAAAGAGTAATTTAAGCTCCAATTTAAAGTAAGGAATTAGCATGAACTCAATTAAAGAAGAATTAACTTTTGAACAAGTTAAAGAAAAATATAAATTCATGGGGAATGAGACGGTTTACTCAGTAAATAATCACTTTGGTCTCGATGAGGGTGATTTACTTCAAGACCATGAATTGATAGAGTGTGGAAATTATATATTTAAAACAAAAGAAGAGTTTGAAGAAGCAATTAGGACTAAATTCATTGCATCTAGCACTTGGACAATTCATCAGATTAAACGTGATGTATACATTTGTGGTGATGATACAAAGTACTTTAATCAGGAGCAGACAGACGTTTCTATTAACGATTTTAAACACTGTTTAAAAACTGTTGATGAGATACTTGCTGAGCTCTACGAGCTTACAATGGAACGATATATTGATGACCCTGAGGATTTATTCCTTTTGTCTCAAAAGAAGTTTTGTCTTGAGCTTTTACAAAAAATCATTTATGCCCCGAAAAAGATTCGTGAGCGTGCATCTATAGAGGATTTAGAGAAGGTTTATCTTCATATCGTGTCGCTTCAATCTCAACTGCCTTGTGAAGAGTTGACAAAATTAATTGAAGCCGCGAAAGAAAAGGTGACACTTGACCCTGATGTTGAAATTGGTCCACAGGAATATTGGGCAATTCTTGTTAAAGTTAATGAAGTTCCAAAGATTGTTAAAGTTGAGCACACAAAAGAGGCGTATGCAAAGCTATTAGAGACTCCCCCTGACAATGTAAGCAATGAAGTGATGGATTATGATGTTAATTTTGTTATTACAAACAATGACTTTGCTAATAAAGAAAATTTAAATCGTTTTATGGCTACCCCACCATGTCTGAATGATTTAATTAAAGATGATCCGATTGAACATGAAGATTGTGATGGCAATAAGGTCTATGATGGCGCATCTTGTAACTATTTGGGCTATACCAACTACATTTTTGGTAATTTCCTGATTACGGGCTATAACAATTTATCTCGTTTGAATATTGAAAAATATTACAGAATGTTTTTTCCAATCACAAAGGTTTTATCTGACTATAAGGAAGACAATTTTGATTTTTCAAAAATAAAAAAAGAAGAACTGTTCTATTACATCGATATGGAAAGAATGGAGCGTATAGCAGACTATAACTTACCTGTTCGTGCATGGTGTAATGCAAGACGAACAAATGTTCCTGATGACTTTTTTTGGAAAGAATTTTTCCATAATGTAACTTTTAGTGATTATGCTCTTGTATTAGGCGAGTATTTGTGGAATATTTAGTACTGCTCCTTAATTTATAAACACAAAGACTAGGTGTTGAGAGATACTTAGTCTTTCTTTATAAAAAAAAGCCTACCTAAAATAGTCTGACCCCAGAAATTGATCTGTTAAAGTCAGACTAAATTCTAGCATCTTCC
>CAZEXR010000134.1:0-6365 GCA_964516675.1 uncultured Enterobacterales bacterium | reverse complement strand
CCGCGTTGTTACAAGCATTTTGGAGATAAAATCCAAATGCAAAAGTTGAGTTATTTAAGATTTACATTGAAGCGATGATCTCCTTTGTAAATAATCAAATAAAGATTGTTTTATTAGGAGTTTATTATGGGTGCAATGTCTATTTGGCACTGGTTTATTTTGCTAGTAGTTGTAGCTTTAGTTTTTGGTACAGGAAAATTAAAAAACCTAGGAAAAGATTTAGGTGGTGCTATCAAAGGTTTTAAAGAAGGTGTAAATGAAGATTCAGCTTCTGAAACTGTAAAAGATTTAGAAAACAAGACTAAGTAGAACTCAAATATGTTTGGAATTAGTTTTATTTAACTAATCATCTTTCTTTCAATTGCACTTATTGTTTTGGGACCAGACAAAACAATCAAAAGTGCAATTTACCTAGGAAAATCATTTAAAAAAATTACATCTTTACTCAATGAATATAAGAAAGAACTTTCTTTATCCCAAACTTCATCTGAGATTACAACAAATTTAAATGATTTTACAAAAGTTGTAAGTTCTAACATCTGTGATACCACAAAATCTGTTAATGGTTTTGTATCAAAAGAAGGATCTTCTTGGAAAAAAGATAGTCTTCCTAAAGCAAGTCATCTTGTATCTCAAAAAGATTTACAAAGGAGAATTACAGAACTTGAAAAGCAGATTGCTATTTTGAAAAAACCAAAGCGAATAAAAAATTCAAAAATAATAAGGAGATAATATGCAATGTAGTTCAAATGATGCAGAAGCTCCGATGCAAATAATGGATCACATCCGTGATTTTAGAAAAATGATAATTCACATTGTCATTGCTCTTATAGTCACAACTTTAATCTTGGTTCCTTTTGCGACCGAAATTTTTAACTATATTTCAAAACCTTTACTAGTTACTCTGCAAAATGACAAACAGCTTTTGTCCATAGCAGTTGTTTCCCCTGTATTTGTGCCTTTAAAAGTAGTTTTATTCTTAGCTTTTTGCATAACACTACCATTTAATGTTTATCAAATATGGAAATTCGTAGCGCCTGGTTTATACAAACATGAAAAGAAAATCATTATTCCACTAATTGCTTCAGTTATGGTGATGTTTTCTTTAGGCGTTACTTACTGTTTCTTTTTTGTATTTAATTTTGTATTTAGGTTTATATCTACCTTCACACCTAACACAATTAGTTTTGCACCAGACATTGATTCATATATCAGCTTTGTACTACATATGTTTTTAGCTTTTGGCTTCACTTTTGAAGTTCCTGTTGCAGTTGTACTACTCTGCTCTTTAAAAGTTCTAACACTTGAAAAGGCAAAGAAAATTAGAAGATATGTAATAGTATTAGCTTTTGGTATTGCCGCTGTTATCACCCCTCCAGATATTGCTTCACAATTGCTTTTAGCTCTTCCTATCATAATCCTATATGAATTAGGTATTGTTTTTGCAAGACTTCTTGTTAAAGCTAACTAATAATTTCTCAAAACAGTTTATTTAGTAACAATAAACTGTTTTATCTTTCACTTTATACTCTAAGTTCTCTATAAACGTGGAAACTCCCACATTATAAACTTTTACCATCTTTTTATATCATGCACATTTTTAGTTATTTATGCTGTGATAGGGCATCTCTCATAGTGCATTAGACTTAGGTAAGGAATATATCAGTGCATTATGTTGTAATTAACAAGTATTACGTTGTACTTACAACATTCTTATGTTAATTTTGAATCATATAGTTCGTTATGGAGAAAAAAAATGGCTTTAAAATCAATTTTATCAATGAATGCATTTGATCCAGCTAATCTTGAAGATCTACCACCAGAAATCAAAACAGAAACCCAAAGAAGATTAAACGTTTTTGGTTCATCATCAGTTCTATTCTTTCAAGAACCTATTGATGTTGTAAAAGGTGAAGCTTGTTATCTTTTTGATAAAAAAGGTGAGAAATATCTAGACTGTTACAACAACGTAGCTTGTATCGGTCATGGTCACGAACGTGTTGCTGATTATGTAGCAGCACAGATAAAAAAAGTAAACTCTCATACAAGATATCTAAACAAAGTAGTTACAGATTATGCAGAAAAATTACTAGAAACCTTTCCAAAGGAATTGAACAAAGTAACGCTTACATGTACAGGCTCTGAGAGCAATGATTTAGCACTTAGAGAAGCATTCTATTTTACTAAAGGTAAAGGTGTAATTGTTACCTCAGGTGCTTACCACGGTAATTCATATCTAACAACATTAGTCTCACCATCAACATTTAAAGGCGAATGTCCTTTTGTTAAATATGTTCCTGCACCTGATACTTATAGAATTCCAAAAGAAGATTTAGCTGATGTTTTTGCAATGAATGTTGAAAAGGCAATTTTAGAATTCGAAAAAGAAGGCATTAAATTAGCTGCAATTTTAATTGATGATATTTTCTCATCAGATGGTGTTTATTCCGATCCTGTAGGCTTTTACAACAAAGCTATTAAGATTGTAAGAGATCACGGAGGCCTTTATATTGCAGATGAAGTACAGCCAGGCTTTGGTAGAACAGGTAAGATGTGGGGCTTTATGCGTCACGATATTGTACCTGATATTGTAACTATGGGTAAGCCTATGGGCAATGGATTCCCAATGGCAGCGGTTGTCACACGACCAGAGATTATTGACTGTCTAACTAAGAATACAGGTTACTTTAATACATTTGGTGGATCACCTGCTGCAGCTGCAGCAGGTACTGCTGTGCTTGAAATTTTAAAAGAAGATAACCTCATTGAAAATGCTGCAATTCAAGGTGACTATCTACGTGCAGAATTAACAAAGCTTATGGATGACCATCCTTGTATTGGTGATGTTAGAGGCACAGGTTTATTTACAGGTCTAGAAATTGTAAAAGACAGGGATTCAAAAGAACCTGATGGAGAGACTGCTACCCTTCTAATAAATCGTCTTCGTCACCATAATGTTCTTATTGGTTGCTGTGGTGCAGATGGTAATGTTCTAAAGATTAGACCTCCATTACGCTTCTATAAAAAGGATGCTGATTTCTTTATTGAAGCAATTAAGGGGGCTTTTGAAGATTTAAAGATTTAATCTGTTTTCCATATTATAAAAAAAACTGTATCGTTTGAATGTTGACCTTCTTTATAAGAAGGTCTTTTTTTTGGAAAACTTTTATAGATATCTTTATTTATTCTATCAACAAAATAATACCCCCCAAAAAAAAGGAAACTAGAAAAAGAATGTACTTTCTTTTCAAATCATTGGCATAACTTTACTATCTGCGTTGACATAACTTAGGTACAGCATAGTTACAAGACCATCTCGCTTTTAAAGTAATTTTATAAAAACATATAGGATAGAACAAAAGAAACTCTAAGAGTTAAAAAGAAGATTGCCAACGTAATTATCAATACAATGTTCTAAGATTAGTGATTGGACTGCTTTTTGCTTGTGTTAGTACAAGGTATTTACCTTACATTGATACTAAAAAAAACGCTTAGTCTTGATATGAAACAAGCTAAGCGTTTTTAAGAGTAATACTTATTTTATATATTCTTGGCGTAAAGAATCTAAAGCCATAAAGGATTCAGGAAATATCTGTCCACCATCAATAATCATGCTATGAGAGGTAATATAGCTAGCCTCGTCACTAGCTAAAAATAAGGCTGCATTTGCAATATCAAAAGGAGATCCGATACTACCTAAAGGAACACTTTGGCTCATTTGATTGATATACTCTTGGCCTAAATCCTTTAGACCTTCAGTGAGTACATTGCCAGGCAAAACAGCATTTACAGTTATTTGATAGGGAGCTAATTCAATTGCTGCAGTATGCATAAATCCAAGCTGAGCAGCTTTACTTGCTCCATAATGAGACCATCCTGGATATCCAGTTTTTGGACCTGTAATCGAAGATGTAAGGATAATACGGCCATAACGCTTTGCTTTCATGTGTTCTTGAACAGCCATTACAGCAAAGAAAGTTCCTTTTACATTTGTATCTAAAACATCATCTAACTCAGCTTCAGTCATTTCAGATAGTTTTGAACAAGGCAAGATACCAGCATTACAACAGAGAATATCAATTTCACCAAATGTATCCAAGGTTATTTTGGCCATATTTTGCATATCTTTTAGGCTTTTAACATCTGCAGCAATTGCGATTGCGTTTCCATTAAAAGATATAATCTCATCCACAACTTTTTGACCGTCTTCTTTTTTTCTACTCAGAACTACTACATTACACCCCTCTTTTGCAAATGTAAGAGCCATTGCTTTACCAATGCCCTTAGATGCACCTGTAATGATAGCTGTTTTTCCTTTTAATGATGTAAACATAATGGGCCACCTTAAACTAAATATGTATCAGACAAGTATTTTTCGCATAGCTTTTCAGTATCCTTTGTACACTGTAAGCTTACCCTTTGACAAAATGGAATTTCATTATGAGATGAACACCAAGCCATCAATTCAATACGTCTTAAAATTGAGAAAGTAGGTAATAAGCTCTTTTCATAATCAGAAAGTTTGGTTACTTTTTCATATCCTTTAATCCAGGCTTTTAATAAATCAGGAGCGATTTCACTTTCTTCCATAAAACTTAATGTTGCAGCGCAGTCAAACAGATACCAACCATAGCCCATATCATCAAAGTCGATAATCTGAACTTTATCTTCGTGCAACAATAAATTTGTTGACCGAATATCTGAATGAATAACACCAAAATTGTCTTTTGTTATGCCGTAGTTATCAATAATTGGCTTTACTTTAGCTAAAGCTTTTTCAACAATTTTATAGCCATCACTAGTCAATCCAATTGCATCTTTCCAAGAGCCCCAAAATGCGTGCTCTCCAATAATGCCATCGTAATCCCAAACACGGCGAGTAAACCACTCAGGTTTCTTCCAGCTTTTAGCTTGTTTATGAAGTTTTGCTGTAACTTCACCAATAAGCTCAAACCAATATAAAATATTCGCCTGACCGACATCAGGTTGAGAACCTTCGAGTTTTTCAAAAGCAACAACCATTCTTTCCTGCCCACTCTTAGTGTGCATAGTTGCAACATACTCATTTGATATAGTCTTAACAGGATTAGCTGTATTTAGAACCTTTTCATCAATTAAAGCCTGAACCCAAACCATCTCAGAAGAAATCTCTTCTTTTGAAGAATAACCAGAACGACCTACTCTAATAATAATTTCATTGCCATCGGCAGGATCTGATGCATAGAAAGTTGCGTTTTCAGATAAATTTAAAAGTTTAGCTGTAGATAAAGGGCCTAAACCAAATTGATATAATCCTTCATTTACCATGTCTGTTAATTCTTTAACAACATTTGCTTCATATTCTTTACTCATGAGAAACCTCAAAACTTTTGTTTAACTTAAGTTAAAAATATGATTAACTTCATTTATAGTCAACAGATAATGTTGTACTTCAAACATTTTGTAATATTAAATTACAACATATTACTAATATTGATCATTAATGTTCAAATTTAGTGAATGAAAGATGAATTTTTAATTTTATGGACCAAATTAAAACTCTCAAAAAAGAAAAAGAATGCCATATCTTTATTTTTATATTCTTATATTTCAATACGTTAAAATAAAGTCTTATCTATTTTTTTTAATTAAGATTCAAAAAAAACAATACCTACAATACGAATTGCACAAAATTGGAATATAACTGCACTCTAAAAAAATCTTTGAGTAAATTTAATTTTTTTTTGATACGAAGAAAAAACTCAAATTCTTTTCTTTAATTATTTTATTCGTTACATATCAATATGTTAGCAACATTAGTGATATAATTCACACTTTTTTAATTCATCTTCTTTTGCTTGAAAAATAACAAATTTTAATAAAAATCGTGCACTGTTTTAAAAAGCCGGTTATTTTTTGTTGCACTTAATAACTTTTTATTTGCATTTACCACATTTAAAGATGTATTTTGTAATCAACTAGTTTAGTTACAACATTTTTTTTTGTTGTTGTTAGGACATTAGAACTAAAGTCCACTATTTTTTACTATCTCCATTGGAGGAGCTTATGACAGAAATTAGCCGTCGTTCAGTATTAAAAATGCTAGGAGCTGGTGCTGTTGCATCTGCTGCACCTTTATCAATTTCTAATGCAGTTGCAGGTGAAAGAGATGACAAACTTAATATTCTTTGTTGGGAAGGCTATAACTCAGCAGAAGTTTTAGATCCATTTAGAGAAAAGTTTAAAGCTGATGTTCATGCCGAGTCAGCAACTAACGATCCTACCATGGTTAACAAGATTAGAGCTGGCGAAACTAACGTATGGGATTTAGTTAATAACTCTAGTTTCCCAGATGGAAATTTAACACGAACCTAGATTCACTCATA
>CAZEXR010000133.1:0-6473 GCA_964516675.1 uncultured Enterobacterales bacterium | reverse complement strand
TTAACTCAGGCAAATGCTCGTCCTCAGATCGCATTAAGCCTACTAGGTTAATAGCTTAGGTTAAGATACAAGGCTCTGATAAACTTCTGGTTTTTCAGAGCCTTAATTATTTCAAAAAGATAGTGCTTTAGAATATGCTACAATCTAGCAACTAAAAATTGAGGATTATGTATGAAAATTGGCATTATCTGTGCGATGGATGAAGAGACAGAGTATCTTTTATCTAAGCTCGAATCATATACAAAAAAAGAAGTTGGTTCTTTCGTATTTTTCGAAGGCAAGACAACTGATGGTAAAGATGTAGTTATCTCTCGTTCTGGTATTGGTAAAGCAAAAGCAGCTGCAGACACAGCTCTTTTAATTACTTTATACAACGTAAACTATGTTATCAATTCTGGTATTGCAGGTTCTTTAGCTAAAGACCTTCATATCAACGATATCGTTTTCTCTACTTCTGCTCTATACCATGATGCAGACTTTACAGCATTTGGATATAAGTTAGGTCAGATGCCTTCAGAAGAAGAGATGTTCAATGCAAACTCTGAGCTTATTGCTAAGGCCGATATCGCAGCAGCAACCATTCCTGAATTAAAGGGTAAGACTAAAAAAGGTCTTATTGTTTCAGGTGATCAGTTTATCAATAGCCCTGAGATCAAAAATGATATCTTAAAGCATTTCCCTCAGGCAATGGTTACAGAATGCGAAGGTGCACCAATTGCACATATTGCATCAAGTTTTAAAGTACCATTTATCATTATTCGTTCTGTTTCTGATTCAGCTGATGAAAATGAAACTGCAACCTATGATTTTAATGTTAAATCTGCATCGGAGAATAGCGCTAAACTTGTACTAGCGATGATCAAGATGCTATAGGAGGCTTCATGCCTGTAGAGCAGATTTTAAGTGCAGCAAAAGAAGTTTCTTTAAGTGACTTCTTTTCTACTTTTTTTACAATTCTTGAATATCCTGCAGTAACCTTGCTTACTGCAATGCTTTTAGAAATTGTTCTGCCAATTAGAGCAACTTGGAGACTATCTAGTCTAGCGCCTCTGTTTGCTTTGATGGCACGAAAAGTTAATAGAAAAGAAAACTCTGTAGGACAAACCATTTTTTCAAGTGTGTTTCTACCTTTCTTTGTCTTAAGCTTAACTGTCTTTACAATCCTAGTTTTAAGATTTGTCATTAACTATGACACATTTGTTTCCTTGCTAATATTGCCTTTTTTGCTTGAGTCTAAGCCAATCTTGATGACTACATTGCAAGTCAAAAGATCTCTAGAGAATGGAAATAAAATTGGAGCAAGGAAATTTCTTCAAACAAAAATGCTTAGAGACTGTAGTAAATTATCAGAAATGGGAATTAACAAAGCCATGTCTGAAGCAGTTACTATGAGTCTGTTTGCCAACTGGTTTGCGATTATTGTTTGGTATTTACTTTTAGGAATTGAAGGTGCTGTCATGATGCAGATTGTTGCAGTTATGAATAGATCTTTCTCCTTCAAGCTAAAACAAACTGAGCTATTTGGTAACTTTATATACAAGTTTGAACAAGCACTTTTAGTTCCGGCTTTTATTGCCCTATTTATTACAATGTTTTTCTCTATTTCGTTTTTACGAATTTTAAAAAACATTATCAAACATACACATGATTTTGTTAACGTAGTTTCATGTGCTACTCTTGATGTGTTAGGTTCATATGCAAATGTATGTTTAGGAGGACCTCGATACTATGATGATAAATTAGTACGACTTCCTAAATTAGGTGGCATCAATGAACCAAATGAGAAAACACCTTTAAAGATTTACAATAAAATCCGTTTTTGCGGAATCTTATTTGTATGCGTAGGCGTCGTAATAAGAATCTTTGTAGATCCTGCTGCTTTATAAAAAAAACAACATGAACGACAAAACTGATTTTCTTGAATTACTAAAACAAGAAGAAAAACCTGATGACTCTCAATTTTCTGATCTTGTAGGCGGTGAGGTAAAACCCATCGTACAAGACAAGATAGAAAAGACAACTTCCCTGCTTGATAAGGAAATAGCAAAAACTCGTCAGCAAGCTGCAATTAGAAAACCAGAAGATGTAACAGATACTGCATCCTCAGGCTTTGTTGCTATGGTCAAACCAAATGACATCTTGGAGTTTAGACGACCAGGAATGCAACCTCATGTGATGGCAAAATTACGTCATGGCGAATATGCAGAGGCAGATCATATTGATTTGCATGGAAAAACAATTGAAGAAGCTTATCAAGAAGTAATTAGATTTATTGATTTTGCAAAAAAACATGAATTTAGAAATATTCTAATTATTCATGGCAAAGGTGAACGCTCTAATCCAAAAGCGTTAATGAAGAGTCATGTTGCCCATTGGCTAAAACAGATACCATCTGTTTTAGCATTTCATTCAGCACCAGCCTGGAAAGGTGGAACTGGTGCTTTATGTATCATTTTAAAAAAGGGCGATAAATCTTCTATTGTAAATAGAGAGCTGTATCAGCGCCGTTAACAAACCTTAAGCGCTGCAGGTGTAGTGCCAAAGTAGCGCTTAAACTCACGACTAAACTGAGAAACACTTTCATATCCAACTTCTAAAGCTGCGACATAAGCCTTTACATTTTCAGCTACAATCATGTCTCTTGCCTTATTCAATCTAATCTTCTTGATGTATTGAATAGGGGTATCAGAGGTTACTTCCTTAAACAATCTATAGAAAGACGACACACTCAAATTAGCGGTTTTAGCTAAACTATCGATGTCGATGTTCTGATTATAGTTATTCTGAATTGATCCAATAATATTGGCTATATTAGCTAATGGACCTGTATGCATTGCAATTTTTAAAAGCAGATCTGATTGTTCTCCACACATTGCTCTATATAAGATCTCTCTGCGTAAAGCTGGACCTAATACTTTTGCATCAGACTCATTTATAAGACAAGATAGGAACCTAACAATAGATGTCTCAAACTCAACAGACATAACAGAAGGACCAATTGGCTTTGGTATAATCTTTGAATCTAACTGCTCTACTCTAGATTTTAGATTCATGCTATCTACTAATTCACGAATATCTGAGGTTGAAAAACCGATAAAAATACCTTTAACAGGTTCATTTGAATCAGCAACAATTTCACACTCAAGAGGCATTACCATAGAACACACTACATATTCTCTTGCACCATATATAAAATGCTGCTCTTCTACATTAAGTATTTTCTGACCAGATAACATAATGCAAAGACCTGCAGGATATACGCTAGGCTCAGCTTTTTTGTGGAACGATTCTTGGAAGTAGTGAACACCAGGAATTGAAGTCTTGGTTATACCATCAGGAATAGTTGGAAAGAACTTTAGCGCTTCTTCAAAAACAGCCATGAAAGATAGCCTCTCGTAATGATTAGATTTGAAATAATTATGCAATAAAACTTGCCTATATTCTTCAATCATAGATTAAAATGAAAGAATTAGGCATTTTATTATTGAATATATGTAACAATTCACAATAATATTTTTTTTCATTAGAGAATAATCATTCTCAATAAATTATTTTCTAGAAAAGCGCTGTGAATCCCCACGCATCCACATTTATAGATAACTTATCATTATGAAGATGGTTATTTTTATCATATAAATACCTTTTAATTTAATAAAAAAAAGACTATCTTATTAAAAATAATTTACACTTTGAAAATTAAAAATATGAATATAATTGAAAATCAAGAATTTGAAGGCGAGAGACCTCTTTTTGGAAAAAAAGATATTTCTTTAGTTAACATTAAAGTATTAAACGGTGAATCTTCTATTAAGGAATGCCACAATGTAGAATGCAAGAATTCAACATTTAATGGTAAATATCCTTTCTGGCATGTAAAAAAAGCACGTATTGAAAACTGTCAATTTGATACAGGTGCTAGAGCCGCTATTTGGTACTCATCAGATCTATACATGAAAGATTGCATGATTATCGCTCCGAAGATGTTCCGCAAGGTGGACAAGCTAATGCTAGAGAATGTTACCTTTACAGATGCACAAGAAACACTTTGGGATTGTTCAAACATCAATCTTGATAATTGCAAAGCAGTAAATGGCGATTATATCTTGATGAATAGTTCAAATATTCATATTTTTAACTTCAAACTTCAAGGCAATTATTCATTCCAAAACTGTAAGAATATTGTAATTGAAAACAGTGTATTAGACTCAAAAGACGCCTTTTGGGAATCTCACAACGTAACCTTAATCAATTGTGAAATCTCAGGTGAATACTTAGGCTGGCACAGCACAAATTTAAAATTAGTAAACTGTAAGATAAAGGGGACTCAGCCTCTTTGCTATGCCAAAAATCTTGAATTAGAGAATTGTACTTTTGATAAAGACTGCGATTTATGCTTTGAATACTCTACTGTAAAAGCTACTATTACAAATGAAGTAACAAGTATTAAAAATCCAATTTCAGGCACTATAACTGCTAATAAAATTGGACAAATCATCATTGATGAAAACGCAAAAGAGCCTAATAACTGCCAAATTCATGAAGGATAAACATATGTTTAATTTTGATGAAGTTGTCGATAGACACAATACAATTTCTGACAAATGGGATATTGTAAAAGATAAGGATGTGCTCCCTTTATGGGTTGCAGATATGGACTTTAAGGCTGCACCTGCAATTTATGAAGCAGTAAATAAAATGGCAGCTCATGGTGTTTATGGATATGGTCTTGTACCAGATGAGTACTATGAAGCAATCATTTCTTTTCACGAAAGGCATTACAAGCAAACAGTTAAAAAGGATTGGATAATACCAGTTCCAGCTGTAGTTCCTGCAATTTCAGCAATTATACAAGGACTTGCTTTACCAGGAGATGAGGTCATTGTACAAACTCCAGCTTACAATTGTTTTTTTAGCTGCATTACAAATAGCGCATGCGTTGGGATTGAAAATAAAATCTTATACAAAGATGGAAAGTTTGAATTAGATTTTGATGCTTTAGAAAAACAAGCTTCCTCTGCAAAAGCTCGCTTCTTACTATTTTGCAATCCACAAAATCCGACAGGAAGATTGTGGACAAAAGCAGAATTACAAAAAGTATTAAAGATTGCAAAAGATAATAATCTAATTGTAATTAGTGATGAAATTCATTGTGATATTCACCCTAATGATTCTATTTTTCATGCATTCTCTACACTTGATGAAAGCTTTAACAATAATGTTATTACGGTTCGTTCAGCAAGTAAGACTTTTAATACTGCAGGTCTAAAAAACGCTTATATCATCTGCCAAAATGATGAATTAAGAAACAGAATCGATAGACAGGTTAACATTAACGAAGTTTGCGATGTTGATCCATTTGGTATTGCCGCTACAATTGCTGCCTACACCAATTGTGATGATTGGCTAATTGAGCTTAATAATTACATCCAAGAAAACTATAAGTATTTAGTTTCATTCTTTAAAGAAAACTATCCATTGGTAAAGGTAGCAGACCTTCAAAGTACATATTTGGCATGGGTAGATTGCTCTTGTTTTAATATGACCGATTCTGATATTAAATCAAAATTACTAAAGGATGCTAAGATTTTAGTTAACAATGGAGCGATGTATCATTCATCAAATGAAAGCTTTATAAGAATAAATTTAGGCTGTACTAAAGCCACTTTAGTTGAAGCTTTAAATAGATTTAAAAAAGCTTTTTAATCAATTAGACAGCAGTAGAAATCTTTGCATGCAATCTGCTGCTGTTAATCTCATCTAGAATATCAAAACCGTCACCAGTTTCATGAATTTTCTCATAAGTTAAAGCGGCACCTTGCATTTGGCGACGTAATTTCTCTTGCTTTAATGGAGTAAGTTGAGCAAATACCTCTGGAGAATAGCTTCTCTCAAAAGTTGTCAAAGGCTCATTTTGCATACACTGAGCTAAAAACACTTGTCTTAAGCCATCTTTTGCAAATGCTTCTGTCATAGCTTGAGCTCTATCAAAATCAGAATTATTTGCGTATTTCTTTTGCTCAGGAGGAAGAGCAAACTTAGCACGTAAGTTTACTTCTTTTGTAGTTTTTTCTTCGGTGTTGAATAAAGGATTATCAATAACATCGTGAGATATCATAGCTAAAAGCAAAGCAAAGTCAGCATGATCTTTGTTTTGAACATCTTCGTTTAGACGCACACCTAGTTGCAATTCATCAACTAGTAGCTCGTTTCTAATCTCTGGTGTAAGCACAGTGAAATCCTCAAATAATCCTTATATTTATATAACGTCAGATTTGAGATTTTCTAAAGAAAAAAAATTAAAAAAAATCTTTATATATTAGATAGCTAGGCTATAAAAAGCAAAAACCTCAGCAATTTTTGATTGCTGAGGTACTGACTTCTCCCACCCCCTGCAGGAGGAGATGGGGGTGGGATTAGAAGCTGTCGTTAACCTAGTAAGCTTAATGCGATCTGAGGACGAGCATTTGCCTGAG
>CAZEXR010000132.1:0-6499 GCA_964516675.1 uncultured Enterobacterales bacterium | reverse complement strand
CTTATCAATAAAAGCTTTTGCCTCATCTACTCCATGAGTACGAGCTACGGAGGCTATGAAACGACTTTTTTTAATAACGAGCTCGGTTCGATGAATTTCATCTTTTGCTAAATCTGGTACTAAATAGGTATCTGAGGACATAAAATCTTAAAATAAAACGTTGTAATTCAATCTAATAAAAAAGCTAGATGATAAATAATATTACATAACTGTTAAATATGCTTCTATAAATTAGGTTATTATCTCATTAATGAAAATTTAAAATAATAGGATACATCATGAATTCTTATGATACTCTCATGCTTGCTGTATATTGTGGTTTATTTATCTTCTCATGTACCACATTAGGCTCTGCAGTTGTATTCGTTTTGCTTAGAAACCAAAAGAAAATCTACACTCAATTAACACTTGGTTTTAGTGCTGGTATTATGCTAGCAGCTGCCATTTTCTCTTTAATTCTCCCTTCAATTGAAGCTTCAACCTATGAAGGAAGCTTTAAGCTAGTTCCAGTAATTGGTGGCTTTATCCTTGGTATTGTATTTTTAGTCTCAATTGATAAAACTATGCCTCACTTGCATGTTCTAGCAAAAGATCCTGAAGGACCAAAATCAACACTAAGTAAACATACCCTAATGTTTTTAGCTATCACTATTCATAACATCCCCGAAGGTATGGCTGTTGGTGTATCAGCAGCAGCTGCAAACAATCTTGTAAGTGACGGATTATTTAGTGCTACTGCTGTTCTAGCATTAGGTATTGGCATTCAAAATATTCCTGAAGGTGCAGCTGTTTCTATGCCTTATTTTTCAGATGGCATGAATAGATTTAAAGCTTTTATCCTTGGTAGTTTCTCAGGTATTGTAGAACCAATTGCAGCAATTGCAGTTGTATTATTAGCCGAAACTGTAGCGCCTCTTCTTCCTTGGTTCTTGTCATTTGCAGCCGGTGCAATGATGTATGTCGTAATCGAAGAGTTAATTCCTCAATCTCACGATATGGGAAATTCAGATAAAGGAACAATCGCAGTATTAGCAGGATTTATTCTAATGATGTTCCTAGATGTAAGCTTAGGTTAGAATTAACAATTATTATTTAAGTCTAGGTTTTCACTTAGACTTAAATATATTACTTTAGTTTTAGATAACCTTGCCAATATACATATTAGCGGCAAATTTTGCTGCGGTCATAAGACCATCACCTAATTTATCTAAAATAGAATAGTCATCATTAGCAGTCTGACTTTCAAGTGCAGACCAATCACTCTTAGTTGGATTATCATCTAAGATTGAGAATTTATCAGATAAAGTTTGAACTTTAGACTCTGTAACTTCTTCTTCGTCACCATCTGATACTAATGCACTCTGTGAATAATCCCCATCAATAGATGAAATAGGATTTACACTTTTAGCAAAAGGATCTTGTTTTTCAGATAAAGAGAAAAACTGACTTCCAGCTGAAGATGAAGCATCAGATAAAATAGATAATGCGTTAGCAAAATCTACCTTATTGTCCTTAGAACTTGTACCACTTAATAAATCAGATGAACTAGATATCTTGTTAGTGCTTTCAGGCCATTGGCTTCTTAGACTCTCAAGAGAACTGTTATTTAAAGTTAATGTAGACATCCGTGCCTCCTAACAAGTGGCAATAATTGCCACCTTTATTTGTACACAGATATCATTGCACATTGCGTGCCAATTTAGTTTTTAATTGAATATTTTTCTGATTGAAGACGCTCAAAAGTTACCTCTTCGTAACCTTGTTCTTTTTCTTTTAGAGTATCATCATTAAACTTGTAGTTAGTTTTTACCCAACCTTTTTTAGTTTCATTCTTAACTGCATTAGCGTTTTTATTACAGTCGTTATAAACATATACGTTGTGAATATCATTGATGTCTTTTAAAATGATTGGAGCCTCTTCACCTGAAGCAAAAACATACCAACCTTGAGTGACCCACTTAGTTCTGTCAGCGCGTGCATTAATTGCCACAGAGCAATCCTCAGAGGTGTCATTTCTAACCTCAATAGTTACAGCATTTGCTGTACCCAAAATACCTAAACCTAGTAATAAACAAGCTTTCAAGCTTTTCATATTTGACTCCAAATTCTTTATCTTTTTATATTGTACAAAAAATTAAGAATATTTTTAATGATTTTACAAAAAAGAAAATGACCAAGCTCTATTATTTAATAATATAACTTAGGCAATACTTTGTGAGGTTATGAAAATTGTAAGTTTTAGTTCCAACCAGTAGCTTCTTTCAATCCATCAGCAATATCTGCTGCAGTAGGAACAACTGTTACACCAGCATCTTTTAAAGCTTGCTGTTTAGAAAAAGCTGAGGCATTACCACCAGAGATAATAGCTCCAGCGTGGCCCATTCTCTGACCTTTAGGAGCAGATGCACCAGCAATATATGAAACAACAGGCTTTGTCATATGCTCTTTAATAAAAGTAGCAGCTTCTTGCTCTGCTGTACCACCAATCTCGCCAATTAAAACTACAGCTTCAGTCTCTGCATCTTCTTCAAAAAGTTTTAAGATATCAACAAAGTTTGAACCTTGAATTGGATCACCACCAATACCAACGCAGGTCGATTGACCAAATCCAGCATCAGTTGTTTCCTTAACAGCTTCATAAGTTAAAGTACCAGAACGAGATACAATACCAACCTTGCCTTTTAGGAAGATTGAAGATGGCATAATACCAATTTTGCATTCATCAGGAGTTAGAACACCAGGACAATTTGGTCCAATTAAAACTGTTTTGGAGCCTGATAGCTTTGCCTTAACTTTTAGCATATCCAAAACAGGAATACCCTCAGTGATGCAAACCACTAGCTCAAGTTTTGCGTCAATTGCCTCAAGAATGGAATCAGCAGCAAATGGAGGTGGAACCATAATCATTGAAACGGTAGCTCCAGTTGCTTTTACAGCATCTAAAACAGTGTTAAAGACAGGAACTCCCAAATGAGTGCTACCACCCTTACCAGGTGTTACACCTGCTACTAGCTTAGTGCCAAATTCTAACATTTGTTCACAGTGAGCTGTACCTTGTGATCCTGTGATACCCTGACAAATTACTTTAGTGTCTTTATTTACTAGAATACTCATCTTAATCCCTTATTGTTTAGCAGCTTGAACAGCAAGATTTGCAGCTTGTCTTAAATCACGAGCTGATACAATATTAAGACCACACTCATTTAAGATCTTTTCGCCTTCATGAGCCTGATTGCCCTCAAGTCTTACAACTACAGGAATATCTAATTTAATCTGCTCTACAGCACCTTTAATACCTTCTGCAATCATGTCACAACGTACAATACCACCAAAGATATTTACCATAATGCACTTAACGTTAGGATCTTCTAAAATAACCTTAAAAGCTTCCATAACTCTGTCTTTTGTAGCTGTACCACCTACATCAAGGAAATTAGCAGGAGCACCACCTAAATTCTTAATGATGTCCATAGTACCCATTGCTAGACCTGCACCATTAACCATACAGCCAATGTTACCCTCTAATGGAACATAGCTAAAGCCTGCGGCAACTGCTCTTGCAATACGAGGATCCTCTTGAGAAGGATCATCTAATTCACTTAATTCATTATGACGGTATTGAGCATAAGGATCGGTGTTAATCTTGGCATCACAGCAAATCAAATCTCCGTCTTTTGTAACTACAAGAGGATTGATTTCAACTAAAGATAAATCTTTTTGTACAAACATCTTGCACATGCCTAAAAAAATCTTGGCAAATTGATTTACTTGTTTACCTACTAAACCTAACTTATAAGCAAGTTCTCTGCCTTGAAAAGGTTCTGGACCTGTTAACTCATCAATTACAACTTTAAAGATTTGTTCAGGATGATTAACAGCTAACTCTTCAATTGACATACCACCAGCTTTTGATGCTATCACTGTTAAATGAGAGGTAGTTCTATCAATTGTTGCACTAACATAAAGCTCAGATGCTATATCTGTAGCCTTTTCGATTAAAATTCTATTTACAGGTTTACCATGAGGACCTGACTGAGTAGTAACAAGCTTATTTCCTAACCACTTAGCTGCAAAAGCCTCAGCTTCAGCTGGTGTATGTACTAATGCTACACCGCCTGCTTTACCACGTGCACCTGAATGCACCTGACACTTTACAACAAAGGGACCTGGAGCCAATTCATAGGCAGCCTTACCAATACCTGTAGCCTTTGTACTAACATAAAATGGAGCAACAGGTAATCCATATTCTTTGAAAATCTCTTTTGCCTGATATTCGTGAATGTTCATTTTTTTGTAATCCTAATACGTTCTTTTTTACATATTAAAAAACAAAAAACCCCGTCCGTAAAGGACAGGGTCATTTTTGGAGCATTAAAAAAATGCTATAAATTAAGGCTATTCAACGGTGTTATTTTGTTGAATTACTTGATTAATTGCATCTTCATTGTACTTAATTTCACTAAGCTCTCTTGCACCAGAATGTAGCATAGAATTTGCTTTTTCTACTTTAAATTGCACTAATTGAGAGCGTATAAATTGAGCATAGTGATCGATATTTGCTTCAGAATCAGTCTTTACTTCCTTTAGAATTGCTAAAGTTGGTACACCCTTATTTGAGGTAATTGCACCCTCATTTGCTTTGTTAGCAATTGAGAACACATCATAACCAAACATTGGCTCGTAATTCTGATCACCACGACTAATTAAAACGTCTTTATTTAATTTAACTAGGGCGTTTTCATCAATTGAAGAGCCTTTTGAAACCTTTGCCTTAATATCAGCTAAGATTTCATTAGACTTGTCTTTTAGCATATCAAAAGCTGCTAGTTCAGAAGCTCTATCCTTGACGTCATCAAACTTCTGTAAAACAGCGTCTTTGTATTCTGCAACATTGATTACAGCGCAAGCTTCATTTCCTAATAAAATTACAAGTGAATTCTGATGAGATGTTCTTGTGTCTTCGTTAAAAGCAACCTTCTGAACTTCATCTGTATTTAGAGGCCACTTAGCAGACTTATCACCTAAAGCTAAATCACCTGATTGAAGAATTTGAGCACCAGTTGCGTTTGCAGCAGCATCTAAAGAATCAGGATTTTCATAGGATACATCTGTTAATGTAGAGCTCTTCTGAGTAAATAACTCTAAAGCCTGAGCATCTATGTATTTCTTAGTAACTTCTTCTTTAACATCTGCAAATTTAGGTAGCATTGACTCTGTAAAGCCATCTAAACGAAGAATATGTGCACCAGATTCATCTACGACTACCTCAGAGTAGTCACCAACCTTTGCAAGCTTAAACAAAGCAATATCAAGAGCCTCTGATAAACTACCCTGTTCTAAGTTACCTAATGAACCATGTGACTGTGAAAAATCAGCATCATCAGAGAATTTTGCGCCAACATCTTCAAATGAAGTACCTAACTTTAGAGCAGCTAAAGCATCAGCAGCTTTCTTTGCAAAATCAGGGGTTGTTGCTTTGATGATAATCTGAGATGCTTCTCTCTTTTGAGGAATTGCAAAATCAGTCTGATTTAAATTGAAATATTCTTCTAATTTGTCATCTGTTACTTTTACTGATTTCTTTAAATCGTTTACAGATAAAACAATGTAGCTAAAGTTTGATGTTGCAGGTTTCATGAACACATTATGATGAGCATCATAAAACTTCTTAGCATCATCCTCAGTGGTCTTAATAGAATCTTTTAACGCATCAACATTCACACTGTATAAATCAACAACACGCTGCTGAGCAAAAAGTTTTGCTAGCATTTCAACTTCGTAAGGGTAAACAGAAGCACCTGAGTTAATTACAGGTTCTGCGATTGTCTCTTGAGAAATCTGAGTACGCATTTGCTGAGCAAAATAATCAGGAGAAGATCCCATATTACGTACAGTTGCTAAAAATAGTTCATTGTTAAACTTGCCATCTTTATAAAAAGCTTTTTCATTACGAATTGCAGCTTTTACCTGATCATCACCAATACGGATGCCTGCATCATATGTTGCTGTACTTAAAGATACATTATCAACAATACGATCTAAAACTTGCATACGTAAAGCTTTTACATATTCAGGCTTTTCAAATAAAGCGTTTACCTGAGAACCATACTGATTTTGCATGCTTCTTACTTGATCTTGATAAGCTCCATTCCAATCTTCAGCTTTAACTTTAATCTCGCCTACTTGAACAGGATCTGAATTTAAACGAGGAATTAAATAATTACCAACGCCAGCAAAAACAAAGGAAAGCATGATTAGAATAAATAAGACTTTAAAAGTCTTGCCGTGCGCACCATCACGCAACTTGTCAGTTAACATATTAAATAATCTCCGCAGTAATAGACTGCAAAATGGTGAAAACTAAAACTATATTCGATTATAAAAGAAATGAGAATAAATTAAAATTGTAAAGCCTTGATGTTGAGGCATTTATCCAAAAAAAACACATATACAGGACCTTAAGCTCTAAAAAAATCTAGCTGCAAGCCTTTTTCCATAA
>CAZEXR010000131.1:0-6511 GCA_964516675.1 uncultured Enterobacterales bacterium | reverse complement strand
TCAACCTATGAGTGAATCTAGGTTCGTGTTAAATTTCCATCTGGGAAACTAGAGTAAATAAAAAAAATTAGATAAAAAAATAGGATTATTTTCCTTTTGTGAGCTACTTCGTTTTCTTTGATTTAGTTATCAAATTAACGTGATCGAATTATCAAATCTATTGTGCAAATCTACATTTTAAGCTCTTTCTGACGTATAAATAAATTATCGGGAGTATTTCCTTATTAATAATAAAATTATTAATAAGCATTTTTATTGTGTAAAAAAAAGACATGGAATAAAGAGGTCACAATGGGCTTATTATCATCTTTAAGTTTAAGAGCAAAGCTTTTATTAAGTTTTTTGATTTTTAATCTTCTAATCGTCATCACATCATTATTTGCTGTATTTAATACCAATAGTAATATTGATGCTTCTTACAACACTAGTATGATTTTAGGTAAATCATACGGACGAGTTATGGATACACAAAAGGCATTAGACCATTTTGATAATTTTACCCTAAACTTTTTAAACCATAAATCAAATATAGGAAATGATGAGTTCATTCAAAGAACCACCAAATTCATTGAAAATGTTGCAAAAACAACTGGCACAATGAATGAAAATATCACAGGTGTTCTGCCTTCATCTGATAAATACAAAGCTAATATTCTTAAAGCTAAAAAAGAAGTTGCTGAGTTTTCAAATTACTTTCAGTCATCAATTATCCCTTTAGTTAAGGTAAATAATATTCATGATGCAACTGATACTTATGTTGAAGATGTAATGCCAAAACTTCGTGAATGCAAAGGTATTTTCAAAGATTTAATTGATGAACAGGTGGCAATATCTACTCAGATTGTAAACTCTACAACTAGCAAAACTCCAATGTATATATCAATAACAATTGCAGTAATCTCAATTATCATTGGTTTATTGATTTCAAATAGCTTAGCTAAATACATTAAACATAACTTTTCAAAGCTTATTGATGCAATGGATAAGATTGCCCAAGGTAATTTTGACTTTAAACTAGAAAACCATACTCATGATGAATTTGGTACTGTGTTTGATAGCGCAATTCAAATGCGTCGTTTGCTTGGCGGCTCAATTGGTGATGTTGTTAAGTCTTATAAAGACTTTGCCTTAAAACTTCAAGATATCAACGATAAGGTAAATCAAGTTGCAACTCAAATTGCAGATGCAGAAAACCGCTCAATGACTGTCTCAGCAGCATCAGATGAGATGGTATCAACTACAGGTGATATTGCTAAAAATTGTGAGAGTGCTGCAGCTAATTCTAACGAAACCGAAAACATCACTCATCATGGTGTAAATGAGGTTGAAACAGTTATTTCTTCTATCAGAAGTCAGGCTGATAAGACTCGCAAAGATGCTGAGTTAATCAAAGCTTTAGTAGAACAAAGTAACAAGATTGGTTCTATTGTTCAAACCATTGAAGATATTGCATCTCAAACAAACTTACTTGCTCTAAATGCAGCTATTGAAGCTGCCCGTGCAGGCGAAGCTGGTAAGGGATTTGCTGTTGTTGCAGATGAGGTTCGTGCATTAGCTTCACGTTCATCAGCATCTACACAAGAAATTACTAAGATGGTTACCCAAATACAGTCTGATGCAAACAGTGCTAATGAGTCTATGAATCAATCTTTAGGAGATATGAATGTATTAGCAGACAAAGCCTCTGGTGTTACAGATATTCTAAATGACATCATTTCAAGAGTTGATAATGTTAATACTCAGATTGCTCAGATTGCAACTGCTGCTACTCAGCAAACAACTGCAACCTCAGAGATTTCAACTAATATGCAAGGCGTAAGTTCATTAACACAAGAAAGCTCAGGTATTAGTCAAGAAACATCTCAGGATGTACAAACTTTGCATACAAATGCAACAGAACTACTACAAAAACTTTCAGCTTTTAAATTAGGTCGCTAGTTAATAAATATTATCTAAAAAGAGGTCTTAGGACCTCTTTTTTTGCTTTCTCTCCACAAACTTCAAACTTGCTACACGACAGCTGCTATATTTTTGATAAGATTAAAGAAAATTAAATGAGGTCTTTGTAAGTATGCTAAAGAAGATTGTTTGTACTCTTGTTTTAATCAGTAGTTTTTGCTTTTCTTGTGCAAATGCAGAAAATGCGTTGAGTTCACTTTTAAATACAGCAAAAGAACAAAGCTCTTTACAGGTTGAACCTCCTTTTCTTGCTAAATGTGAAGCAGATGTAAACACTCCTGAAGTTATTAACTGCTCAATTCAAATCAGCGATAATGCTTTTGTCTACAAAGATTCTATAAAGGTAGCAACACAGCAAGGCATCATCAATATAGAAAGTCTTCCTGAGGGAATTATTCATAAAGATTTAAATGGAACAAGTGAAATTTATAAGACACTTGCTTTAGTAAAAGTTAATCTAATTAACGTTAAACAAGGCGAAACACTTACTTTAACCTATCAAGGTTGTGACAGTAATGGAATTTGCTTTCCACCTATTAGTTACGAATACTCTGTTGAAAAAACAGTATCAACAAATATCGATAGTCAGAACAATTCTAGTAACGCGCTCTTTAAGCAAACCGATAACTTTATAATTATTCTTCTTTTATGCTTGGTGTTTGGTGCAGCTCTTGATTTAACCCCTTGCGTATTACCAATGCTCTCTATTTATTCAGCTACTATTTTAGGTAGCAAATATGTAGATGCTGTTGGCAAGCTAAAACAAAATTTAAGTTACATTGCAGGACTTTCATTGACATATTGCGTGCTAGGACTTGTCTTTGCACAAATTGGTGTAGCAGCTCATAGTGTATTACAACATCCCATTTCAATTATTATAATGGCTGTTTTACTTTTAGTATTTGCTTTAGACTGTGCTGGAATTATTAAGATAAAAATCCCAATGCTATTTAATAACTCCCTACAAATAGCAATCAATAAGCAAAAAGAAGGTACCCTAGCAAAGGCATTTGTATTTGGTTCTCTTTCAGCTTTAATTTCAACACCTTGTACTAGTGCACCTCTAGCAGGAGCTCTTGTATACATCATGACCTCAAACTCAATTGCAAAAGGCGTACTAATGTTTTTAGCCATTGGTTTAGGAATGGGACTACCATTACTTTTAATTGGCACCTATGGCTCAAAATTCTTATCAAAATTTAAAAACCATGTAAATCAAATCAGACACCTGTTTGCTATTCCGCTTTTACTAGGAGCTTACTACATCTGTAGACATCTTTTTGGGGCTGCAAATATTTATATAGAGCCAATTATTTATGCTCTATGCATCTCTTATTTCTTAGGTGTAATGCTTAAAAATAAAAAGATAGCTTCAATTATGATGGTAAGTCTTTTGTCTTTTGCTGTTGTTTTTTCTTTATTTAATAATGAAGATCATAATAATAAAGCACTACCTCACTTTACCAAACTTATCGAATTTGATTCTTTAGAAAAATTCCACGGAACTCCAACCTTAATTACAGTATCTGCAGACTGGTGTACAAACTGTCATGAATTAGATGACTCGCTGTACTCTTCTAAAGAATTTTTGGAATTAACAAAAGATATTGATAGAGTTCGTTTTGATTTTACAAATCCTAATTCTAAAAGAAATATAAAACTTGCAAAAAAACTTAATATTATTGGTGTGCCTTTTATGGCGGTTTTAAATAAAAAAGGACAGCTTGTAGGTAGTTATACAGGACTTATTGAGATTGAAAAATTAAAAGAAATTTTAGATAAAGCTAAATAATAAATTTGAGCCTTAACAAAAAAAGTTAAGGCTCAATTGTTTATTCAATCTGTAACTCACTAATTACGCAATTTCTACGTTCCTTAGCTACATATAAATTTCTATCTGCCATCATTGTAGCTTTATTGTAATCAAAGCCATAACCACAATGATAATAACCAATACTTGCTGTTACATGCATCTTTGGATAATTCTCAAAGATATGTAAATCAATACGAGAACGTATTTTCTCTAAGGTGTAATCCAGATGAATCTTTGGAATATTCTTTAAATAAAGAATGAACTCGTCTCCACCAAGTCTAATTAGAATGTCATCTTTTCTAACACACTGCTTAATAATAGAAACATATGTTTTTAACGCTTCATCCCCTGCGGCATGTCCATAGGTATCATTTATATGTTTAAAATTATCAGCATCAAATATTGCTACTGCCCTAATGCCCTGCTTTGATAAATCATGATCTAGCATATAGCGACGATTGTAGGCACCTGTAAGAGGATCAACATATACCTTATCCTCATAATCCGATTTTTGAATAAGAAATGCTTTTTTCTCAAAATTCATATAAATAGCTGAATCTAAGATCTTTGATGAGGCTTGGAGCAGATAATCTTTTCCATCAATATCTATGTGGCGATATATTACATATATGTTGCCCTGCTCAGAAAAATCTAATTTCGACTGCAGATTTTTTTCTTTTATTGCAGTACATGCAATACAATCCTCGCACTTTTGACCTTTTGTCTTAAGAGCATGGCATTGAACTTTTTTAGCACCCGTAAAACCATTTTCGTCATATTCAAATTCTTCAGTTTGATTTGCACTAAGAATTCTAGCTTGAGAATATACAGTTTTTATATTCTTCATGAATGAGAATATGTCAGAAGATTTGAGGTAAATAACCTGATCGTTTGGCATTATAGGCCTCATAAAGGATTGGATATTTCATGCACTGGTCAAAATTCATGACCTAGCTTTTATTTATAATTTGATAAACACTTATATATTTAAACCAAAGAGCTTCTCTTTACCTTATTTATCGTATTGTAGCGTGTTTTTAAGGAAGGCACATATTATAAGAAAACAGCTTTTTTTTCAAATATAGTTTTAAGTTTTTTTATACAATTATTTGATTTAATCTCCATAAAAGGGAAATAAACAAAATATTTTGATAACTAAAAAAACTCTTACAATTTGTCTTAGATTTGCTTTTAAAAGATTATTCACATTTCTTTATAGCCTCACAAGTTATAATGACAAAATTAAACAATTAACAAAGACTGAAGTGGACAATGAATCTAAATACTCTTTTACAAAACTTATCTACTTTAACCTCATCTTTATATTTAATTGATAAAGAGAAGAATATTGTTTCTAAATATCCATCAGACAAGCTTCTTTCACTTGAGATAGAACAAGAAAAACGATTTGATTTAATAGACGAACTAGATAAACACTCTTTTATTCCGTTAAGTGAAACTAATAGCTATGGCGGAATTAAATTAAGTTCGGCTTTTTATATCATTGCTTCTTTTGATATCTCCAAAATTGCTAATAACACAGATGCGTTTAATGAAAAGTGTTTAGGCATTAACACCCTGCTTAAAACCATTTCAGACATTGATGAAGAAGAGGCTAACAAGAATCCTACACTTGATGAGAAAACCTTAGTTGATTTCTTAGCAAAAATTCAAAAAGATATTACTATTTCAACTCCAAGCTTAGATGCAGTAATTCAAGAAGACTCACAGCACAATACCTATGCCTATGAGTTATCTCACCTAGAGGCTATTGTAGAAGGCGATCCTGATAAAGCAGTACGAGCTCTGCGCTCTCCTATGCATGGTAAAGAAGGTCGTATGGGTTTTACAGAATTACGCCACGCAAAGAACAGTGCTATTATTAACGCCACCTTAGCGGCTCGTGCGGCCATTAAAGGCGGAATTCCTGTTGAATCAGCTTATACCACAGCAGACTTTTTTATTCTTTCAGCTGAACTTACCAAAACACCTGAGGATGCATTCTTACTAAGAGAAGCTACCTCCTATAAATTTGCGCAATTAGTTCAAGAATATACTAAGAAAAAAACAAATAAATATCGCTCTAACGTTATTAAAATCATAGAAGAAATTGAAAGAAAGTTGTTTACTAAAATTTCAAGAGAAGAACTTGTAACTGTTGCAGATTTAAATGAGGATTATGCTGAAAGAATTTTCAAAGAGGATGTTGGCATGTCAATAATGGACTACCTTCGAACTCAGAGAATTGCTAAAGCTAAGGACTTATTACTAAACTCTACTTTAAAAGTAGGAGATATAGCTTTTCTATTACAATTCTCCTCAACCTCTCATTTTGCAAGAGTATTTAAAAAAGTAACGAATACATCTCCCCTTGAATATAAAGAACAAAACTATATTAAGGCGCAGACTCCAGCAGGTTCTGAGTCTATATAAAGACGAAAAGGCGCCCAGAGGCGCCTTTTAATTAAGGTTAGTTAAAAACTTTTATAGAACATAGATTGAGAAATTAAACTCAACATTCTCATTATGATTTGCAAACTCTTCTAGTACATGAGAGCCCCAGGTATCATCACCTGCTACACCCATAGGACGCTTTGATACACGAACAAAGGTAGTTTGTAAATTTGGCAACTCATAAGCATGTAAAGCATTTTCAAGCTCAAAAGGAGAGAATTCTAAAGCAGATCACACATTGATCATTTAAAAATACATTTACTAAGTTAGGATCTATTTTAAACA
>CAZEXR010000130.1:4811-6806 GCA_964516675.1 uncultured Enterobacterales bacterium | reverse complement strand
ATGCCAAGACTATTTAGATCAACATTGCGAGTATTTCTATCTTTTATTTGTTGTTTAACAATTTCTACTGTTTTATCAATTTCTTCGTTTAAATTGCTTGCACTTGCCATAACATAAGCATTTGCAATACTAAAACAAAGGAATAAAACGACCGATAACTTGACTTTCATCTAATGCCCCCCAATATCTTGAATCAACGGAATTGTATGTAGTACCTAATCCCCAGTATTTGTCGAAACCTAATTTTTCGTGACGAATAAAGTAGTTAGGAGACTTCTTGTATAGATTTGCTTGTCCTAAGCCTGTACCTACTAACTTACTGTTAATGTATATTTCATGGTCTTTTGTTATTTCTACTTTGTCCAGCGGCATTGCTCGAATGAATTTAGCAATGTGTTCGCCATCTTTACGGATCATCATGTATCGTGATTTGAAAATATAAGTTTCGTTGCGAAGAATTGTGTGATCCCATTTATCAATGAGTCCAAAATGCCAATTCTTTAAGCACGAATATTTATATGTTGGGATAACAATGTCATAGCGAGTGTGAATTATCTGATAACAAGTCACAAGAGTAATTAAAGTCATTGTAATAATCAGTGACGATTCAAGTATGTTTACTCTTTTTCTTCCGAATTTCAGACTATATTTAGCAGAATAGAGTAAATGATTTAATTTGTTCATAGAAAATAGCATTAAAACAATAAGACAGCATAGATTATGCTAGTTTTAGCTGAAGAAAAGAGGTGTTAAAGGGGCAAAAAAAGCCCTTATAAGAAATAAGGGCAACACATTAACATGGATATTTTATTATTATTTTTTACAAGTGCAGTTGTTAGTTTGTAACTCTAAAGTTTTTAGTTTGTTATTCAAAACTACAATTACCTTTTCATTTTGAGTAATTTTTTCAGATAAAGACTCAATCTTTGCTCTATTTGTGCTGGTTATCAGGTTAATATCGTATAAAGCCCAAATTGCAAGCAAACACAAAATGAATGTGAGTGAGTGAAAAAACAGATGATTTCTGTTTAGCGATTTTAGAAAGAGTTTAATTTTCTTCATTTTTATTCTCCTTTGATGATTTTAGTAATTGTCTTACTTTTTTCAGATCAATCACGTTGATATTGTTATTGATTGGTAACGCTGCTAAAGCACCACTATTCAGCACAATATTTCCTTTTAAAGCTAGAGTTGAACTAATCTCTTTTACTTTATTAAGAACCTCTTTAATTTCTTCTTTGTCTTTATAATTTGTAATATTATGAAGAGACGCTATATCAATTACATATATCTGTGGTTGTGAACCAATTTCTTTCATTAAAGAATATTGTCCATAACACAGCAAAAGCACTAAACTAGAAAGTAACGCTAAAAATATTTTCATTGTAAATCCCCTAGTTAATTATTTCTTTTTGTGAAACAAGAGGGTTGTCTCCTGCGCCATCTGTAATTACGCCAACACTCTTATCAGGTGAACGAGGATTGATTACATTTGAACCATCACTAAAAATTAGTCTTTTGGATAGCGGAGACCAGTAAGCGTTCTCGTACTTTCTTATTTCCGCATCGGATACAACTTTTCCGTGAAGCTTTAGATACTCTTCCATTTCCTTGTTGTTCATTATTCGACCGTACGGTGTTAAATCTTGTTTGTTAAGATCTTTATAGTCAATCTTGCCATCATCAACTAAAATCTGATTGATAGCGTCTGAATACGTTGCGCCTGCTTGTACATATTTATTGATACGAGCAATATCACGAGCATCAGTAGAGAACATTAGCTTTTCAAAGTCAGATACAATCAAACGACCAATACCAGCACCATTGTTAAACTGAATGAAGATTTCAGAATAAGCACCTTTTACAGTTCTTACAGTTTTTAATAATTGAAAACCACCTTCTGATAAGGCTAACTGTTGATTTTTCTTTACTTGTTCGATAGTCTGCTCTTTTTGACCCAACAAGAAATAAAAGGCAGAGTTCGCTGCAATCGCT
>CAZEXR010000130.1:0-4801 GCA_964516675.1 uncultured Enterobacterales bacterium | reverse complement strand
ATATAAGTCAGCTACTGATTGAGTTGCGATAATTGCTGACGCGCCATATTTTCTAAATTTACGATAGGCTGCTTCCATAAATGTTGCTGTTTGACCTTGTTTCAATAAATCCCAAGCTTCGTCGATCATAACCAACTTCTTCTGAGATCTATCTGGAGACAAGAAAATAGCTTGTTGAATTTGAAAGATTAACTGCAATAGAATTACTTGACGCAAATTCGGCATACCATTCAATTCTTCAAGTTCTAGCACGGTGAACTGTTTTGTGAAGTTAATTGGAGTTCCACCGTTATACACAGCTCCATACGGTCCTTTAGAAGTAAATGAATATAGCTGGACAGCCATATTTTCAACTTCTTTAGAATTGTGTTCTTGCGCATACTTGAATAGCGCAGTTTCTAAATCATCAATCGTTAAATCATGTTCTTTCTTTTCCCATTCTTCATCAAATACACGAGTTAAAATGGATATTTGAGTATCGGTTAATACTGAATTTGGAGAAATCATTGTCATTAAAATAGCAATGATTGAGTCGTGCTCTTCCGTGATTGATTTAATCATCTTAAATGGGTTCATGCAAGGAAGATTTTCGGGGTCAAAAACAATAAACTCACCGTGTAAAATATTACATAGTTTTAAATATGAACGACCGATGTCAATAATCCAAACACGAGCACCTTCTGACATATACATTGACATCAGCTCATTGGTATAGAAAGACTTACCAGAACCTGACTCAGCTGCAATCAAAGCATTGTTATTTGTCTGCGAATCTTGCAACGATAGAGTCATTAACTGACCTATTCGGCTAATCAATGCAATGTGTCCTGTACCTGTACCCTTCCATTCTGAAAAAATAGGTAATAGCACAGAAGCAATGTTTGTTGTGAACGTATGAAAACGTCTAGCTTCAATACCGAACATAAATTTTCTGTCACAGCAAAATGGAAGACAGTTTGTAAACATTTCTCGTTGTATATATCTATCTACCATCATTTTATATTTCATAACACCGAGGTATTGCTGCATTGCCTGAGAAGTATCAATTAGCGATTGTTTATTTTTCGCAAAAATAATAACGCTAAAGGTATATTGAATTAGTTTTCCTCCCTCTTGAATTGCATTATACATTTCGTCATTATCATGAATTGCATCGCCAAGTTCAGGGCGAGCTTTTAGAAGCACAGGTGCGAACTGTGCTTTACCTGTTACAGCTCTCTTCTTTTTTAATCTATCAAAGGTACTTACATGATTTACATAATGCAAAGTTGAAACCATCGCATAGTTGCCTGTAATACTTGATGAACGACCACGTCCTGATGGGTCGCCAGCATACATCATGGCATCACCAAAGAAAAATGTTGAAGGATAAACGCGAGGTGATAATACCTGAACATATCTTTCGTATTCTTCTTTATTCTTTAGATTTAATTTTTGCCCCAGTGAAATATAATTTCTTGTTGGATCTGAGTCATCTAAATCAGTGTCATTATCATAAAATTGCTCACATAGAGGTACATCAGGGTCAGGTTGAATATATGATTGTCTCCATGAGGCATTTTTTCCCCAATTTACTAAAGTGCCCATAAGGCGCAAATAATCTCCAGAAGTCATCTCGCTTGGCATAAAGCCTACTTCATTTAAAGAAGAGTAACTTCTTCGTTGCAAATCCTTAATATCCACAAGCTCTGCTTCGGTTGGTTCAATGCCGTTTGCTACAGGGATTTTTACTGTAATAAATAACTTTACATCGACAATACAACCTAACTCTACATTAGCACCTGAAACATTCGCTACGAGAGGCTTTTCTGTATGTTCTCTTAAATATTGCACACGATTAAACAACATCGGTGTTAATAACGCATCGTGATAGCGACTGCGTAATAAAATCATTTGATCTAATTCAGAGTCAATGTCAGGACTTCTGAATAGCATAAAGCTTATCGTTGTATTAACAGGAAAATCTAAAGCTAAAAAAGCTTCAAGTTGTTGCTTTGTTTCTTCATTTCCGCCAGACAATGGCATACAAACAAAACCGTATCCAACTGTTTCATCGTCATTTAGAAATAGTTTATTTTCCTTGTCAAATGCTATTACAGGACATAATGCAGACATAGTGTCATTACCGTTGTACATTTATTGCATTGCTCCTTTTAAATAGTTAATATCGTGAACTAGGTTTTTAATAGACTCGTTCTCTTCTCGATTTAAGCTCTGAATTTTATCTTTGTATTTTTTGTATAACATTTGTTGATATTTTCTTACTTCTCGTTGTCTGCGAATTTTCTTTTTTTCCCCAAAATGTCTTTCAGCAAAATCAAAAGAGTCTTCGTAATCTTGATACTCTTCATCATATTTATTTTTTAAATCCAGTCGTCTTTGATTGTATTCATTGCGAACTTTTACGATTTGCATTTGCATTTGTTCAATTTCGGTTGCCAGATGCCTATTCTTACCTTTACGCTCTTGAATAAGTCTTGATTCATCAAGCTCCTCATACTTCTTTAAGCTCTCTTCCTGACCTTCAGTATCTCCGTTCACATCATAAGCTGTATTCTGGTCTACATTATCTACAACCAATGGATCTTCATCGGTTACTTGTGCTTCACGCTTATATCTATCAATTTCATCTTTCATGTCAAAACCATTCAGGTCGGCAGATTCGGATTTGAAATTAAAGGGTTCATGTGCGATTTGTTCTGAAGAGTATTCTTTCTTTTCCTGTTGAGATAATTCCATTTCTTGGATTTTCTCCTCAGCCTCATTCATTTCCTCTTCAGTTACAACTGATAAAGCGTCAAAATCAGAATTTTCTTCTTCCTCTTCTTCAGAAACTGGAGTTTTGTAATTCTGAACAGCTTGCGCTTGTTCTTCTTTCGTAACTAACTGATAAGAGCCTCGTTTAACAAGCTTTTTCTGCAAATCCTCTTTGATTTCTTTAGGAACAAATCTTCCATCAAGATTTGTGGAACGGTGTGAGGCTAACCACTGATAAAGTCCCTGAGCAGGTACTCCTCGTGAGATTGAGCCATCATAATCGACAAAAAAAGGTAACCCATCTACATTTGTGTAATAAGCAGCTGCGATTGTTTTCTGGAAGTTATCGAAATTACATTTATCTGTTGATAATTTATCTAATCCGCCAGAATATAATAAGTTTCCAATTTCAGAATTTCCTGCCTCACGAGCACAATAGAATTTCATAGCAAGATCTTTTGACTTAGCAGAGTCTGCTGGAATCGGTACAAAATAGAATGTATAACTATCCCTATCAGGATAATCATTCACTTGATCTATAATTGAGGTTGTAATCGAACTTTCCGCATCGACATAAATTACAACTTCTTTTTCACCGTTACCAATGCGTGCAGATGATAGAGTTTCAGGGTCTAGCTTCAGTGCTTTATAATTTGTTTTTAAGGCATAGTTACGAATATCATCGACATTATTTAATTTTTTCATGCCATTGTATGTGTCGTAAAGATCTCCTTTAAAAACGAAACGCCCTGTCTCATTCATCAAGATCATGTGTTTTGAATCGGTTTCGATTGCAATTAAATATTTAACATCTAAGGGAGCTGTTACTTGGAACATTCCGCTTAGTTTCTTCATAAGTTCTTCATGATCTTTCTTAGTAAATTCTTTCTTTCCTTCAAAACCTTCAAGCTTTACACCTAGCAATGACGCAATACTTGCTTGCGTATCTTTTACATCTTGTACTACAGCATCAAATTTTGCGTTAGCAGCTTTTTCTTCCGACTCTGCGAGCTTTAGATTTGTGTAATGCTCAATAATCATTTTTCTATCTTTATTGGATAGATTTTTATTATTTTTTGCTTGCTCAATCAAATCATCATATTTAGATTTCTTACTGAAAATAGCCTCGTCCTTAGGACGAAATACTCCTTTTTCTGCTACAGATAAAGGCTTGAGAGCTGTTTTTTCTATTTCTTGTGTATTATTTTGCAAGTCTTTAGATTGGTCTGAATTAACAGATTGATCTTCAGAATATGCGTTACTCGACATAAGAACTAAAGTCGACAATACCGATGCAAGAAGTGTTTTTCTTATTTTCATTTGTATTTATACCCATGTTTTTTAATGCTTTTTACAAAACTCTTAATAAAAAATTCTGTAAAAAGCCCCCA
Source organism: uncultured Enterobacterales bacterium (assembly GCA_964516675.1). GTDB lineage: Bacteria > Pseudomonadota > Gammaproteobacteria > Enterobacterales > Succinivibrionaceae > Succinivibrio. The sequence goes on along the minus strand of CAZEXR010000130.1, from coordinate 653 downwards.
CATCTATAAATAAAATCAGACAATGGGAGCTATTTTTTTAATAGCTAGTTATGGTTAAAGAACTTGATATTTGAAGTATTCTCAAGAGCTGTAACTTCATTTGATACAGAAATAGTGTCAACACCTGCACCTGTATCGTCCATCACATTGTCAACAATGGCAGGAGAATAGTATAAAGATAAAGCAACTACGAAGCCGATTGCTACAGACCATAATGATTGAGTTTTAACAGCAGCAAATAAGCCAGTTAAAATTACAGAAATAGCAATTACAGAACCAAGAGTACCTTTCATATAATCAACTAAGACTTTTTTAATCTCACCAAATACATCTGAACCAGACTCAGCCATAGCAGGATTTAAGATTAGATATAGCGCAATTAAAGCGAATAATGCGCATGAAAACTTAACGTAAGTGGTTGTGTTAAGATTTTTTGCTGATGAAGTTTTAATATTTTCCATTTGAGAAATATTTCCTTAAAATTACTTGTTTAGTGGTGTAAATAAGTTCTGATTATGAATATCTTGCGAATTAACACCGAGAGTCCATCTTCTAGGTGAAACTTCAGTGTAAATGTAGCCTGACATCATGAAATCTCCTTCCTTGTCCTCGTAAGGTGCGACCCAAATACGCATAACCTGCGGTGGTGTTCT
>CAZEXR010000129.1:0-6856 GCA_964516675.1 uncultured Enterobacterales bacterium | reverse complement strand
TCTAAAGGGTAGCTATTGAGGCTTCATCTACCCACAGATATGCACGAAGCCTCTATTTATTGTATTTTACTAAAAAATAACAAAATCTTATTATGTGTCGAGCTTTAAATCCCGCACTTAATGAGCTTAGTTTGCCCTTTTTAAATGAGCAAATTTACGCTAAATAAATCATAAAAAAATATGATGTATCCCACAAAAAATGTTAAAATGCACTAACTCAATTTTCTTTTGGTTAGTACTTGATTGTACTACCTTAAATTTACTACACATTCTGAGGAAATCCCATGAGCTTCATTAACAAAGCTAAGTCAATTGCACAATATGATCCAGAGTTATGGACTGCAATGAGCGGTGAAAATCAGCGCCAGGAAGATCACATCGAATTGATCGCTTCTGAAAATTACGCATCAAAGTGCGTTATGGAAGCACAGGGCTCTCAATTAACTAACAAGTATGCTGAAGGTTATCCTGGAAAGCGTTACTACGGTGGTTGTGAGTACGTTGACGTTGTAGAACAGCTTGCTATTGACCGTGCTTGCAAATTATTTAAGTGCGAATTTGCTAATGTTCAGCCTCATGCTGGTTCTCAGGCAAACAATGCTGTTTACATGGCTTTATGTTCAGCAGGTGATACTGTTCTAGGTTTATCTCTAGTTTCAGGTGGTCACTTAACTCATGGTTGTCCTGTTAATTTCTCTGGTAAGACTTATCACTCTGTAGGTTACGATGTAAACGAAGCAGGTGAACTAGATTACGCTGATATTCGTAACAAGGCATTAGAAGTTAAGCCTAAGATGATTATTGCTGGTTTCTCAGCTTACTCAGGAATTGTTGACTGGGCTCAGATGCGTAAGATTGCTGACGAAGTTGGTGCTTACCTTCTTGTTGATATGGCTCACGTTGCAGGTTTAGTTGCAGCTGGCGTTTACCCATCACCTATCGATTATGCTCACGTTGTAACATCTACAACTCATAAGTCATTAGGTGGCCCACGTTCTGGCTTTATCCTATCAAACTGCCATGACGAAGCAATTTACAAAAAGTTAAATTCAGCTATCTTTCCTGGTACTCAGGGTGGTCCTTTAGAGCACATCATTGCAGCTAAGGCTATTGTATTCAAAGAGGCTATGGAGCCTTGGTATGTTGACTACCAAAAGCAGGTAGTTGCAAATGCTAAGCTTTTAGCTGAAGAAGTTATGAAGCGTGGTTTCAAGGTTGTTTCAGGTGGTACTCATAACCACTTATTCTTAATGGACTTCATTGGTCTTGAAATGACTGGTAAAGATGCTGAAGCTGCTTTAGGCAAGGCATTCATTACTGTTAATAAGAATACAGTTCCAGGTGATCCTCGTTCTCCATTTGTTACATCTGGTATCCGTGTTGGTACACCAGCATGTACACGTCGTGGTTTCAAAGAAGCTGAAATCAAGGAATTAGCTGCAATCATGTGTGATGTTCTTGAGAACTATCAGAATGATGAAGTAATTCTACAGTGCCGTGCACGCGTTCAGGCTCTATGTGCTAAGTTCCCTGTTTACAAAGACTAATAGTCAAAGGTAAATAAGTTTGAACTCAGTATCAAAGACTGATAAAAAATACATGATGCAAGCTATTAAGCTTGCATCATGCGGCTTATATACATCCTACCCAAATCCTGCGGTAGGATGTGTAATTGTCCGTGACAATAAAGTAATCGGCAAAGGTTACCATCATAAAGCTGGTCAACCTCATGCTGAGATTATGGCTTTAACAGATGCTAATTTCGATGTTGAAGGCGCTACCGCCTATGTAACATTAGAGCCATGCTCTCATTATGGTCGAACTCCTCCTTGTGCTGTAAAACTTGTAGAAATGAAAGTTTCTAAAGTTGTTGTAGCAACTGGTGATCCTAATCCTAAAGTTTCTGGTCGTGGTTTTGATATTCTGCGCAATGCTGGAATTGAAGTTGTTGAACATGTTTTAGAAGAAAAGGCTTTCTTCCTAAATCGTGCTTTCATGAAAGCAATTACAACTCCTTACCCATATGTAAGCTTAAAGATTGGTATGTCACTAGATGCAAAAACTGCATTAGCAAATGGTGAGAGTAAGTGGATTACAAATGATAAATCCCGCCAAAAAGTTCAAGATATTCGTGCAAAATCAGACTGCATTATCACAGGTGTAAATACTGTAATTGCAGATGATCCTTTAATGAATGTTCGTTATGAGAACTTTTCTAAAAAGAAACTTAAGAAGATTGATAAAGAGTTTATTCGTCAGCCTTTAAAAGTTATTTTAGATACCAATGGAAAGCTTGATATCAATAAGTATCAGATCTTTAAAACAGGTGAAGTATTACTTGTTAAAGGTACAAATGATGAAAGTAAGTACTCAGTTTGTGAAAAATTATCTGAGACCACAACTTTTATTTATATGCCAATTAAGAATGGTCATATTGATTTAGAAGCTGTACTTGTGCATTTAGGTACTTTAAAAATTAGAAGAGTTATGGTTGAGGCTGGAAATACTCTTACATCTGCATTCATAAATGAAAACTTATTTGATGAGTTATATGTTTTTGAAGCAGCAAAGTTATTAGGAAAAGATGCAAAAACAGCATTTTCTCTTGATAACCCTCAATCTATAAACATGTGTAAAGAGCTAAAACTTCATTCTGTTAAACAGTATGGAAGTGACGTTTTATTGCACTATGTAGTAAAGAATTAAGTAAATAGGATATAAATGTTTACAGGTATAGTAGAGACCGTAGGTACACTTAAAGCTTTAAATAAGCATGGTAAAGGCTATGAAATTGTAGTTGAAACTCCTGCTTCTTTTGAGCTTACAAAGCGTGTTGCTTTAGGCGACTCTATTGCCAATAACGGTGTTTGTCTAACTGCAACTAAGTTATCTGGCAACTGTTTTTATGCCGATGTATCAGCTGAGACTGTAGAACATACCTGTTTTGCTAATTATTCAAGAGGTCAAAAGCTTAATCTTGAATTAGCATGTACTCCTAGTACTCATTTAGGTGGTCATATCATGCAAGGGCATGTTGATGGTGTAGGCGAAGTTATTAAAAAGACTACACTTGATGATGCTTTTGACATTTGGATTAAGACCCCTAATGACCTTTTACGCTACATAGCACACAAAGGTTCTATTGCAGTTGATGGTGTATCTTTGACTGTAAATGAAATTGTTAATGACACCTTTAGATTAACCTTGATCCCTCATACTCAAGGTGTAGTAAACTTTGACAATTTTGAAAAAGGTCATAAAGTTAATCTAGAAGTTGATGTCTTAGCTAGATATCTTGAAAGATTATTTGTATCAGGCAAAGAGGATAAAAACACTAAAGATGGTGGTTTATCTATGAATACTTTGCTTAAAAACGGTTTTTTCTAATATTTTGGAGAGCATATGTCTATCAAAGTAATTGAAGGCAATAAGCCATGTCGTGACGGTAAATTTGCAATTGTCGTATCACGTTTTAATAGCTTAATCTGTGAGCGTTTAGTTGAAGGTGCTCAGGATGTTCTTAAGCGCGAAGGTGAAGTTCCTGATGAGAACATCACATTAGTTCGTGTTCCAGGCGCTATTGAAATCCCTGTAGTTTGCGAAAAGATTGCAAAGTCAGGCAAGTATGACGCAATTATTGCCCTAGGTTGCGTAATTCGTGGTTCAACATATCATTTTGAAATTGTTGCTAACGAATGTGCTAAAGGCATTACTCAGGTAACTTTAAACCATTCAATTCCTGTTGCAAACGGTGTTTTAACTGTTGATACATTAGAACAGGCTATTGAGCGTGCAGGTACTCATGCAGGCAACAAGGGCGCAGAGGCAGCTTCCTCAGCACTTGAAATGGTTAATATTATTAAGCAGTTCTAATAAAGGAATTTAAAAATGGATGCAACTGAAGGTTCAGTAACCCCAGCTCAGAGACATAAGGCAAGACATTTTGCCTTACAGGCTATTTACCAGTGGCAATTAACTGGTTTATCAGCAACTGAGATTGAAAAGCAGTTCTTAGAAGATCAGCCTGTTCGCGGTGCTGACTTAGATTACCTACATGACCTTATTTCAGGCGTAATCAATAGCGTAGCAACACTAGATGAGGCTTTTGCTCCTCACCTAAGCCGTCCTTTAGATGATCTTGATCAGGTTGATAAGGCTGTATTACGTTTAGGTACTTTTGAACTTTTATACCGTCAGGAAGTTCCTTATCGTGTAGTTATTAACGAGGCTATTATTCTTGCTAAAGAATTTGCAGAGCAAGATAGCCACAAGTTCGTTAATGGCGTGTTAGATAAGGTTGTTAAGGCTATCAAAGCTTAACTCTTAAATGGCTATTAGTGAATTTGAGCTAATAAAAAAATACTTCACCTCTTTTGATGGAGGTGAAGGTATTTTTTTAGGTATTGGTGATGATTGTGCTTTAATCAATGTTCCTTCTGATTATGAACTAGCCATCACAACTGATACTCAAAATGAAGGTATCCACTTTTTCCCAGGTACCGATCCTTTCTATCTTGGTTATAAATCTCTACTTGTAAATGTATCTGATTTAGCAGCAATGGGTGCTAAGCCTTATTGTTTTACTCTATCTATAAACCTTCCTGATGCCAATGATGAGTTTTTAAAGAAATTCTCAAAAGGCTTATTTACACTTGCTAAGACATTAAATTTACCTTTGATTGGTGGCAACACGACAAAAGGACCATTATCTATAACTATAAGTGCTTATGGTCTAGTAAAAAAAGGTCAGGCTTTATGTAGAAATAATGCTAAAGAAGGTGATGGAATATATGTAACAGGAAGTCTTGGACTACCAGGCTTTGCTGTAGATTTAGGCTATAAATCAGAGAACACAATTTCACTATTAAACTCGCTAAGTCTATTCAAAGACTATCAGAGTATATTTTTTCATTGCTATGAAAAGAGCATGTTAATTGAAAATAGATGTGCTTTCGGTGTAGCTTTAAGCGAGATTAGTGCCTGTGCAATTGATATTTCTGATGGCATTATAGGTGATTTAAGACATATAACAGAGGCCTCAAAATGTGGTTGCGTTATAAATGTCGAGAGTCTTCCTAAACCTGTAGAATTTAATGAATATGGTTTACCTGAGGAATATCAGGATAAGTTATGTTTATTTGGTGGCGGAGATTATGAACTGTTATTTACAGTAAGTGAAAAAAATTCACATCATATTAAAGCCTTATCAGAGCGATATTCTGTACCTGTCTCAAGAGTGGGCACTATAAAAAATGGTGCCTTTGAAATTCTAAAACATGGTAAAATATATCATCAGAATCAAAAGTCATTTGAACACTTTTACAATTGACTATAAATATCGGAGAAGAACTTGAACAAGTTATTAAAAAAGACTGCTATCGCATCATTAGTAGCAGCATCAGTATTGTCTTTATCTGCTTGTGATCATAAGTATCAGTTCAATGGCGCAAAGACTCAAGCAACAAGTATTTTAAATGAGCAGAGCACTTTCGAACAGAAAGCAGCTTATGCAATTGGCGCATTATTAGGCGACCAAGTAACTATGATGAAGAAGAACCAGGAACAGTTAATTGGTGAAATCCCTTCAGAGTATGTTGTTGCAGGTTTCCAGGATGGTGTAAGCGAGAATTCATCATTAAAGCGTGAAGAAATCGAAACTATTCTTAAAGATTTAGATAAGAAGATTCAAGAAAAGATTGATTCTGAGACTAAGAAAGCTGCTTCTGTTAATAAGGAAGATGGCAAGAAGTTCTTAGAAGAAAATGCTAAGAAAGAAGGTGTTGTAACTACAGCATCTGGTCTTCAGTACAAGGTTATCACTCAGGGTGAAGGTGCTAAGGCTGTTAAGGGCGATATCATCAGCGTAACTTATAAGGGTACTACAATTGATGGTAACGTATTTGACGAGCAGAAGAAGCCTGTTGAATTCCCTCTAGATAACATGATCCCAGGTTGGGTTGAAGGTATTCAGCTAATGAATGTTGGTTCTGAGTATGAGTTATACATCCCATCAGAGCTAGGCTACGGTGAGAATGCTGTAGGTCAGTTCATCAAGCCTAATTCAGTTCTTGTATTCAATGTTAAGTTAGTAGACGTTAAGAAAGCTGAAGCTAAGTAATCTTTACTAAATAACTAATATTCTAAAGCCTTAAAGAAGAGATTCTTTGAGGCTTTTTAATTATTAGAGTGTCCTTTTTCTAGATTTAAAAAAAACTCTTTTCTCTCAATTCCGCCTGCAAATCCTGTTAATGAACCATCAGTGCCAATTACTCTGTGGCAAGGGACAATAATTGTAATTGGATTGTGTCCTATTGCACTGCCAACAGCTTGAGCTGACATTGATTTAATTCCGTTTTCAAGCGCGATGTCTTGTGCAATTTTTTTATAGGTTGTAGTTGTGCCATAAGGAATGGTTAAAAGGTGAGAGAAGACTTGTTCTCTAAAGGGGGTGGTATTAAATTTAATGGGAATAGTAATGGTTGGATTTAGTCCTTTAAAGTAATCATCAAGATATTGATTTACCATTTTAAATATCATCAAAGAGCTATCGTAGGTAGCATCTTTATAAAGACCTAAACGGTCATATTTCTGTTTATCAAACCATAAGCCACAAAGGTTATCTCCATCGCTAGATAAAGTAATTCTTCCGATTGAAGATTCATAATAAGTGATAAATTGCATACTAAACTCGTATTAAATAACTTATGGCTCATAAGCCAAGTTAACTATCTTAGATATTTGTGTTTACTCATTTTTAGTATGAACTGATTTTATATTTTTTTCAAAAAGAAAAGCCTAGTGCACACATTGATCATTTAAAAATACATTTACTAAGTTAGGATCTATTTTAAACATA
>CAZEXR010000128.1:0-6873 GCA_964516675.1 uncultured Enterobacterales bacterium | reverse complement strand
AAATAAGGCTAGAACTATAAGTCCTAGCCTTTATCTAAACTAAAAGTAAATTACTTCTTATTTAAATCAAGATTTCTAGTAACAGCAAGTCCACCAAAAGTCTGACAAACAGGCATCATTTCTAGTTCGTTGATATTTAAATGACGAGGATTGTTTACAAGCCATAAAACTGTGTTTGCAATGTCCTCTGGTAAAATCGCCTCAACATCTTTATAAGTTGCAGCAACTTTTGATTCATCTCCATGGAAACGAACAGATGAGAACTCGGTATCTTGGCAAAGACCTGGTTTAATTACAGTTACCTTAAGGGCAGTACCTGCTAAATCAGTTCTCAAGTTTCGGCTAAACTGTTCAACAAATGCTTTAGTAGCACCATAAACATTGCCACCTGTATAAGGCCAAGCACCTGCTGTGGAGCCAAGGTTAATTACATAACCTAAGTTTTTAGCAATCATTGATGGTAGTAGAGCTCTTGTTACACTGATAAGACCTGTTACATTTGTATCAATCATAGTCTTCCATTCGTTAACATCGCATACCTGTGCTTTGTCACAACCTAGAGCAAGACCTGCATTATTTACTAATACATCAATATCTTTAAACTCATCAGGAAGATTATCTAAAATTGAGTTCACCTCATTTTCTTTAGTAACATCCAACTCTAAAGGATAGATATTGCCATTTGCTTTTGAAGCTAAGTCTTTTAATTTACTACCTCGTCTAGCTGCTGCGACCACTTTAAATCCATTGTTTGCTAAAACTTCACAGATAGCATAACCAAAGCCAGCAGATGCGCCAGTAACTAGCACGGTCTTGTATTGAGACATAAAACCTCCAAAAGTAAAATAAGGGATTAGTTTTATCCTACAACCAATGAGATAGAGATCTCAATAAAAGATACAGCACAAAATTTAAAATTTTTAAATTTTGCTTTTTATAATAAAGATAACTTATTGTATTTATTAAATAATAAAAAAAATAAACAAACAAAAGTGGAGATTTTGTAAGTTTTAACAATTTAAGAACTTCGAGCAATTTTTTTTAAGAATTTTGGACTTTGAAGTTAAAAGGAGATTTAGTAATTCAGGGTTTCAAAAACCATTTAGGATAAATCAAGCTCCTTGAAGAAAAGTAAAAATTGCTTATGATAAAAAAAGGCTTTGTTCGTTAAAACACTGCCCCTTCCAAGGTCGTTCTAAACTACCATGCTAGATGACACCATAATAGTAATAATAGAACGATAACTATTAAAATGTATTTTATTAGAAATTCCTTTTATCATGTTAGAACCACCTTGTTGTTTAAAACAACATATCAATTATGTCAAAGTATCAATAGTTTACTTAATTAAATCTATTTATTCTTCGTACCTTAAAAATACAAAAAGCACCAGATTTACTAGTGCTTTGTTGTTCTTAAATAGACCTTTCTAAATTAGTTCATTAACTTTTGTTGTAAAGCTAATTACATGAAAATCTATTAGTTAGGTAATCTTGAGTTAGCGTACATAGCTGCGCCAATAATGCCTGCAAGGTTTAATGTTGTAGCTGGTACTACCTTAGTAGATAGTGTTAGCTCATCTTTATACTTATCAAACTTCTTTGATACACCGCCACCTAGTACGATAAAATCAGGAGAGGTTAGAAAAGCAATGTACTCTAAGTATTTATTTAAACGTGAGCCCCATTCTGTAAATTTAAGTTCTTCTTTTTCACGAACTGCATCAGAGCAATAGTGTTCTGCAATATCACCCTTAAATTTTAGATGACCAAACTCTGTATTAGGGAACATCTGACCGTTATAGAAAAGAGCAGAGCCAATACCTGTACCGATAGTTAGGAATAGAACAGCTCCTTTATAGCCTTTTACAGCACCAAAGCTTAATTCAGCAAGACCTGCTACGTCAGCATCATTTGCAACATATACATCCATGCCTAAGGTCTTTGTAAATAGCTCTTCAACCTTTACGTTAATCCAGGATTTATCAATGTTAGCTGCTGTTAGTACTTCACCATTGATAACACGAGCAGGGAAACCACATCCTACAGGGCCTTTGTAACCGATTTGCTCTACAAGCTGCTTTAGAGTTTTAGCTACTGCGTCGGGAGTCGCTGGTTGTGGAGTTTCAATTCTAATTCTTTCGCTTTTTAATTCGCCTGTAACTGTATCTACAATTGCGCCTTTAATACCGCTACCGCCAATGTCTACACCTAGTATTTCCATAACTTTTTCCTTTGTGTTTGTAATATTTTTGAGTATAGACAAAAAGTTAGGTTTTTATCTACCTTGTTTTGGTTAATTTTTTAAAAAATAAGAGTGGTGCACGAAAAAAGAGCCGATTTTCATCGACTCTTTAAAAAATGAAATGATGTTTGACTGTCTTTAATTAAATTATGCGATCGCTATTAAATTTAATCACCACCCAAATTTCCTAAAGTAAATACATCACGAAGTTCATCATTATCCATCTGAGATAACCAAGTTTCACCTTGAGTAACCGTCAAATCAGATAACTCACGTTTTTTTAATAGCATTTGGTCAATCTTATCTTCAAAGGTGTTAGCGCAGATAAATCTAAATACATCCACTTGATGCTTCTGACCAATACGATAAGCTCTATCGGTAGCCTGCTCTTCAACAGCAGGATTCCACCATAAATCAAAGTGAATAACAGCTGTAGCTGCAGTTAAGTTAAGACCAGTTCCAGCAGCCTTTAAAGATAGGATTAAAGCTTTATCTTCTAACTGAGTATTAAATCTATCCACCATCTTAGAACGGTTTGTAGCACTTACCTGACCATGGATAAAATTACAATCTAAGTTAAATTTTTCATTTATCCATGCTTGTAATAGTTCACCCATTTTTGCATATTGAGTAAAGATAAGAACCTTACGATTAGCCTCAAATAGGTCTTCGAGTAGGATAAAGAGCTGTTCCATCTTGCCTGAATCTAAAGGGGAGCTATTAGTCTCAACTTTATTTACTAAAGCAGGTGTATCACAAACCTCTTTTAAGGTTGTCATCATTTTTAGAATTAAGGCTTTTCGTTTAAAGTCTTGTGCTGATACTGTTGAAATAGCTTCCATCGCATCATCTAATGTTGCTTGATATAAGGCCACCTGATTGGGGGTTAAGGTGCAATACATATTAGTTGAAATCTTATCAGGTAAGTCAGAGATAATAGTCTTATCAGTTTTCAAACGACGCATTACAAAAGGAGCTGTAACTTTCTTAAGTCTATCAATTGCATCCATATCTCGATTTTTTTCAATTGGAGTTGCAAACTCCTTTTTAAACTGTGTAGCTCCACCTAATAAGCCAGGATTTACAAAGTTCATAATTGACCAGTATTCAATTAAGTGATTCTCAACTGGGGTACCTGTCATGGCAATAAAGGAATCAGCTTTAATGGTTCTAATTGCTTTTGAAATTTCGGTGGTGCTATTCTTTAGGGCTTGAGCTTCATCGGCTACCACTAATCTAAATTTCTCTTTACCAATCTCTTTAATTCTTGATCGTAAGGTACCATAGGTAGTAAGCAGTACATCTGATTTAACATCTACTTCCTTTTCACTGTTATAAAAGACATGGAAGGATAAATCGTGAGTAAACTTTTCAGACTCTCTTTGCCAGTTAATTAGTAAGGTAGTAGGTACTACAACTAGTACTCGTTTATCTTCAAGCTCTCCTTCTTCTTTTAGCTTTGCAATAGTAGATAACACCTGAATTGTCTTACCTAAACCCATATCATCGGCCATAATTGAGCCCATAGAAGACTTGATGTTATGCATTAGCCAGGAATATCCTCGCTCTTGATAGGGTCTTAATTGTGCTGTAAGACACTTTGGTAGAGTGGTATCAACTGGTGTAAAGATATCCTTTAAAATGCTTTGTAATTTATCTGATACATTAACTTTTGCATCTTCTAAAGAGCCTGCTAGAGCTGCACGAATTGCAGAGAACTTATTAAAGCTCTTACTCTTCATGCGTTTTAAGATTTCTTTACCTTCATTAGGATCAATAAATACAAAATTGTTTTTTATTCTGATTAGCTGACCTGCTCTTTTTAGTAGCTTTTCAAATTCCTTTTCATCAAAGACCTGATCTCCAATAGCTACAGTCCAATCAAATTCTAAAAGAGAATCTAAATCGATAAATGAAGTTGCACCAGAGTTACTTTCCCCTGTTCTTAAATTAAGAACATTTGTAGGTGTAGCTAGAGCTGATAGAGACTTAGGTACCATTACAGATATCTGATTTTTAGCAATATCTTTCATGGTTGTTGTTAGGAAGGTTGTTAACTCCTCGAAATTTAAATCAATAGAGAAAGCCCTATTTTCAAGTAAAGCTTTAGGAATAATATTATCCTTAAGTAAATCAAAAGCAAGATTGAAGCATTCAGTATAATCTTTAGGCTCTGGGTAGTCAGGATTTAGCATGTCGCTAAGTGTTGTGATTTCACCATCTTCTATTTTAGTTTTTTTAAACGCAATCGTTAATGAAACATGTGGGTCAAAGTTAAATGCATCCTCAGAACTATCACTCGTATCAATGGCATTTAAGGTTTCATCTTTGTCCCAACCATTATCTTCAAGCTGTAGTACAGGTTTCCATGAAAGGGCTGAGAATTGAGGCAATTTTGAGGTGAAAGGTTCTACAAACTTTTGCATTTCTTTAGAAATAAAACCATAAGACCTTGTCCCTTCTTCAGGAGTTGTTTGAAAACAAAACGCCAGTTTAAAAAGGAAATTCAGTTTCTCGGGATTAACAATTTCTTCGTATTTTGCTACATATAAATAGCTACTAATAAAAATATTAAGCAGCATTAGACCAAAGGTGTCAGGATTGATTGAGCGAAGTCTATACTTTGGGGCTGTAAGATTGTCATAAATAGGATCCATATCCAATTCATAATTGTTTCTTACAATCACCGTGTCATCATAAAAAAGACCTAATGAAGAGCGACCAAGATCAGACACCATTTTTTTTATGGTTGGTTCGTTAATATTAGGAAACCATTTTATTGATGATTTTGTTTTTGAATCTACTTTGTTAAATGGAAGTTCTTGTTTTTGAGCAAATTCATCATCTTTATAGAATTCAAAATCTTCTTTTTGTAGTTCTTTATATAGCTTTGTTTTTTTATCACTTTCAAAAATTGAATTGTATTTTCTTGGAGTAACATTTAATGAGAAATCGCCAGGCTTGCACTTATAAGGATCGAAGAAGTTTCCATTTATAAATGCAGGGAAATTAGTAATAATAGAGGACATGATACCTGGATTTTTTTCTTCCGCGTATTCATTAGCTACTGCTACGGGAATAATATTACCTGTTGCTACTAGCTTTGTTGCTATCATCCATATTCTATATAGCGCTTGAATTCTAGGATCGGCATCTTTTATATTCTGCGTCTGTGTAGTGCCAGAGAACATTTCATGGGGAGCTGAGTAGTAATTTGATAAAACAATTGATCCTAAAAAGCGTTTTTCCTCAGTAAAAGCTCCATAGAATGACGCCGAATCTTTATCCAAAAATGTGCTGTTCCAATAGACAGCAGGAGTATAAGACACATTAAATCCAGGTTGGATTATAAATAGCGTTTTTAATTTAGAATCGAATTCAGGTAAGGTTCGAATATCTTTATTAAATAGCCAATGTAAAGCTAATTGTTGAGATGCTTTTAATACTTTTTTTAGCGAAGGCAGTAATTTTTTTTCGCTTTCATATATTATTCTTGGTTCTGTTTTAAACTTCTTTATTATGCTCTTGGAGTTATCTGGTAAATCCTGTTTTGACAGATCTTCTAATTTACCTAGATGCAAATTATGATCAAGATTATCGTAGCTATAAGGCAGTTTCAAAAAATCTGTATAGTTAGGAAATTTAATTGAACTATCTCTAAGATGGTCAATTATTTCACCATAGACTATTTTATTTGCATTAATTCCTTTTAGAGCAAGGTAGATAAGATCATCTAGGCGTGTTTTGCTTAATCTTAAAAGGACAAATGCAATTAAAAGATTTGGAAGCATTTCATCTTCATAATTCTCTTCAAACTTACATTTCCAATTTGACTCATCAATAGCTTCTGTAAATAGATTGTCATAGCCTAGAATTGAAAGAATTTCAAACACTGTCTTGCATGGGAATTTATTTTTATACAACAAATAATTTACATAAGGATTTGATTTTAAAATGATTGAAACTTTGTCTTGGACATAGGAGGGAATAAATCCAAAATCAAGATATACCGAAGCGTAAAAATATTTAAAAGATACCGTTTCAGAGCAGAAGATTCTAAATTCTACTGTTTTTGAATCCTCGTTTATTGTTGAAGAAGAATAACTAAATCTATAATAAAGATTATCTAAGTACCACCTATCTTCTTTTTCAATTTGCTCAAAATATTTCTTGTATTTAGACTTTTTAGCAAAAGTATAAATTGATTGCTGTATCTTACTAATGTCACTAATATCACTAATATCATCGTGTTCTATGGATGAAAATAATTCTTGAATTTGATCTAGCTTAGCGTCAGTTAGTTGAGGTTCTTGAAATGAATACTGAGTCATTGAAATATCTTTTATTTATAAATTAAAGTTGTCAGAATAAAGCGTTTTCTTGTGCACTGATTATACCTTATTTTTTTGTCTAAAAATGCCTTTGACTAGTGATAAAAGTCTATTTAAATCAGCTTATCGAAGCTTATATTACTTTTAGTAAAAGACTTTTTTATGAGAAGATGAAACGATGGAGAGTAGAGAAAGAATTTTAGCTAAAAGCACAGGATAATACATAGATAACCTGTGCTTTAGTAAATAACTCTAGTTTCCCAGATGGAAATTTAACACGAACCTAGATTCACTCATA
>CAZEXR010000127.1:0-6923 GCA_964516675.1 uncultured Enterobacterales bacterium | reverse complement strand
AGTACTTCTGAAGCCTTAGCAACCACACCATTACTTTGTGCTAATGCTTGTTTAATCATATTGATTTCAATATTAGCAACCATGTTCTTTAGATTTACACCCTCGCTTGAAAGAGTAGGCATGAAGGCTTGAGCCATATCATTCTCTCCTTCTATAACGGGCAATTGTGGCAAATCTATAGGTTTATTATCAGCTTCTTCTACATCCATATCATCCTGAGTCTCATCACCAGGCATTGGAACAGAGAAAGAATCAAGAAGAGCCATTCGCTCTGCAAAAGGATCCTCTTCTAATTTTCCACCTCGATATGTAAAAGGTAAATCTGGAATATCTACAATTTCATTAGGATGCAAAATAAGTAATCTTTCTACAAGATTTGATAATTCACGTACGTTTCCAGGCCATGGGCAAGACATCAGCTGAAGCATTGCTCCTTGTGTAAAACGAACTGATGCTTTTTGCTCTTTTCCATGTCTATTTACTAATTCTTGAACTAGTAATGGAATATCATCAGCTCTGTCACGAAGAGGAGGTGTTTCAATTGGGAATACATTAAGTCTGTAGTAAAGATCTTGACGGAAGGTCTTTTCTGCTACCATCTTTTCAAGATTTTGGTGGGTAGCTGCAATTACACGAACATTTGATTTAATTGGCTTATTAGAACCAACTCTTTCAAATTGTCTTTCTTGTAATACACGTAGAAGCTTTACTTGCATTTGGAAAGGCATATCACCAATTTCATCTAAAAATATGGTACCGCCTTCAGCTAATTCAAAGCGTCCTTCGTGAGCACTAATAGCGCCTGTAAAAGCTTCCTTTTCATGACCAAATAACTCTGATTCTAAAAGCTCTGCAGGAATTGCACCGCAGTTTACAGGAACAAAAGCCTTACCTTTTCTATCAGATAAATCGTGTATGGCTCTTGCTACAACTTCTTTACCTGTACCTGATTCACCTAAGATAAGAACAGATGTATCTTTATTTGCAACCTGTTCAATTAAGCGTCTTACATTAGTAATAGCCTTGCCTTGACCTACAAGCATCTTGATAAGAGCAGCAGCTCCATCTCCTGATTTGCTTGAGAATTTACGCATGGTTCTAAAGGACTGGCAGTAGTGTAGAAGCGAAATTATTTCGTCATAATTTGGATCGTTGCCGATTTGTCCCATTAAATTTGGACAAACAGTTAGGTCTTCTTTTACGTCTTGAGCGCATAATAAAAAGGCTGTATCTTTATGTTTATTCAAAAAGTCTACATAAGCAAGTTTATCAACGCTGCCTAATACGCAGTAATCGACATTAGATTCTTCTGCATCAAAATAAGAGATGCAATCTTCGATTTCACCGCTTTGGCAAACAAGACCTAAAAAAGCGAAAATAGTCTCTAAAGACTGTCTTTTGTGACTGTCCTTCTCAAGAATCAAAAGGTTTCCTGAAAATTTCATGTAATCACCATTAATTTTGCTATAAAAAAAAGTATTTTCATTAATGTCATATGATACAACATAGAAAACAGTATCGACAAAATTTTGACTTACTTAAGTAGTATTATTTGTGACCGAGTTCAATTAAAACGCATTTAAAAAATGTTTTTCTTTCTTAATTAACCTAAGCAAATCCCGTATATATCGCAATTTAATTAAGTTTTAATACCTAAATTAAAATTAGTAGGCACATAATTGCGCACAATATAAAAAAACGTCAAAAAATCGTATAAAACTGATTTTTTGTATAACTAAATTACTAAAAATTTAAATAAGGAATTTTTCATAAAAATTAGTTTAGTTTTATTTGTAAATAAAAGTGTTTTTATTTAAAAGACTTTATAAATCATATAATTAGCTGTTGGCATAAAGATTGCTTTATTCTGTTTATATAAAAAGAGTCAGAATTTAGACAGGTGTCTTCCATGAGCGATGATTTATCTTTAAAAGCAAGCGATAGCCTAGATATGGGTCTAGTAGGCGATCATCGTAATCTTCAGAAGATTAAAGATTTAGGTCGCGGTGATAAAAAATCACAAGCTTTAGCTTTAAAAGCTGCAGCAGAGCAATTTCAATCAATGCTAAATCAGTATTGGGTTGATGCTATGCGTAAGTCTAATGATTCAATCAATCCTGATTCTCCTCTTCATTCTAAATACTCTGGCTTTTTTGAGGACATGTTGTCACAACAAAATGTTTCAACCATGACCTCAAAAGGTGGTGTCAATAAAAACTCTATTACTTATTTGTTAACCAAACAGTTTTCAAAATCATTAGGTGATGAGGGTAAAGAGATTATGAAAGAGTTAGATAAGATGACAATCAATGGAACATCATCTCATATTTCTGGCTCAAACATTTCTAACCTTCCAAGCTATGGTTCTTATTCTAACAGTAGAGTAGATACAGCTCAGAGCATGACAATGTTGAAGAAGATGTATAAAGGTCTTCCTGATCCTGATTCAATGAAGAATTTTGAAACACAAGAGGAATTTGTAGAAAAAATGATGCCATATGCTTTAAAAGCTGTTGAAGGCATGGGCTTTAATCCTCTTGTACTAGTAGCACAGGCTGCCTTAGAGACAGGCTGGGGTC
Organism: uncultured Enterobacterales bacterium; assembly: GCA_964516675.1. Lineage (GTDB taxonomy): Bacteria > Pseudomonadota > Gammaproteobacteria > Enterobacterales > Succinivibrionaceae > Succinivibrio. Next base: position 4,344 of record CAZEXR010000127.1, on the reverse strand, counting down.
AACATGTTTCAAAAGCTAATAACTATTATGGTATTAAAGCAAATTCACAATGGAAGGGAGATAGCGAAAAATTGACATCTCCTGAATTTGAAAATGGAAAATATGTAAATGAAGTTAGCTCCTTTAGAAAATATTCTGACGTTTTAGACAGCATGAAGGACTATTTATCCTTTATAAAAGACAATCCTCGTTATAAAAATGCAGTTGATAAGAGCTATTCTCCAGATGAATATTTTCAGGAAATTCAAAGGGCTGGCTATGCTACTGATCCAAATTATGCTGATAAGCTTAAACAAATTTCTAGAAAAATTGCATTTATGGCATACAAATAGCATATAAGAATACAGAGAGAAATATTTGGCAATTAATTGCCGTTAAAGGGGTCATAAAATGGGCGTTGATTTAATTCTTACTGGTAAGTATGGTGTTTTAAACCAACAGAAGTTATTGAATGCTACTTCAAATAACATCAATAACGTTAATACTGAAGGTTATGTTCGTAAAGAAACACAGACATATACCTCATGTGTTGATTGGGGTGTAGGTGATACATACACTCGCCGTATTTATGATCAATATGTACAGCGTCAGATGTACTCTGATTCTGGTAGTTATAACTACTACAAAGCATATGCTTCAGGCATGTCAACAGCTGATTCTGTTCTTTCAGATAGCACTATGTCATGTGCTAATTCAATGACCAACTTCTTTAACGAGTTAGCAACTGCAGCAGGTAGTCCAACCTCTTCTGCTAACCGTCAAACTGCATTATCAAAGTTAGGTGATGTAGTTCAGTCTTATAAGACAGCAAATGATAGTTTATATGATTCATTAGCAGATGCTAATGGCAAAGTTTCTGATGATGTTAATGATGTCAATTCTTACACCAAAGCAATTGCAAACATCAATAACCAAATTCGTTCATTGAGTTTATCTGACAATCAGACAAACAATGAAATCTATATGCAAATGTTAGATGAGCGTGATCGCTTAATCGGTTGCTTAGCTGAAAAAGTATCAGTTAATGTAGTTGAGCAAAACGATGGCACATATGACGTTTATATGAATTCAGGTATGCTACTTGCCAATGGCGATAGCTATGCAACATTATCTGCAGAAAATAATACCTTTGATGTAACCAAAAGAGATGTTTATCTTTCATATGAGAGTGTAGCTGGTGGTAAAAGCGATACTACCCATGTACAGCTTGCAATTGATAATATCGGTGGTTCATTAGGTGGATACCTAAATTCAACAAAAGAAATTCGTAATACCATGCGAGAGCTTGGTAAGTTATCTGTAGCTTTTTCTGATGCTTTAAATGAACAGAATAAGGCTGGTTTCACTCTAGAAGATGTAGCTGGTGGCAATCTTTTAAACATCAAGAGTGTTAACGGTGTAAGTACCGACGTAAATTGCGGTATTACTGCAACCTTCAACGAAGGTGAAGGTAGTAAAGTTCAGGGCTACGATTTTGAAGTGTCTTTTGCAGATGGCAATCTACATGTATATAAAGTAGGTGCAGATGAAAAGAAAGTTGAAATTACCTCAGATATTGATGCTGCTGATATTGGAGCTTCATCTGTAAACTTAAAAGATTATGGTTTAACTCTAACCTTTGGCGACACCATTGATAATTTAAAGGGCAGTACAACAGTAATGTATGTTCAGCCAACCATGATGTCAGCTAGCACAACAACAACTGCTATTTCAAAACCAGAGGACTTTGCTTTTGCCTCTGCTGTAAGAACAGGAACTTCAGCAAACAATTATGGTAATGCAACAATTAGCCTAACATCATGTACTAAAACTGGTGATGATATGGGGGTAAGTGTTGACCCAACTACAAAGAAACCTGTATTTAATGCTGATGCTCCTACTCAGATTAAAACTGATGATGCAGGTAACTATGTTATCTATAGCAGCACAGGTGATATCTTAGGTAGAGCTCCTGCAAGTTCTAATGGTACAAATATTTTTGCCAATGCTGTTACTTATGATTCAGTAACAGGAACCTTTACAACCGATGCTTTTGACAGAGGCACTGGGTATCCTGGTTATGAGGTATCTGTTACTGGTACTGTAAAAGAGAACGATACCTTCAATATCGAAATCAACGCAGGTGGCCAGGCTGATAATTCTAACGGTAATGCTTTAGTTAGCCTACGTTCAGCAACACTAACTAAAACATCTGGTTCAAGTAAAGAAACAACTTTAACTGAAGGCTATGCCAATTTATTGGCAGATATCGGTTCTTCTGTAACTTCTGCTACAGCAAACACAGAAGCTGCTAAAGCAAAGTATGACCAAACTGTACAAATGTATCAGTCAGATGCCGGTGTAAACCTTGATGAAGAAGCTACTAATCTGCTTATGTATCAGCAGTCATATTCAGCATGTGCAAAGATTATTGAAGCTTCAAATACAATTTTCCAAGCCTTAATTGGCGCGATGTAACGGAGGGCTGAGAAATGAGAATTTCAACAACAATGCAGTTTACTAACAGTTTGACCTATATTCAAAACTCAAACTCAAAGGTTGATGATGCATCAGTTAAATATAACACCGGCCTAAAGTTTCAAACAGCAGGTGAAGATCCATCTGGTATGGCTTCAAAGGTAAAGTATGAAGGTGCTATTGCCGCTTACACACAGTATTCAAAAGATGGTGGTATTGCAAATAACAATCTATCAGAAGAAGAAACTGCTTTAGAGTCAATGTGGGATGCTTTATCAAATATTAACACTCGTTTACAACAGTGCGTTAATGGTTCAAATGATGAATCAAGCTTGAAAGCTTTATCTGCAGAAATCGGTCAGATTAGAGATCACTTATATGATCTTATGAATACACAAAATACAGATGGTGAATACATTTTCTCTGGTGCTCGAAGCGATGTTCCAACATACTCTTTAACCTCAGATGGTCACTATCAGTGTCAAGCAGACGGTGCTAGTCGTAGCGTTGTTATCTCACCTAGTGTATCAGTGCAGGTATCAGATTCAGGTTTAGATATCTTTGAAAACTGTAAGACTGCAAATACAATGACAACAAATTCTACTCCTGCAGGTATGACACATTCAGAGATTAGTTCATATGGGGATTTTGATTCTTTATATGAAACATATTACTCATCTGCAACAGGAGCTGATAATACATTGCACTTAGTTGTAAATGCAGGTAATTATGAACTTCAAGATCAAGCTGGTAATGTAATCAAATCAGGTGAAATGGATACCTCAGGAAGCACAAACATTATTAATGTTTCCGGTATGGAGTTTTCCTTTGACGATGCTACATATACAGGAACAGTGGACATCGACTTAAATGCCCCTAAAACTGACAATATGCTAAATGTTTTAACTGATATTGTTAATACAATTAACGATGACAGTATCTCAAATGAGGACAGGGTTGCAGCCATAACTAAAGCTCAGAAAGACGTTGGTATTGCACTTACTCATTATGATAGCTTTAGAGGTCAAGTTGGTGCTAGACAGAACACTATTACAACTGTTTTATCTGCAAACGAATCTTTATCTGCAATTAAAACAGAATCAAAGGCAAATGTTTCAGAGGTTGATTCTTTTGAGGCTGCTTCAGATTTACTTCAGTCACAGAATCAGTTATCTGTTTCAAGACAGATATACAGTATGTTGAATAAACAATCATTATTTGACTATATATAAATATAAAATGAGGACGAGAAAATGATTAACTTAAATACAGTATCAAACGTTTCAAACGTTCAGAACCAGAGTGTAAACCAAAACTCAACAGTAGCAAAAGAAGAAAAAAATGCTTTTGTAAACACTGGAGCATCAACAGTTGTTGATTTACAGACAAAAGTTACAGATTCTGATGCTAAGAGTTCATTTAAGGTTGATTCATCAAATGCAAAGAGCATGGTAGCTGATATTGCTGCAATGCTAGGCGGTGCTTCATCAACAAAAGTACAAGCTAACTTAAATGGCTTTGATGCGGCAAGACTTCTTGCTTAAAAGAATTTATTTAAAAGACTCGTTGCGACCCCTCTCTCTTAACTCAAGACGAGTCTATTATCTAAATAAAAAAATAGTATCAGCATAATGTTTCTCTCTCTAATTAACCTCTTTGCTGATACTATTTTTATGTTTATAACTCTTTATATTTACTTTCCAAAATAAATAAATTTTGCATCACAAGTAGATTTTTCTTTTTTAAAAATATATCTAAAATCAATATGTTATCTGTGTAAGTAAAAAAACTAAAAAAATTCATATACAGGATCATAAGCAGCTAAAAATGATAAAATTTTAGAGCATCAAAGAAGGGATAATTATTTGAAATAAAAAGAGAAGTTTG
>CAZEXR010000126.1:0-7005 GCA_964516675.1 uncultured Enterobacterales bacterium | reverse complement strand
ATGTTCCCTCGTCCTTGTTTACACACTATTTATTAAATTCATGCGTACGCCCTGTTTTAAATCCGATCAAGCTCTCATTTTTATAATTTGTCGCTAAAAATTAGTTAGTGTATAGAACTATACTAAAACAGCATAGATTACTAAAAATAATAAATTATCTCCAAAGCATGGAAAAGCAAGTCTCTTAGATGAGGAACGTGGCCTTATGTCTATTTTAAAAAATATACTTTTGATTTCTCTTTTAACTTTTCCGGTTTTATCCTTTGCTAAAACAACTGAAATTACAGTTTGGGAAGATCAGCATAAATCCGATGGTCTAAAAGATGCTGCAAAAGCTTTTTTTTACAAGACAGGCATCAAGGTTAATTTTGTTGAGCTTCGTTATATATATGTTCAAGAAAGATTACGTTTAGATGGTCCAGCAGGTCATGGACCTGATTTGTTACTGCTTCCAAATGATCAATTAAATGAAGCTGTTGATCAAGGCATGATTGATCCTATAGAACTTACAGATGAGGAGAAATCTAAATACTTACCTCAGACTATTAAAGCTTTTACTTATAAAGATAAACTTTACGCAGTTCCTAAATCTATTGAAACTTTAGCCTTATTCTATAACAAGGACAGCTTGTATACTCCTTATGAAACTTTAGATGACTACTACAATTATTCTGTAGCTATGAGAAAGCTTGACAGATATGGTTTAGTTGGAAGTTTTGCAAATCTATATTATGGAATTAGTGTTTTAGAACCATATGGCGCATATCTTTTTGGAAAAGATAAAAATGGAGATTATGACATTGATGATTTAGGCTTTGATAACAAGGGGGCAATTGAAGGCATTAAAGCTTTTAAAAAGTTTTATGCAAATAATGTATTACCATCAGAGACAGCTGGATTAGGTGGTGTACAAAATAGTACTGATTTATTCATGAAAAAGAAGGCTGCAGCTTTTGTAGGCGGAACCTACGATATTTTATTATTTAAAAATGCCGGTCTTAAGTTTGGAGTATCAGCACTTCCTATTCTTCCAAACGGTAAGAGAATGTCATCATTTTTAGGCGTGCGTGGTTTTGCTGTATCTCATTGGACTGAAAACTATGAAGAGGCTGTTGCTTTTGCTAAATTTGTAAATGAAAAAGAGTATTCAGTAAAAAGATATCAAACCTCTTATGAATTCCCTGCAACTAAAGATGCCCTTGCAGATCCACGGGTTGCAAACGATGAGTATGCTAAAGCATTTATTGAACAAGAAAAATACACTTATCTAATGCCTTCATTTTCTGTAATGAGCAAAGTATGGTCAATTATGGAAGAAGCTTTAAACAGGGCTTATTTAACTAAAGGCGATACTAAAAAAATCATGTCAAATGCTATGAATAAAATCCGTTGGGAAACAGATTCTTTAAATCAAAGGTAAGAATAATAAAATAAGCATAAAAATGATAAAAAAAGTTGCACCTAAAGCGCAATTTTTTCAATTTGTCTAATATTTTGTGTTGTTTATTGCTACAATGTAAAAAGCCACGAAAAAAAAGTGGCTTTTATATATTTAATTTTAAATTTTTTGCTATAACGATAGCGAAAGAGATCTAGCTATAAATACTCGTAGAAGTATTCAAAGATGCTATTTTTCATTAGCTGCCCGTTCATATAACGATAATTAGGGATTTTCACATGGCTAAAGTACAATCACTTCAAGACCCATTTTTAAATGCTTTACGTAAGGATAGAATTGTAGTTTCAATCTACTTAGTAAATGGCATTAAGCTTCAGGGCACTGTTGAATCATTTGATCAGTTTGTTGTTCTATTAAAGAACCAAGTAAGCCAAATGGTATACAAGCATGCAATTTCAACCATCGTTCCAACTCGCGCTGTAAACATCGATTCAGCTGATGAAGAGAAGGAAGATGAGGTTCCTGCTGCACAATAGCATTTTAAATTTGAGATAATAATCAATGCCCCAATCAGAGTTTGAGTCTCTAGGCTCGACACTACTTGTGCACGTTGAGTTACCTCAGGTTCAATCACAAGAAGATCTTAAAGAACTACAACTCCTAGCCGAGTCTGGTACCGGAGAGGTAGTTTATTGCGTTTTATGTAAGCGTGAATCCCCCGATCCTTCAACATTTATCGGTTCTGGTAAAGTAGTTGAGGTCGCAGACGCTGTAAGAGCATATGACGTACAAACCGTTATATTCAATAACAAATTATCCCCAGCACAGGAACGTAACTTAGAAAAAGCCTTTGGCGTAAGAGTTATGGACCGTGTTGCTCTTATTCTTACTATCTTTGCTCAAAGAGCTCGTACTTATGAAGGTAAACTTCAAGTCGAGTTAGCTCAGCTTCAATATGAACAGGCAAGACTTGTAAGAGGCTGGACTCACCTTGAAAGACAAAAGGGTGGTTTCGGTTTACGTGGTGGTCCTGGTGAAACTCAGATTGAGCTTGATAGACGTGCCCTAAGAGAAAGAATTGCTGCGGTAAAAAAAGATCTTGAAGTGGTAGCATTACGACGTGAGCAAAACAGAAATCTGCGTAAGAAAAATGCAGTACCTGTAGTTTCATTCGTAGGTTACACAAACGCAGGTAAGTCAACCTTATTCAACCGCTTAACAAATTCAGATGTTTATGCTGCAAATCAGCTTTTTGCAACACTTGATCCTACTTTAAGAACCGTACAATTACCTGTTATTGGTAAAACTGTATTTGCCGATACCGTAGGATTTATCAGACATCTTCCCCACGACTTAGTAGCTGCTTTTAGAGGAACTCTAGAAGAAACAGCTCAAGCTGACTTACTTTTACATATTGTAGATGCCTCTGATGAGCACAAAGAATCTAATATTGAAGCTGTAAATGCTGTATTAGAACAAGTTGGCGCTCAGAATGTTAAAACTTTAGTGGTTTATAACAAGGCAGATCTTGTAGAAGACAGCGCTGATGAAATTATCCGCGATGATACTGGCAAGCCTACACGTGTGTATGTAAGTGCATTAACAGGCTTTGGTATTGATAAATTATTATCAGCCGTAAGTGAACTTTTATCTGATAATTTATGTGAGTTTACTGTTAAGATAACAGCAAACAATGGCAAATTACGCAGCTTGCTTTATGCCTCAAAAGCTGTGGACTCTGAGTCTTATGACGAGGATGGAATTTGTCTATTAAATTTAAAGATTAAAGCTGTGGATGCTGCAATTATTGATAGTAAAACCCAAGGTGAGTTATCAAAGGCTTGTCCAATTGATAAAAAGCCATGGATACAATCTAACGAATTTGATTTTGATTCTGTGAACTAAAAAACTATGGAAAATAATAAAGACCTAATGGGCTGGAATGCTCCAGGCTCAAATAATTCCTCTGATGAGGAAAAGAAAAAAGACTCTAACCCTGATCCTTGGGGAAGAGATACTCGTAAGCAACAAGATCCACTTGAAGATTTTTTAAAGACCTTAAAAAATCTATTTGGCTTTGAAAAGAAAAGAGGCTTATCTGGCTCAAATTCAAATAAAGGCCAAGCTCAAGGAAAAAGTGCAATTGCTATTATTCTAGCTTTAGTTCTTGGTTTCTACTGCTTTACAGGCTTTTATACAGTTCGTGAAGCTGAAAAGGGCGTAGTTCTTCGCTTTGGTAAGATTAACAACGTTGTAGACTCTGGTCTTCGTTGGAAATTCACTGGTATTGATACAGTAAATGTAGTTGATATCGAGCAGGTTCGTTCAATTCAGTCTTCAGGCACAATGCTTACAGAAGATGAGAACGTAGTTATTGTTGAGATGGATGTTCAGTACAGAATCTCTGATCCTGTTAAATATCTTTACTCTGTTGTAAATCCTGATACAACATTACTTGAAGCTACAGATTCAGCTTTGCGTTATGTTGTAGGTCATACTTTAATGGATGACATCTTAACTTCAGGTCGTGAGTTAGTTCGTCAGAACACCCGTGAGTTATTAACCTCTATTATTGAGCCATATAACACAGGTCTTACAATCGTTGATGTTAACTTCCTGCCAGCAAGAGCTCCAGATCAGGTAAAAGAAGCTTTTGATGATGCTATTTCTGCTCAAGAAGATGAACAGCGTTACAAGAGAGAAGCTGAGGCTTATGCTAACGAAGTTCTTCCTAAGGCTGATGGTCAAGTACAGCGTATTCGTCAGGAAGCTGAAGGTTACCGTTCTCAGGTTGTACTAAAAGCTGAAGGTGAGGTTGCTCGCTTTGAGAAAGTATTACCAGAGTATAACGCAGCACCTGAAATTACACGTACTCGTATTTACTTAGAGACTATGCAGGATGTATTAGGTAAATCTCAAAAGATTTTCTTAGATACTCCACAAGGCTCATCACCTGTTTTATATCTACCTATCCCTCAAGGTAATGGCAATGGCGCACCTGTAAGTCAGTCAGTGCAGCCTACACAATTACCTTCACAGAATAGTCAGTCATCTAATAATCAGGATAAGAGTGAATCTTACCCACCTTTATCAAATGACAATAACCAAAATGGCTATGGCAATTCTAGGAGATCAAGATAATGAATAAGAATGTACTTAACCTAGTTTTAGTTGCTTTTCTAATTTTAGGTTTCATTGGTTTTAACAGCCTTTTCGTGGTTAACGAAGGTACCAAAGGTATCGTTACTCGTTTTGGTAAGGTTGTAAGAGACTCTGATAGCAAATTAAATATTGTAGACCCTGGTCTTCATTTTAAGGCTCCATTTATTGATCAAGTAAAAGATCTTGATGTTCGTATCCAGACCTTAAGCTCATCAGCTGATAGATTTGTAACTTCTGAGAAAAAAGACGTTATTATCGATTCATATGTTAAATGGCAGATTTTAGATGCAGCTACTTACTACCTAACTACTGCAGGTGGTAACAAGATGCAGGCTGAAGAGTTATTACGTCGTCGTATCAATAACTCATTACGTTCTCAAATTGGTCGTTTAACCATTCATCAGATTGTATCTGGTGACAATTCAGGTAAAGGTGATTCTGCTGTTGAAGAAAACGAGTTTGATGTTGATACAACAGTTGTAGAGCCTGCTGTTATCCAGTCAAAGCGTGATGAAGTTATGCAGAATGCGCTTAAAGATATTGGTAAGTCTGTAAAGGCATTAGGTATTAAGATTGTTGATGTTCGTATCAAGCAAATCAATCTACCACCTGAGGTTTCAAACTCAATTTATCAGCGTATGAGAGCAGAGCGTGAAGCTGTAGCTAAGTTACACCGTTCACAGGGTAGAAAAGAAGCTGAAACAATCCGTGCTCATGCAGATAGAGAAGTAGTTGTTAAGATTGCAGAGGCTGAGCGTCAGGCACGTACTTTACGTGGTGAAGGTGATGCTGAGGCAACTCGAATTTATGCTCGTGCTTACAATCAGAATCCTAAGTTATTTGAGTTCTTACGCTCAATGGATGCTTATAAAAACTCTATGTCATCAGGTAAAGATGTCTTGGTATTAAAACCAGATAGTGAATTTTTCAAATTCTTTAATGATGCAAATGGTGCAAAAAACTAATATTTTTGTATAATACCGAGTTGGTAAAAAAAATTTTTACAGCCCAGCTTATGTGAACGAGGAATATAACAATGCCTAACAATGTAATTGTGCTTGGTACACAATGGGGCGACGAAGGCAAAGGTAAAGTCGCTGATTTATTAACTTCTAAGGCTAACATCGTAGTACGAAGCCAGGGTGGCAACAATGCAGGCCATACCCTAGTTGTAGGCAACAAAAAAGTTGTTGTACGTCTTGTTCCATCAGGAATTCTACACAAAGAGTGCCTATGCCTAATCGGCTCTGGTGTAGTTGTTAATCCTGGTGCACTATTCGAGGAAATCGAAGAATTAAACAAGGCTGGCGTTGAGTGCGTGGAATCTCGTATTAAGGTTTCAGGTGCTAGTGCTCTATTATTACCAATCCACCCTGCAATTGATAAGGGTGCTGAGAAGTTACGTGGTAAAGATGCAATTGGTACTACAGGTCGTGGTATCGGTCCTTGCTATGAGGATAAGGTTGCTCGTCGCGGCGTAAGAGTTGGTGATCTATATGACATGGAAAACTTTAAGACTCGTTTAAAGACTCTGTTAGATTACAGAAACTTCATGTTAAAGAACTACTACAATGAGCCTGAAGTATCATATGAAGCAGTTCTAACATACGTTGAAAGCATCCGTGACAGATTATTAGCTATGGTAGCTGACGTATCAGAAATCCTAGCTGAGGGTCGTAAAGAGAACAAGAAGATCCTATTTGAAGGTGCTCAGGGTACTTTCTTAGATATTGATTATGGTACTTATCCATATGTAACCTCATCAAACACTGTAGCAGGTGGTTGTGTAACAGGTTCAGGTGCTGGTCCTTTAGATATCGATTATGTTCTAGGTATTGCTAAAGTTTACACAACTCGTGTAGGTGGCGGTCCATACCCAACTGAATTAGATGATGAGGTTGGTGAGGGTATCCGTAAGCGTGGTGCTGAGTTCGGTGCTGTAACAGGTCGTCCTCGTCGTACAGGCTGGTTTGATGCTGTAGCAATGCGCAGAGCTGTAACTATCAACTCTATCACTGGTCTAGCTTTAATGAAGATGGACGTATTAGATGGTATGGATGAAGTTAAGATTTGTACTGCTTACAAGATGAAGGATGGTTCTCTATGCCAGTTACCTCCTCTATCTGCTCACGAGTATGAGGGTATTACCCCTGTATACGAGTCAATGCCTGGTTGGAAAGAATCAACCTTTGGTGTTACTCAGTGGGATAAGCTACCTGCTAACGCACAGCACTTTATTAAGCGCCTAGAAGAGCTTTCATGCACTAAGGTTGCAATTCTATCTACAGGTCCTGAGCGTGATCAGACAATTTATCTATCACACCCTTTTGCTGACTAATTAGTTAAGTAGATTCAAAGATTTTAGAGCCCTCGATTTGAAAAAGTCGGGGGCTTTTTGTTTTTATCCAAAGACATTATTTTTAATAACGCATCTATGATAAATA
>CAZEXR010000125.1:0-7032 GCA_964516675.1 uncultured Enterobacterales bacterium | reverse complement strand
TTACATTATATTTAAATAATATTAAAGTAATATCATTAAATTAGGATAATATATGGAAAGAACAGAACTTACTTCTATTGGCACAGTAAAACGTTCAGTTGGACGACCTAAAACAACGGTTAAAAAGATAAAACTTTCCCTTGTACTTAATAAAGAACTAGTGTCTAGAGTAGATAAGATTATTTCTCTAAGTGGACAGTCAAGAATGAGTTTCATTGCATCAGCGATTGCAGATAAAGTAATAGAATTAGAGAAAATTAGTTATAAATAGGACATAAAAAATATGACAGTAAAAAATACAGATTCGGTAGAGTTTGTTCTACGTTGGACTGATAAAGGCGATGAAAAACAACATACTAAAAGATTACTAGGAAAAGAGGTGTACTAATGGCAAATTATATTACGGAACGAGAAGGACAAATTGAATTTTATAATACTTTTTTACCGATGGTTGACCCAACATTAAGCTTGGATAATATTCTTGCAGACGACAATGACGGTGTTTTAAATGGAAATTTATTAGAGTTCAAATTAAGAGTTAATGACTTAAATGCAGTATTATTTCAATGCATTAAATATCTTTCAGCATTGAGGATTAAAGGAAAGCCTATTCCAGCGAATATTGTTATTGTTGATTTGAATGGAGAACAAGCCTATCTTTATAAATCACAGGACTATCTTACAGATATTGAACAGGTATATATTGGCGGAGCGTCAAGAGCAAATGCTGGTTTTGTTGGTGGGAAATATATCACTAAGTATTCATATGTCACAGACCCAATTGCTACAACAAATTTGATTGCTGTTTTGAAAGAAAAAGCATATACAAAGATTCATTTGGATGAAGATTGCATTGTTGGGTGGGCAACGTCATATTACAAGGCAGTGCCAACGGCAAGAAAAGAAGATTTTATCGGTGATGTCAGTGGAAGACATAAGACTATTGGTGAAATTAGAAATCCATCAGTTTTTAAAGAATATATCATTCCTTATACAGGCGCAACAAATGTTAAGTTTCAATACCTAATGGATAAGCTTAACGATGCATTACAGAAAAAGAATCTGGGAGCTTTTTATACACATGATTTGTATGCTGAAAAATCACATGAATTGTTAAGGAAAGCTATTGCACGTGTTCCAGCTGAAAATGATTATGTCATTATTGACCGTTGTGCTGGTACAGGAAATCTTGAAAAGAAATTAACTGATGAAGAATTGTCACATTGTATTTTATCAACTGTGGAATATTATGAATATAAGGTTATGCAAGAACTTTTGGGTTCAAAAGTTCGTCATATTATTCCACCAGTAGAAGCTACTGATACATTTAATGCTGGATTAGTAAGAGGTGCTGATGCGTTGAGCGAGGAGTATGTTAATAATCCTGTTATTAAGCAATATATTGATAATCCAAATTGTACAATTATTTTATTTGAGAATCCACCATACGCTGAAACAACATCATTGGAACATCAGAGAACTGGTGTTGGAAAAAAATCATCAGTTTGGAAAAGTAGTTATGTACTTATGGAAATGAAAAAAGAGATTAAAGGTTCAGCATTAAATGATTTGGGAAATGCTTTTATATGGTCTGCATTTAAGTATTATTTGCGTCAAAATACAGATAGTTACATTGTTTATTCACCAGTTAAATATTGGAAAGCACAACATATTATTAGCAAAAGATTTTTAGGGGGGTATGGATTTAACAGAAGGTATTTCCACACCAATATTGATGCTTGTATCATGTGTGCATTATGGTCAAACGAGGACGATAATTCTAATGGGTTCTTAATTGATGGCTATGATATTGAAAATTTAGAAGAGTTAAGTGAAAAGATAGATTTACCAATTAAGAAAGTAGCTGATATGTTTAGTTCAAAATATTATGAAAAATCTGGCTTTGATAATGCAACATATGATGGTATTTTAACAGGTTTGGATGGACTGGAAGCAGATGCTGGTGTGAAACGTCGCATTAAACCGATGTTTAGTGATGATATGTTAGGGTATTTGGTTGCTGACAGTGTGGGATTTGATAATCCCGATGCAAAGTCCAGTTTATTGGTTGCTGGAAGATATAATGGGAATGGTTGTTATATTAAGAAAAACAATTATCTTGAAAAGTTACCAATGTTTTGTGCATCAAGATATATTACATATAATCGTCAATGGACGGAACGTGCAAGAATTATGAAATCAGCTGATGGAGCTGATAAATTCAATAAAGATGTTGCATCAGGTAAGCTTGACCAATGGTTAAGAAAGTGCCTTTTATTCACTTGCATTGAAATGCAAAATCATATGCGTTCATTTACTGGAAGTGATGGAAGATTTTACAGAAACGAGTTGTGCATGGATACAACTAATGGTTCAACTCTTGCTTCAGAAGATTTGAAAAAACTTACAACTAATGATGCAGAAAATAAGATTTTAGCACAGTGGGATTCTTTGATGTTAGCAGTTAAAAAAACTGCGGAATATAATTCATGTCTTACATATGGAATTTATCAAATTTTTGATGAAATTGATACATCGTATAAAGATGATGATGGGAAGACAGTATGGAATAATATTGAGGTTCATTCAGCGCTTCAAACAATGAAATCATTGTGTAAAGAGTATTATAATTTGGAGATTGTTCCGATATTATTTGAATACGAATTTTTGAAATAAATATTAACAGTTCACGAGAAAAAATCCGTTTATCGATTGTAGGGTGACAAACCTCAATCGAATGGATACAGCTTGTCAAACCTTTAACTAGTTAGCAATCGAGTAGGGGGAGTTTTAGATCCCCCTATTTGATTTTAGATAAAGCTCTTATTTCTTTAGATTTTCAGCAGCGTCCTTATCGAATACACCAGACTCAATAAGTTGATGAGTTAACTTTGTCTGATACTGCATCAAAGCGTTAATCTTTGCTTTATTAAGAGAGATTTCAGTGTTGATAGTCATAAAACCGTAAATCGCTACTACGGCAAATGCCAAGTAAAAACAGTGAAGTACAACTTTACTTTTATTAGCTTGAGCTAGTTTATCTTTAATACTCATTATATTTCTCCATGAGTCTAGTTTTGGGAATTTCTTTTTTCTTCAGCACTCTTCTTTGCCAAAGATTCTTTTATATCCTTAATGGTAATTACACGAGAAGAATCGCCGTTAGGAATTGCCATTAGAGAAGTTGATTTAAGAACAACATTACCGTCCCTTGTCAAATGCTCACTTAACAGTTGAGCTTCGTTTATAACGGCTTTAAGTTCTTCATTTGAAGCGTAATTGGTGATATCGAACAACTGAGTTAAGTCGACAATATATGTTTTGGGTTCTGAATTAACGGCGGACATAAGTGAATAGACGCTGTAAGCCATTAAAACATTAAGTGCAATTAAGAAAGAAAATAATATTTTCACTGTAAACTCCTAACGTGACAGCTGTTTATCGCCACCAGGAAAGTTTTTGTCTGTTTTCTGGTGAACGGGGTTTAGGGTTTCAGGATTTTGCTCCTGTTGTTTCTTCAACTGATTACTCTTCAGTTTATTAACATAATCTGTATTTTCCTTTCTCTGGGCTTCGCTACCTTCAGTCTGAGTTATCAGTGAATTTTTGGTTTGCTGTTTTGTTTCATAAATAATTCCTACTGAACTCTTATCTTTAGGGTTGACTACATTAGAGCCATCTTCATAAACTAAACGTCTGTGGAGAGGAGACCATAAGGAGTTCTTAACTTTCAGTAAAGTCTCATTAGTTACAATCTTATGACGTAACTTTGCATAGAAGTTTATTTCATCTTTGCTTAACAGACGCCCAATAGGAATATTTTTAGAACGTTTTAAGTCCTCATAATCAACCTTGTCATCGTCTACCAAGATTTGATTAATAGCCTCAGAGTAAGTAGCGCCTTGACGAATATATTGATTTATTCGCTCAATATCTCTTGCATCGGTTGAGAACATAAGTTTCTCAAAATCAGACACAATCAGACGTCCAATACCAGTCCCCGCATTCGACTGAATAAAGATCTCAGAGAAAACACCTTTTTGCGTTCTAACAGTTTTTAACAGTTCAAAACCGCCTTCTGATAAGTCCATCTGTTTTTTCTCTTTAACCTGTTCGATAGTTGCAGGCTTCTGACCTAGTAAGAAGTAGAAAGCAGAGTTATTCGCAATCGCTTGACCTACATTGCCTTCAGCTGAATTGTATAAGTCGGAGATAGCCTGTGTTGCAATAATTGCTGAAGCGCCATACTTGCGAAATTTACGATATGCGCCTTCCATAAACTTAGAAGTCTGACCTTCTTTTAATAAATCCCAAGCTTCGTCAATCATCACTAACTTTCGCTGAGAACGGTCAGGATTTAAGTAAATTGCCTGTTGAATTTGGAAAATTAACTGTAAAAGAATAATTCTTCTTAAAGCAGGGAAAGCAGATAACTCTTCAAGCTCCAATACAGTTAAACGATTCATCATATTTACAGGTTCACCATCGTTAAATACGTTTCCATATGGACCTTTAGATGTGTACTCGTAGATTTGAATTGCCATATCTTCAACACGCTTATCTTTATATTCAGTTGCATATTCAAATAAAGCCTGTTCCATTAAGTCAATAGTTAAATTGTTACCGTAGCGAGTCCACTGTTCATCAAAGATTCGTACTAAGATGGACTCTTGGGTTTCACCTAAAGTACCGTTAGGTGAAATCATAGTAGAAAGAATAGCGACTACGGAATCATGTTCTTCGTTTATATCTCTAACCATTTTGAATGGATTCATACATGGTAGGTTATTGGGGTCAAAAGAAATAAAGTCGCCATGTAAAATATTACATAGTTTTAAATATGAACGACCTATGTCGATAATCCAGACACGTGCACCTTCTGACATATACATGGACATCAACTCGTTGGTGTAGAAAGATTTACCCGAACCAGACTCGGCAGCGATCAATGCATTATTATTTGTCGCTGAATCGTTCAACGATACGGTCATCAGTTGTCCAGTACGTGAAATTAAAGCCACATGTCCTGTTCCAGTTCCTTTCCATTCAGCAAAAATTGGTAGTAAAACAGATGCAATGCCGTTGGTTAGTGTTTGGTACCTCTTCGATTCCATACCAAACATAAAATCTCTGTCTAGTGATAGTGGTAAGCAGTTGGTAAATAATTCTCGCTGAATCATCTTATCCACCATCAGTTTAAATCCCAATACAGAGAAATATTGGCACATTGCCTGCGAAGTATCTAATAATTCCTGATGTGTCCTTGAGAATAAAATCACTTCAAAAGATGCCTCTACGAGATGAGCTCCGCTCTGGACAGAATCATAAATCTCATCGTAATCTCTGATAGCATCAGCAAGCTCAGGGCGAGCTTTTAAAAGTACTTGAGAAAACGCCGCTTTCGATGTTAAATTACGCTTTCTTTTTATCTTATCGAAAACAGTTGTGTGATTTACATAATGCAGGGTTGATACAACAGCATAATTTCCAGAAATATTTGTCGAACGTCCTCGTCCTGAAGGATCGCCTGGATACATAATTGCATCCCCAAAATAAAATGAAGTTGGAAATGATTTAGGTGATAAGACTTGAATATAACACTCGTAATCATCACCTTTCTTAAAGTTTCCCATCTTCTCGCCTAAGGAAATATATGTTCCCTTTTTGTCCGATGCGTCCAAATCAGTGTCGCTATCAAAAAACTGTTCATATGTAGGAGCAGACGGATCAGGTTTTATTATAGAATTTTTCCATGATGCACCTTTACCCCAATTGAAGATTGTCGACATAACTCGAAGATATTGAGCTTCATTCATCTCAATAGGAGCAAAACCACATTCACGAAGCGATGAAAAGCTTCGTCTCTGTAATTCACTAATAAATGACATTTCAGAATCGGTTGGAGCACAACCGTCTTTTACTGGGATTTTTACAGTAACAAAGAGTTTTATATCGACAATGCGTCCACAATCATACACTGCACCGTCCCTACGTGTAATCAACGGCTTTTCAGTGTGTTCACGCAAGAATTGACATCTATCTTGTAACATTGGTGATAACAGTTCATCATAGAATCCATTTCTTAATAAAATCATCTGATCTAACTGGCTGTCGATGTCGGGACTGCGGTACAACATGAAAGAGATAGTTGTATCTTCAACAAATTCTAAGCTTAAAAAAGATTGTAACTGCTGTTGTAATTCTTCTCCACCACCACAAGCAGGAATGCAAATAAAACTATAACCTACTGTTTTATCATCGCAAAAGAAAAGTTTTGTATCATCATCATAAGCCACAACTGGACTCAATGCTGATAAAGTTAGATTATTCTCGAACATATTAGTTTAGCGTTTCCTTTAAGTAGTTAATGTTTGATACAAGATCTTTTATTTTTATGTTTTCTTCTTTATTTAACTTTGCAATCTTTTTCTGATATTTCTGATACTTAGCATTTATAGAGTCAGTAACCTTCTGTTGACGAACTTTCTTACTTTCTTCGTTGATTTTCATAGTAAAGATGCTTCGATAATAAGCATCGGCTTCTCTGTATTCTCTTTCATACACGTCTTTAACGAATTGTCTTCTTTCGATATACTCATTTCTCACTTTTTTAATCTGCCCTTGAAGATTCTCAACTTCTTGATAGATATATCTGTTATTACCACGTTTTTTTCTTAAAAGCTCTTGAGCATCCATTTCATTGTATTTAGATAAGGTTTTTTCAATTTCTTTTACATCTCCGGAAACATCGTAGTTAGTTGATTGATCTCTTCCGTCAATAACAGCAGGGAGTTCATCTGTTTTAGCAGATTCACGAAGGTATCTGTCAATTTCTGATGACATATCAAAGCCATTTAAATCACCTTTTGAATTTTTAACATCAAAAGGAGCGTGAGAAATCTCTTCATAGGTATATTCTTTTGACTTTTTAGTACTTTTATCCTTGTGAACAGTTTTATCGTCTGTGGAGGGGGTATTTTGCCCTTCTGATTGATTGCTAGACTTTTCTGGTATGACAGCATCATCGTAGTT
>CAZEXR010000124.1:0-7044 GCA_964516675.1 uncultured Enterobacterales bacterium | reverse complement strand
CTCTCTGAATGCTGTTGATTTTGTTAAGTCAAGACTTGATGCTATTTGTCATGTAATAGAATGGTATCTGTCTAAAAGAAAAAACGAATTAGCAGAAATTTTAGCAGAAAAATCCTTATCTATTTTTTTTCATGAATTAAGCAAGAGTGATTATAAGTATTTAAGTTTTGAAAGATTGCAATATGCTGGATATTTAGGAGGAATTGTTCAAAATCATTGCATTGTTGGCGTTGTCCATTCTTTGTCGCATCAACTATCAGAATATGGGTTTTCTCATAGTGAAGCTATTTCAATTATTCTACCTTCTGTTTTATCTCTGTATAAAACAAAAGAAAATATTAAAAGCAAAATTGATTCTTTGTGTGATTTTGCAGGTCTTTTATCTACTGAACATTTAATTACTTTTATAAAAGAGTTATCTAGCAAGGCAGAATTACAAAATAGAAAAATACAACTAATTGATGTTTTATCTAAGTTAATAGATGATGAACAATTTATAACCAATGTTATTGAAGATATTTCAGGTAGTGAGAGTGAGATCTCTATTACTAAAGAGTTTATTTCTGAGATCTTCTTGGAGTTAAAGAATGGATTATAAAACAGAAACTCTAGTTGATATCCCCTCATATGAAAAAATAGATAAGGGGATTGGAAGCCTATTTTATGAATCATTATTAGAAGAACTTTGTTTTCATTATGATAATAATGATAAATATCAGAAATTCTGTCAAATTAAAAACTTTAATCCACACCATTTTAATGGAGAGATTAAAGATATTCCCCCTATACATGTAAGTGTTTTTAAAGCTTTAGGAAAAGAATTAGCATCTGTTCCTTCTGATACAATAAAATTTACATTGCAATCTTCTGCAACATCAGGCGTACCAAGCAGTATTTTAGTCGACAAAATAACAACTAAAAGACAATCAAAGGCGATGGTGAGAGTTGTAAGTAACTTTATTGGTAATGAACGTAGTCCATTTTTAATTATGGATGTTGATCCAACTAGTGGTTTTAAAAATATTCTAGGTGCAAGATTTGCCGCTGTAAGTGGCTATCTAAAATTTGCCTCAAAGGTAGAGTATTTTTTAAAGATAAATTCTGAAAATAAATACTATTTTGATGTTGATGGTATTAAGAGATACATTGAGGAGTTAGATGAGTCTAAACCTGCAATAGTCTTTGGATTTACTTATATTCTTTATTCTGAGGTTGTAAAACCTCTAATAGAAAAAGGAGTATCTTTTAAGCTTCCAAAAGGTTCTAAAATTATCCATATAGGTGGTTGGAAAAAGCTTGAAGATGAGAAAATTGATGAATCGATATTTAATTTAACGGTTTCTAAGTTATTTGGAATTGAAGCGTCAGATGTCATTGATATTTATGGATTTACAGAGCAGATGGGGCTTAATTATCCTTCTTGTTGCTGTGGTTTCAAGCATGCTCCAACCTATTCTGATGTAATAGTAAGAGATATAGAAACAAAAGAAGTTTTACCTCCAGGTGTTCCTGGTTTATTAGAATTTGTTTCGCCAATTCCTCATTCATATCCAGGAAATGTTGTTCTAACCGATGATATAGGAGTGATCGAGAATTCTGTTAATAGCTGTAATAGATCTGGTACAAGATTTAAAGTACTAGGTAGATTAAAAAAAGCTGAAATTCGTGGTTGTGGAGATATTCTATCTAATAAGCTTACTTTTTCTCATAATAGTAAAACAAGCTTAAATCTTCAAAGTAACGGTAGCTCTTTTAAAATTGAATATTTCCTTGAAAAAGAGTTAATAGAATCAAGCCTAAATTCAAAAGACAAACTTTTATCGTTAATATCTAGTGTAAGAGATAAAATTGATTGGTTAAGAGCTCAGCCAATAGATGCTTTGATTGGTCTTATTGATAAGGCCGCAAAAAAATGGACAAATGATTTAAGTTTAGATATGCCTAATTTAAAGTCAAACGGTTTAGGATTTTTATCTAACTGGTGTAGAGCTGAACATTTGAATTCAATAATGACAGAGGGGTTGCAAGGAAATAGACTTCATATTGATGCCTTTATTCCTATTTCAAGTGGTAATTCGGTTCAATTAAGAAAAGCGATATCTAAAGGTCTTGCCTGCCATTGGTTAGCCGGTAATGTCCAAGTATTAGGAATGTTTGTTTTGATTCAAAGTATTCTGACAAAGAATGTAAATATACTAAAAGTTTCTTCAAGGGATAATGGTGTATTTAGTTCCTTATTAAGAGCTTTCGAAAATTTATCATTTGAAACTAAAGGTGGATACAAAATCTTTGGCAATGACTTGTTAAAAACGATAGCTGTTGTTTATTTTAATCATTCAGAAGATGATTTAGGTCAAATGATGTCTTTAAACTCTGATATTAGAATAGCATGGGGCGGAGCAGAAGCTATATCCTCTGTTACTAATTATTCAAAAAAATATGATTGTGAAGATATCATAATGGGGCCAAAGATTAGTTTTTCTGTTATTTCAAAAGATAGTTTAACAGACGAACACTCAGCAAAAAAAATTGCAAGAAAAGTTGCCGTTGATGCAAGTGTATTTGACCAAACTGGTTGTGCTTCAACTCATAATGTTTTTGTTCAAAAAGGTGGAAATATTTCTCCTTTTGACTTTACTAAACAATTGTATGTTGCAATGAACAAGGCTTTAATGCAAATTCCAAAGGGGCCAACTTCTGCAGAACAAATTGCAGCTATTCATTCAATACGCGGAATATATGATTTCAAAGGAATCGTATTAGGTGATAATGACACATCTTGTACTGTACTTTATGACGAAGAAAATAAGCTTTGCAAGCCTGTTTACTCAAGAGTAGTTTTTGTTCATGCTATCGATAAGTTAGATGATTGTTTGACTCATATAACTGATGATATCCAAACTATTGGCTTATCAGCTGAATCTTATGCAAAAATGGATTTTGTTTTGAAAGCTTCAAATAAAGGCTCATTAAGATTTCCTGTATGTGGAAAAATGCTTAACTTTGACTCTCCTTGGGATGGAATGTACTTAACTAATAAAATGGTTAAGTGGGTTACAGTTGGTGGTCCTTTAGTATAAAAAAATGGACACTTTACCTTAAGTTCTAGTGTCCATTTATATCTAATATAATCAACTAACTTATTAGTTTTGTTTTAAATTCTTAACACAAGAGAAACGATTTAAATTGTTCTCATATATGGTTAGACCTAGGTTTAGATAGCTTATCTCTTTTGAGTAATCACGGGCTTGTAAATTCGAACCTAGTTTATTGTGTTGTTCTATTTGGTATTCAACCCCAGCACCAGGTGCTAGAAGAACTAGCTTGTTATCTTTAAATGAACCGAAGATTTCATTGTAAGATACTAATGCACGTTCTTTGATATTATCCTTAGTTAAATCCTGTCCAATAAGAGGGAATTGTCCTGAAACACCTGTTAAAGAAAGAAGTGTTGGAAGCATATCAATTTGGCTTACAACTCGTTTATCAACTTTAGGCGCCATATCTGGGCTGATTATAAGAGCTGGAATTGAGTAGTTAGTAAATGGGAATGCATCAATACCACGAACTCTTGAATCATGATCTGCAATAATTAAGAAAACTGTATTCTTGTAGTAATCTTCTTTTTGTGCCATTTCAAAGAATTTACCCAAAGCATAATCAGCATACTTAGCAGCTGTAAGTCTCTTAGGATCGTTTGTTTTTACTCCGTTGATATCAACTTTTCCTTCAGGAATATCGAAAGGATCGTGGAAGGAGCTTGAGAACACTAAAGAGCAGAATGGAGTATTTTCCTTATCCATTTTGATGAAATTCTGGTTTGCTCTTGCAAACAAGTCTTCATCAGATACACCCCAAGATGCTACAAATTTCGGATCATCATAATCTTTCTGTTCAGTTACTTCTTCAACACCATTATTTAAAAAGTAACTTCTCATATTATCAAAATGACTTTCACCACCGTAAATAAAGCTTGTGTTATAACCTAATGCTTTATAAATTGCAGCCATTGTGGTCATTGTTTCGCTATGGTCAAGTTTTACCTGACTAGCTAGAGGGCTAGGAGGATAACTAGCTGTAACAGCTTCAATTCCTCTTACTGAGCGATGGCCTGTTGCATACAAACGTTCAAACCACCAACCTTGTTCTTTTAATTTCTCAAGATTTGGTGTAATTGGATTGCCACCTAGTGATTGTACATAACGAGCTCCTAAGCTCTCCTCAAGAATAACTACAACATTTCTTTTCTTTTGTGTGGTAATTGCAGGGGTAATTACCTGATTGATTGGGCAAGTTTCATCTATTACAGAAGGCAATTCTCTTTGAGAGAAATCATTTAAATTATTGAGAACATTATTGATAGTGTCAAAAGCATAAATCTCTGAGGATTTGACAGAATCATCTCCTAGGTGACGCAATGCAAAGAAGACGCTAAAGCTTGAGTTTGTAGGGATTGTATTTACTAATGGAGACTGACTGAAACTTGCATTAGATGGGTTTAAAGGCTTGTGTGATAGAGTACCACGGATACCTAATGGGATAAGTACTAATGTCAAAATTAAAACAATTGTGTTTTTTAATTTACTTACATAATTTTGATTTGAGTAGAATCTTTTTGAAATTTTAAGTAGAGAGAAAAACATCAGTCCTGATAAAGCTAAGCAAAGAATGCTCTCAAGAAAATGTCCATTAGCTAAAGTTGATAAAACCTCTTTAGGATAGATTAAGTATTCAACATAAAGATGATTTGGTCTTACACCGTATTCAAGAATGAATGCAGGTGTTGATAATTCAACACAGAATTGTACTGTTACAACTAATGCTAGATAGAAACGCTCAATAAGGTTTAGTAAATGACTTTGATTTTTACAGAAGTAATTTTTGAAAATACAGTATAAGAACGCAGGAGAGAACATCGTGCAATTTATAGAGATATCGTAACGAAGTCCATATAAAAAGATATCAAAAAGATTGTCTTTACAGTCAGGAAATTTCCAAAAAACTAATCCAGCACGGAATAGTGTAAATATAAGAATGGAAATTAAAAAGAAAATTAGAACAGACTTAATTCCAAATACTGACTTTGGAGAGTTGTTAGCCATCAGTTAATGATCCTTATTATTTGTTATTATTAGTTGTTTATCTTTTACTTAGTGTTATCGTTGTCATAACTATTATTTGACTCGTTCATTTTAGATAAGTTCAGTCAAAAAGCAAAAAAAAGGAAGAACTTTTTTAAGGTTCTTCCTAGTATTGTTTAAGTTATTTAATTAAACTTCAAACTTATTTACTGTGTTTTCCATCTGATGAGCTAGCTTATTAAAGTTATCTGTAGCTTCCTCTGCATGGTTTGCAGCGTCAGACATTTCTTTGGTTAATTCCTTAATATCTTGTAGGTTTGTAGACATTTCCTTAGATGTACCAGTCTGTTGTTCTGTTGCAGTAGCAATCTGAGTAATCTGCATATTTACATCGCCTACTTTATCAGTAATTACATCAAGAGTATTTTGTAATTCGCCTGCATTTACAGCAATAACATCCATCTTTGAAACAGTATCAATAATAGAGTCATTTGCCTTTTGAACATCATCTTTAACATTGTTAATCATTGTTGAGATTTCTTTTGTAGCTTCTGCAGTTCTTACAGCAAGAGCTCTAACTTCATCTGCTACAACAGCAAATCCCTTACCATGTTCGCCTGCACGTGCTGCTTCAATAGCTGCATTTAATGCTAATAGATTGGTCTGACTTGCAATGTCCTGAATAGTAGCAATAATTGAGTTAATCTCTTGAGTTTTAGCTCCTAAATCAAGAATTAACTGTGCATCATGTTTAGTTTTTTCTGAATGCATCTTAATATCATTTACAGTATTAACTACAACATCCATGCCTTGAACTACAAGAGACTTAGTTTCTTCAGAAGAGCCTGCAGCCTGTGAACAGTTTGATGAAATTTCTTGTGAGGTTGCAACCATTTCCTCAGCGGCAGATGAAATAGTAATTAACTTTTCAAGAACATTATCTGATTTGTATTGAATGCCTTGTGATGTATTAGTCATATCAACAGAAGATGATTTTAGATCTTCAGAGTCAGATTTCATGGTTTTAATGATTGAGTGTAAATTATCAATCAATTTATTCATGTCTTTACCTAAAGAGCCTAGTTCATCTGTACCCATATACTCAATTCTGTCTTTTAGTTTTCCTTGAGCAATCTTTGATGATGAATCAGCAAGCTTTGTAACTCTTGTTGTAATTGAATTTGTAATAGCTCTGAAAGATAGGAAGTTTAGGATAACAACTAAAATAATAACTGCAATGGTAGAGGTTGGACTAACATCATCTTTTAGTTCTTCTTCAGTCTGTAAAGAAAGATCTGTTAATTCTTTTTGAAGCTTATTGATTTCAGCATCAAATTTCTGACCTAAAGGAACAAGTTTTTGAGCAATGATTTTTGTTGCAAGAGAAGTTTTTAAATATCTGCAAGCCTCTAAAACTTCACCATTTGCAATTGCATCATATTCTTCAACAATAGACCATAAGGTATTTAAATTTTTCTGGTTTAAAGTTCCTTTTAGGACATCTAGGTTTTCTTTCATGTCCTTTTTATGAGTCTCATAATTTTGTTGAAGTACTTTTATTTCATCCATTGAAGCTGTAGGGTATTTAATTGCAGCAATTCTTGACTCTTTAAATACACCTTTGACATCTCCTAGGGCTTGGATAGATGGTAGGATTTGATTAACCACTTTTGTACTTGAAGCATCAGCTAAAGATGCTTTATAAAGAGTAGATGAAGCAACAATAGCTAACAAGACAAAGCTCATAAGCATTACTGCAACGAATTTTTTTACAATAGACATGTTATTTAAAAATGACATAGATGCCCCTTCATTTTATGATTTGGATTGGTTCATAAAAATGACTTATTACAATAGCCATATTCACAAAGATTATTCATTCTTCTTTTTATTAAATGAACTAAATGTTTCATTAAACTGTTAACGTTCATTTATAAAAAATATTAAACAAAAATAGAGGTTT
>CAZEXR010000123.1:0-7068 GCA_964516675.1 uncultured Enterobacterales bacterium | reverse complement strand
ATATAAAAAAGGATTTACAAGCCATTTACATTGTTTTTATGGTGTTTTTTGCAATAATTAAAGCTCTATGTTGTCTTTTTATAAATTGCATTAAACTGGTGCAGAATATAAAAAAAACGCCTATTTTGCAAATGCTAATAGGCGTTTTCCCATTTATAAATCATTCTTTGTCAAAATGATCCAAAAAAATATTTTTTGTTTCGTTATAGACCTAATTGAGGTTTTAACTCTTTACACCATTCTTTGATTCTTTCGTCTGTAAGTTCTGGCTGATTATCTTCATCAATTGCTAATCCTACAAAGTGGTCATGATCTAGTAAAGGAAGAGGACTTGTAAAGTCATAACCTACAGTTGGCCAAAAGCCTACAAAAGTAGCTCCACGGTATTGGAATGTTTCATAAAGCATACCCATACCATCAAGGAATGTATCAGGGTATCCTGTCTGGTCGCCTGTGCCAAATAGAGCTACAGTCTTACCTGTGAAATCCATTTTCTGAAGTTTTGGCATGAAATCATTCCAATCTTCTTGTAATTCACCAATAGACCAGGTTGAGGTTCCGATGATTAACTTATTATAATCAACCATCTTGTCGCCATCTTTTGAAATATTAAAGAGATCGACTTTATCTGCACCTAATTCATTAACAATCTTTTGTGCAACTTCACCAGTTACACCTGTATATGTACCATAAAAGAGAGCAACTTCTTTCATAAAAAAATACCACATAAAATAACTAAACTGAGTGCATTATATTTGAGAAAAAATATTTTTACATTAAAGTTGCTAACCTTTATCATGTTTATTGAAAGATTTTCTTAAAATCTAGTTCATATCAATAAAATGTTTTGATTATCTCATTGAAGTCACGTAACTTTATTTAAATTTCTCATATATGAGCATTTTTCTCTTTTGCGTCTAATTCATAATATTTAACTAGAAAAAGAAGTTTTATTTTTCTACAATCATTGCAGTAATTTAAAGAGAGTATATATGAGCGATTATATTGTTGATGAAACCCGTTTTGTAATATCAGATGAAGACAAAACATCCTATTTTCCTAATCCATACAAGTTACCTTGTGGGATAACAATCAGCGAAAAGGAAGATGAAACAGATAAATGGCAACTTTATATTAGTGAAGACGGAAAATTCTATATTCTTGCAGTAGTAGAAGAGTTATTTACTAAGTGGACACAATCTCATTTGCTATCTGAAAACGATCTTGACTGGGTAGAGGTTAAGGGAAAGGATATTTATTTACTTTTCTCTCCAACTAATCAGAAGATTTCTCGTCTAACAAATGTAAGAGCAAATGGTTCTGTAAGAACTGCACATGCTCTTTTATCTGCATTTTCTCATTTACGTCAGCTAGATTTAGAATCAAATTTGCGTGATGGCATTTATATCGAATCTCATTCTATTATTCTTCCTACTTATTCTTTAGTAGGTGCTGTTTCAGATAGAGCTTTGTTTGAAAATATTATGCGAGGACCTAATGATCCAGAAAACCTAAAGGCTCCTGACGGTTTAAATGATACAGTTTCATATGCTTACTTTAAAAACTATTTAAAAAAGCATTCTTTAACAGTAAATAACAATGCACCAATCTTTGAAAATGGAGAGACTGTAGATGACTTTATGTTTGGCTCTCAAACAAGGGCTCTTGTAACAGCTCCTCTCATTATCAAAGATCACTTCCAGTTATTTGACACAACTACTGACAGCTATCTTCTTTTTATGAACAAGTTATGGGCTGAAGCATTGATGTCATCTTCTTTGATTAGTCAAATTACTTTAAATCATGTTGTTATTAACTCAGCGCAGTATTACGTAATTGCTTTGAGAAAGAACAAAATGGTTGAGTGTATGGATGATAGACATACAGGACTAACAAAAGAAAGTGCAATGGAATTAGCTCAAGCCATTAGAAGAACAAGACAACATTTACCAAAATCATATTTAATAGATGCTCTATATGTTCAAGAAATTGGTATGCTTTTACCTTCTGTATTTACTGCATCAGATGACACTAATGATAGAGAGTTAATGGCAGATTGCCTTGTAAAAGGACCATTTGCAATGGCTCCATTTATGGATGATATCAATAAAGATTTATTGACAGTAGCTACAAACATCTAAGAGTTTAATCCATATAAAAAGAGGCTGTTACCTTTAAAAGTAACAGCCTCTTCTTTTAGATGTAGATTAAAGATTAGATTTTAATGTCTTTATCTATTTCCTTAATTTCTTCTTCAACTTTTGTATTACGTTTCTCAGCAATTTCATGTTTTACATCAGCAGGAACGTATTTTGTAAAGTATCTCATTACAAGTACGAAGAATACTGGAACATAGAAAATTGCAAGAACAGTAGCTGTTAACATACCACCGATAACACAAATACCGATTTCGTTACGACCTGCAGCACCAGCACCTGATGAGATTGCAAGAGGAGTAACACCTAGAATGAATGCCATTGAAGTCATCATAATAGGACGGAAACGAAGTCTTGCTGCATGGATTACAGCTTCAGTTAGTCTTTCACCTCTGTCATACAAGTCTTTAGCAAACTCTACAATCAAAATAGCGTTTTTAGATGCAAGACCTACAGTGGTTAACAGACCTACTTGGAAGTAAACGTCGTTTGTTAGAGATGTCATAAATGGAATATACTGGGTAAGAATTGCTGCACCAATTGCACCAATAATACCTAGAGGAACCACAAGCATAACAGCAAATGGAATTGACCAACTTTCATATAAAGCAGCTAGTGACAAGAACACAACTAG
The DNA here is from genome assembly GCA_964516675.1 of uncultured Enterobacterales bacterium. GTDB lineage: Bacteria > Pseudomonadota > Gammaproteobacteria > Enterobacterales > Succinivibrionaceae > Succinivibrio. The sequence continues at coordinate 4,278 of CAZEXR010000123.1, read as the reverse complement.
TAATGAAACTAAGTAAAGCATTGGACCTTGAGCACCAGATAGTTTTTCTTGATATGAAACACCATACCATGAAATACCATATCCAGGAGGTAATACTTCCTTAGCAATTCTTTCCATTTCAGCCATAGCCTGACCTGATGAAATACCTGGAATTGCAGCACCTTGAATTTCCATAGCGCCAAGACCGTTGAAACGTTCTAGACGTGGTGAACCATAAGTCCACTCCATGGTAACAAAGGCACTGAATGGAACCATGTTTCCTGTATTTGACTTCACATACCACTTTGCAAGATCAGCTTCTGTCATACGGTCTTTAGCTTCACCCTGGATATAAACCTTTTTAACACGGTTTCTATCCATGAAGTTATCAACATATGATGAACCCCATGCTGTGGAGAATGTGGTATTGATATTATCAGGTGATAAACCTAAAGACATTGCTTTTTCATAGTCAATGTTTAGATTTAATTGAGGAGTATCATCCATACCATTTGCACGAACCTGTTGTAAGATTGGTGATTGGGATGCAGCATAGATATATTTGTTACGAACTTCAGTTAAGGCTGCATGTCCGCTAGAACCTTCATCAACTAAGAATACGTCGAAGCCGTTTGCAGTACCTAATTCTGGAATTGCAGGAATATTAAAAGCAAAAGCTAAACCATCACGAATACCACCTAAAAGGGGCATCTGAGAACGAGCAGAGATAATATCTGGATGCTGTTCATAAGATTTACGTAATGACCAATCCTTTAACTTAATAAAGCCCATACCAGCTGTCTGACCTTGACCTGAGAAGGAGAAACCAGAAACTAAAAGAATACTTTCTACGTTTTCCTTTTCAGCTGTCATAAAGTAGCCTAAAACTTGGCCTAAAACACCTTCAGTTTTCTCAATAGTTGAGCCAGCTGGAAGTGAAACCATAGTTAATAGAACACCCTGATCTTCAGATGGTAAGAATGCAGTAGGAATACGTGTAAAGCCAAATACTAATGCAACACAAATTGCAACATAGTACATTAAGTAGCGACCAATACGCTTTACAATAACTTTAACGTGTTCTTGATACTTATTTGAAATGTATGCAAAGAATCTATTCCAATAGAAAATAACTTTTTCAACTGGAGTAAATACAATTGCCACCTTGCTTACAATCTTACTTAAAATTCCTTTTGGTTTGTCTTCTTCTCCAACTGGTTTTAGTAAGGTTGCGCAAAGAGCTGGTGTTAGCACGATAGCGATAAATACAGATAGAACCATTGATGAAACAATAGTAATAGAGAACTGTCTGTAAATAACACCTGTAGAACCACCAAAGAATGCCATTGGCACGAACACAGCTGATAGAACTAGAGCAATACCAATTAGAGCACCTGTAATTTCATCCATTGATTTTACAGTAGCTTGTTTTGGGGTAAGTTCTGGTTCTTCTTTTAGAATACGTTCAACATTTTCTACAACCACGATGGCATCATCAACTAACAGACCAATTGCCAGTACTAGACCAAACATGGTTAGAGTGTTGATAGAGAATCCTAATGCCTGCATGATTGCAAATGTACCTAATAAAACTACAGGAACTGTAATTGATGGGATCAATGTAGCTCTGATGTTCTGTAAGAATAAGTACATAATGATGATAACTAAGAAAATAGCTTCAAACATGGTGTGGAACACTTCATTGATTGAAACGTTAATAAACTCAGTTGTATCGTATGGGTATTTTAGTTCTACCCAATTTGGGAAGTATTCTGCGTGAGCATTTACAACAGCTTTTACTTTTTCAGCTGTTTCAAGAGCGTTAGCACCTGATGCAAGACGAATAGCTAGACCAGAACAAGGTCTTCCATTATATGAACCGTGAGCATTGTAGCTCTCAGATCCTAGTTCAACACGTGCAACATCCTTTAGAAGTACCTTAGTACCGTCTTGATTTACGCGTAGAAGAATATTTTGGAACTGTTCTACGTTCTCTAAACGCTTCTGACCAGTAATAGTATAAGCATATAAAGTACCAGGAACAGCAGGTGTACCACCTAATGAACCATAGGTAACCTGAGCATTCTGAGCTTTAATTGCTGCAGAAACTTCTGATGATGATAAGTTAAAGTTGCTTAACTTTTTAGGATCTAACCAAACACGAAGTGCATATTTAGAACCGAACACTTCAAGAGAACCTACACCATCAACACGAGCTAAAGGCTCCTTTAGGTTTGATTCTAGGTAATCAGAAATATCAGTGTCATTGTGATCATTATCAGTTGCAACTAAAGACACAACTAATAAGAAAGCATCAGTAGACTTTGATACGTCAATACCGTTTTGCTGAACAATAGATGGTAGCTGTGACTGTGTCTGCTGCATCTTGTTCTGAACCTGAACCTGTGCTATATCAGCATTGGTTCCTGGCTGGAAGGTAATGACAATTCTTGAGTTACCAAAAGAATCTGACTGAGAGTTCATGTACATGAAGCCATCAAGACCAGTCATGTTCTGTTCAATAATCTGTGTTACAGAACGTTCTACAGTTGCAGCGTCAGCACCAGGGTAGTTTGAACTAATTGATACTGAAGGTGGCGCAATTGTAGGGTACTGTGAAACAGGCAATGTTTTCACTGCAAACAAGCCTGCTAGCATGATGCAGATTGCAATCACCCATGCAAAAATAGGGCGGTTGATAAAAAAACGAGCCATGAGTTTTTATTCCTCGTTACTGCTTATCTTGTTGTTGTGGTTTCTGGTCTTGACCAGGCATAATTGGAGTTACAGGAACGCCAGGACGAATCTTCTGGAAGTTACTTGTAATAACCTTGTCACCAATCTTTAGGCCACTGTTTACAACATAATATTTATCAGATGATGTGCCTAGAGTAATGTTTGTGCGAGCAACAGTACCCTTATCATCAATGATGTAAGCGTAGGTAACGCCGTTAGCTTCACGTTGAACGCCGTTTGCTTCAACTACTAAAGCCTTAGGAAGAATACCTTGATTGATATCACCGCGTAGGAAGATACCAGGTAAAATTACATGATCAGGATTTGGAACTAAAGCACGTAAGTTAACCATGCCTGTAGTCTCATCTACTGATACTTCAGTAAATTCAACGGTACCTGGATAAGGGTACTTAGAACCATCTGAGTAGAAAATATCAACAGATGCCTTACCATTGTTAGCTAATTTACCATCAGATAAATTCTTACGTAGCGCTAAGTGCTCTTCAGCTGTCTGACCTAAGTCAACATAGATTGGGTCTAGCTGCTGAATGGTGGTTAATTCTGACTGCTGACCTACAGATACTAAAGCACCTTCTGTAACATTTGAACGGCTGATGGTACCTGTGATTGGAGCATAAACCTTAGTGTAAGCTAAGTTGATGTTTGCTGTTGCAAGAGAAGCTTCAGCTGCTTTTACATTTGCACTTGCTGTTAAATAGCTTGCCTGTGCATCATCGTAATCCTGTTTACTTACAGCTTTTTGAGCTAATAAGCTTGCATAACGTTGAGCTCTTAATTGAGTTGAATGTAGGTTTGCTTTAGCACTTGCTAAAGATGCTTCTGCACTCTTTACATTAGCCTGATAAACTGAAGGATCGATCTGATATAACTGGTCGCCTTTTTGTACAGTTGAACCTTCAACAAATAAGCGCTTTTGTAAAATACCAGATACCTGTGGTCTTACTTCAGCCTTACGAGTTGAGTTAGCTCTACCTGTTAAGTGAGATACAACAGGAACATCCATTGTGGTAACAACTGTTACATCAACTGGCATAGCACCATGTTGCTGTTGAGGCGCTTCACCACAAGCTGTTAGTGTTAATACAGCTGCAGCAAATGTGCATGGTATTAGATTTTTAGTTTTGAATAATGACATCTTTAATTAGTCCTTCAGATTGTGAAGAATTTTTTTAATTTATAGTTATGCAGTCCACAGTTATTTGTGAAAGCGGTCGCATAAACATGCTTTTAAAATAACTTCTAATTATCCTACATAGAGTAGAAAAAGGTATTACACATATTTTATACAATTGTATGGAAACGATAAACAAAGTTTTTAATTTACATACAATTATCTTGAAATTTACTCTATCAAAAGGCAAATTAGCCTAATTTTGTTAAATCTAAAATTTTTTTACATCAAATTTGTAGCGAAAAATTTGTGTGATGAAGGTTACATGTGAAAAGTATGAAAGACTTAAGAGAAATCTCGAGAAAAGAAGTTATTCATTTGCTATCAAAAGACTATAAAAATCAAGCATTATATTTTATTTTACGTTATAC
>CAZEXR010000122.1:0-7158 GCA_964516675.1 uncultured Enterobacterales bacterium | reverse complement strand
AAATTTTACCCACAGATATGCACGAAGAGCCTTTAATTGGTTTTTTTACGGGTGGCAAAGAGCAGGCTATCGCTCTTCTGAGTCAGTCTTAGAATTTATTTATGATCTTGCTTTTAGCTGGAAACTAAACCCACTTGAATTAAAAAAACAATCACTAATAGAAATTGCTGAATTATCTCGCCAAACAGCAAGAATAAGTGATGAATTGGAGCATAAAAATGGCAGGTAAAACAGTTCAAAACAAAGTCATTGTTTCTGCAAAAGATCAAGTTAGTCCTGAGCTTAAAAAAATCAGACAAAACTTTAGATCTTTTGCAAAACAAGTAAAAGGGCTTGGTAGTAACTTAAAAAATCTAGGCGCTATTTCATTTGCTCCAATGGCTGGCGGTTTAGCTATGGCGGGTGGCATTGTAAAAAATGCTGTTAGTTCAATGGTAAGTTACGGTGGTTCAGTAGATGATGCAAGTCGTAATTTACAAATAGCATCTGATGCACTTCAAGCTTTCCGTTATGAAGCCGAACAGAGTGGTTCATCTGCTTCAGAGATGGACGGCGCTATCATGATGATGAATAAGAACATCGCGAATGCGGCTAATGGCACTAATAAGAACCTTGTAGGCGTAATGAAACATCTTAACATCAGCATGACAGACACCAATGGAAAAATGAAAACTGCAGCTGAATTAATGCCAGAGGTTGCCGATGCAATTAAACGACAAACCAACGCTACCCAAAAGGCTTATATTGCCACTCAATTCTTTGGGAAGTCAGGACAAGGTTTATTAAAAACTCTAGCTGAAGGCTCTGAAGGCTTAAATCAACAAAGAAAAGAAGCTGAGCATTTTGGCGCCATAATGGGTAAAGATGCAGTTGCCGCCGCTACATTATTTGGCGATAGCATGACAAGAACACGTTACGCCGTTCAAGGTGTTCAAAATGCCATTGGTGAAAAGATGTTACCTATCTTGCAACCAATGCTAGATGATATGAATGAATGGATTGCGACTAATCGTGAATGGCTTGCTACAACTATAGGTGATGCAGTTAAAGATTTAGCTGTTCAATTAAAAGAAATAGACTTTAAAACAGTAATTAGTAGCACTATTTCATTTATAAAGAACTGCATTGAGTTATTTAATTATTTAGGCGGAATTAAAACAGTATGTATTGCTGTTAGTGCTGTCTTTGCTGGAAAGTTCATAGTCTCTCTTGTTTCTACTTGTAGTGCTTTAGTTTCTGTTGCAAAAACTACTTCAGTGCTAACAAAATCAATGGCTGCAATGGCTGTGGTTTCAAAAGGAGCTTTCTTATCTGGAATAACATCAATTATTAGTACCGTTGGTACATTAACTAAAACCTTTATCGCTTTTAACGCTGCTTTATGGGCTAATCCTATAACCTGGATTGTTGTGGGGATCATTGCAGCAGTGGGGCTTTTAGCTTTTGCAGTTTATGAAATCTATAAGCACTGGGATGGAATATCTGAATACTTTTCTAAATTATGGGAAAGTATAAAAGTTACCTTTGCCCCTTTAGGTGATTTTTTTAAATCTGTATTGGATGGAATTAAAAGTATCTTTGTTTGGTATGTAGGATATTTGCAAAACAGTTGGAATGTTATCTGTAACTTACCTACTTTAATTAAATCATCTTTTGACAATTTGGGTGAATGGTTTGGTAATCTCTGGGGAGAAATTAAAAATTTATTTTTTGCTCCTTTTGAAAGAGCTTCAAATAAAGTTGGTGGCTGGATTGATTCGGCTAAAGGCTGGTTTGACAGTGATAAAGAACAAACTTCATCTCTATTTGAAGGTGGTGGTCCTGCCCCTATGATAGGTGGTGTAGCTCAAACCGCTTCAATTCTATCTTCTTCTAACAAATCTGAGGTCGTTGTATCTCTTAAGACTGATAACAACACAACTGCAGCAGTTGAATCAACTAAGACTACCGGTAATGATTTAAAAGTTAATACAGATACAGGAGCATCAGCCTAATGACATCTTTAAGAAGAGCATCTTACAATGGTGTTCAATTTGAAGTTGCTGATTCATCTTTAGCTTTCGGTCGAAGGGCCGTACTTCATGAATACCCACAACGAGATAAACCATATATAGAAGATTTAGGTAAAGCCACTCGCAAATTAAATGTAAGTGGTTTTTTTGTAGGGGCTGATTACATTAAGCGGGCTAAGAACTTCATTAAAGAGATTGAAAAATCTTGTAATAATGATGGTGAACAGTTACCTGGTAAGTTAATTCACCCTTGGCTAGGCTCTCTTGAAGTTATTCCAATTGATACACCTAGTTTGGAATGGAATACTCAAAAGAAGTTCTGCTCATTTACTTTACAATTTTATGAAGCTGGAGAACTTACAAACCCTAACACTAAAACTAATTTCTTTCAGCGCGTATTGTCTTGTGCAGATGAAATGTATGAAAAATGTTTAGGTATTATTGATATTGAGGGGATACAAGACAGTATTGCAGATATTCAAGACTCAATCAATGAAGTTTACGATAGATTAGCTAACAATCCTTTTTCTGCTGCTTTTAATTTAGCTCAAGAAATTCAATTAACTGCAGATAGTTTTATCTCCAACTGGTGTAAAGGTGACTCTGACAGTTGTAAAGATAATATGTTATCTGTTTTAGCTTTATCATCTTATGCAACCAATGATATGAATTGGCAGAGCGCGACTAAGCTATCAACCGATTGCGTTTTAAATTCAGACTTTGCCCCTTCAAATTCAGAAACCGTTATTGATACTAATACAAATCAAGTAAAACAAGCTGTTAGATTAGTGATGTTAGGAAATGCTTTAGGTGCTTCAGCATTTATTAAATCTAATCAAGATATCAATTCAGACGGAGAAACATCAATAACTAGCGATGAAGAGCTTCTAAAGATAAGAGATAGTTTGTTAACAGCTATCGATAATGAGATGTCAATAGATGGTACTGATGATTCTGATTTATATGAATCTCTTGCAAATGCTTATAGTTCAGTCTATCAGATGTTAACTAATAAGACAGATAACGGTGTTGGTTCAGAAAATATCACTTTATCTGAGAGCAAGCCAGCTATTGCAGTAGCTTATGACCGTTATGAGGATAGTTCTCGCGGTAATGAAATAGCTCAACGTAACAGCGTTGTTAATCCGCTTTTTTTACCAACTGATTCATTAAAAGTGAGCATTAAATAATGAAAAATAACGTCTCTTTATTAGTAGATGGTGAGTATTATGATTTTTGGGAATCCGCTCAAATTTCAAATGAACTTAATACAATTAGTCCTGCTTTTAATGTTCAGGTAACAGCCAAAATACCCAATGCTAAAAGCTCAATTAAAAAGTTTAAAGTAGGGCAACATGTTCAATTGGTAATCGGCTATGATGTGATTTTAACAGGATATATTGATCAAACTCCTGTAAGTTATGATGCCACTTCTGTAACTGCTGCTATAGCTGGTCGCAGTAAAACAAGTGATTTAATTGAATGTACTGTAATGCTTCCTGATGTTAAATGGACTGCAGATAGCGGACTATGGGCAGAAACAAAAGACTGTAACGAGTACGGTACAGTTGTAAATGCTCCTTCGGTTTCGGCCGTGCATTGGACTAATACACCACTAGAGACTATTATCGCTCAGTTAATTAAGCCGTATAACATTAAACTTATCCGTGAAGTACCTGCTTTAACTAAGCCTATAAGCTTTGGCGCTGAACCTACAGAGACTGTTTTGGCTACCATTCGTAAACTTGTTAAACATGAAGATCTAATCCTATATGGTAATGAGTATGGCAATTTGGTGATTGCTAAAAAAGGAAATTCAAGTACTCACGACCCTCTAATCTTAGGCTCTAACGTATTAAAAGCATCTGCAAATTTTGATGGAACTAAGATTTTTAGTTTTTATAGAACTCTAGGCCAAACTTCTGGAAGTGATACTAAAATGGGGGCTAATGTCTCAACTTATCACGCAGATTCAACAGATGAACTCATAACAAGAACTAGATTGTTAACAGTTAAATCGAAAGGCCAGAGTGATAACTCCGCTTGTTCTAACCAGTCAGAACATGATTTTAAATATAATCATGCTCAGTTTTATAAGATATCTTGTACTGTTCAAGGTTGGAGACAATCAAATGGTGAATTATGGAAAATAAATCAGCTTGTAGATGTAGTTGATGAGTTTTTAGACATAAATACATTTGAATCAGATAAATTCTTAATTACCAAAGTAACTTATAACCTAACTAATGACGGCGGTATGACAACCACTATCGATGTAATTCCCCCAGATGGATATATTGAGACTAAAGACACTTCTTCAGATTCTACTAAAAAGACATCAAGCAAGAAGAAAAGTAATAGCAGTTCTAATTTTAGTTGGTTGAATAAATAATGAGTGATAAAGAAAGATTAGTACGAGGCACCGTTACAGCTAGTCACGGTGAGCAAAAGTTAAGAACATTACAAGTCTTACTACAAGCTTACGAACCTAGAGATAACCTAGAACATATTGAACCCTATGGGTTTACCTCTGAACCTCACTGCGATAAATCAACGGATGCCCTTGTAGGTTTTCTTGATGATACTCGTTCTTTAGGCTTTGTTATCAATGTAGCAGATAGACGTTATCGCATTACTAAAATGAAGTCTGGAGAGGTTGCTATTTATGATGATTTAAAACGTCATATTTACTTCAAAAGAGATGGAATTGAAATTAACGGAGCTGATTCGCCAATTACAGTTAAAACAACTAATTCTTTGATTGCTGAAGTTGGTAAAGATGCAACCGTTACAGCTTCTGGAAATATTACATTAACGTCAAATGCTGATATTTCAATAACAGCAAAAGGAACTTTATTCTTAAAAGGTGGTCAAAAGACCATTATTAGCAGTTCTGATTTAGAGATTAACTAAATGACATCCGTAACAAGAGTAGGTGATTTAAATACAGGACATGATTCTTGTCCTGCCGTTAGGTTAATTGAAGGATCTCCTAATGTTTTTATCAATGGCAGAGCTGTTGGAAGAGTCGGAGATAGCTATGAATCACATGGATGTACAGTTCATTCTTCACATATAGGTAAAATCGCATCAGGCGCACCTCATGTATTTGTAAATAAGCGTGCAGTCGGTAGAATAGGTGATCTTGTTTCCTGTGGAGGCACTGTTGCTGAAGGTTCTACAGAAGTTACTATTGGGAATGGTGGCGGTGAATTAACCGGTAATAGTATCATGGCAAGTGTTGATAAAACAGTGTTATGGAGTAAAGCAGAAGATACAGCAGAACATCCAGATAGAACAATCCTAAGTTTACCTGATATCTGTCAGAATATGCATGATATAAGAATATCGGAAGATAAAGCTACAGATGCTCAAGGTTGGTTATATCTTAAGCAGATGTTTGAAAAATGGATAAGTGGCTCAGCTTCAAGTTTAAATGATAATTCTAGTTCGTTTCTGATTGATTATGAGTGGTTATATAACTTTTTAAGCGTAAAAACTTATCAAGTTGATTTAGAAAATAACGCTCTAAATTATAATGGTCAGCTAAATTTATTCTCAATGCTTGATGATAAATTAGACCAAACTGAATTTGATTTTACACCATCATATAACACCACAAAGCCTAATTATGTTAATAGTAGATTAGTGAATTCAGATTTTGGTTATAACTTTAATTCTGCTGAAGGTGCTTATGTTGCATTAGGTTCTTTTATGCTATATGCCTTTCCAAAGGGGACTATAGAAAAGATAAGTGATAACGAATATAAAATCACAGTAACCGAACTCTATTGTGGTGTATTTGATAGATTTAATTTTGATGGTGATCAAGATTATAGATATTGGTCTTGGAAAAACAAATTATTCTCTTTTAGTCTGCTTTGTACTAACAATGATGAAAAAAAATTAACCAATGAATCATTTCAATCTTTTAAAAAAAACTATACTAAGGGAAGTGATTTCTATGTAAAATCAAATTTGTACAAGGTTAAAGATTTTACTTCAATCTCGTTTATATACAAAAGATAAAAATGAAAACTGTAATTCTTAGAAAGATATTTAAATATTTTTTTATAATCTATATTGTGATTTCAATAATAGGTTATTTTAATAATCTTTATAGTACTGGTTATTGGTATTGCCCAACACCTGCCACAGGTCTTTTTGAGATATTTGTAAATTTAGTTGTTTTTTTCTGTGATGGCTTGCATCAAATTATGATGTGGTTAAGTTTTTAATAAATAAAAAGACTTCTGCGTAAAATCAAACTTGCATAAGGTAGAAAACTTTGAACCAATCTCTTTTATCTACAATAAAAAGCAAATTAACATTTAAAAGACTTTTTTTGTTTTTTTTATTTGTATATATATTCGTTTGGCTAGTTGGCTATGTTTATTTTGTTGTCACTTGCCATGATTTTTATCAAAACTATTTTCCAAATTCAATCTTATCAAACATAATGGTAAATTTGGTTATTTTCTTTATTCAAGGTTGTTATATTATTCACGGTTTTTTAACTGGTGCAGTATGAAACGAGATTGGAACATAATTGCTAAAGTATTATCTGATTTAGAGTTAGATAGACTTTAAGATGTGATTGACACTATTTCTGATAGTGATGAACAAACAACATATCTAAGACACTTAGAATTACTTGTTGATAGTGGATATATCATCGGCGTAGATGTAAGCTTTAACAGAGTTGGTTATAGCTTAGATTTTGACTGTCCTCGTTTAACAATGGAAGGATATGACTTTAAAGATGTTCTTCAAGATAAAAAACTTTGGAATAAAATTAAACAAAAGGCTGAAGATAACACTATGAAATTATCATGGGAATTTATTAAAGCTGCTATTCCAATTTCAATTAAAGATCTTTTACTAAAATGAGTTTTCTTAACAAAAGACCAATCTATAAACTCAAAAATAAAAGTTGGCAAAGAATAGACTCACGACTTGAACTAAAAGGCTGTTCTGTTAAATGGAACGGCTTTTTTTATGTCTGTAGCAGTGCGAAAGAGCTTGTAGGCGTGGATTGCTATTACTGCTTTATTGAAGATGTTTTACATGTCTTTGATTTCTCCTCTAGTCACCTGTCTTTTACAGTTTAACAAATAAAAAAAACGCCACAGTCCTTATAAATAAA
>CAZEXR010000121.1:0-7207 GCA_964516675.1 uncultured Enterobacterales bacterium | reverse complement strand
TCTAAAGGGTAGCTATTGAGGCTTCATCTACCCACAGATATGCACGAAGCCTCATTTTTTAATCTATTTTAAAATGATTAGCTAATTATTAGCTAATTTTAAGAATTTTAGAATTTGTAATAAAAAATGCTTTGAATTGCATATAATTGAGCTAAGTTAATTAGGAAAAACAAAGCTGATGATTTCATTATTCAAAAATTGGTATTTACGTCATTTTTCAACACCAGGTACTACAGAGTTTGCTTTAGTATTAGTTGGTGCTTTTTTAATTGTATATTACTTAATGTGGTTAGTAGGACCTCTAGTTGTTGCTCTGTGTCTTGCTTATTGCCTTGATTGGGCAGTTCGTTTTGGAACTCATAAGTTAAAACTTACAAGACGTACTTCTTCTATCCTAACAATGCTTCTATTTGTAGGTGTTTCTGTTGGCATTATGGTGTTTATTGCTCCTAAGATTGTGCAGCAGGGACATGAATTTTATTCAAATTTACAGAATTTAAGTGAGCCCTCTACAGCTCTTGATAATGACGAGGATTTTGAAACAACCTTAGCTGCACGTGGCTTTGAATTGGTAAAATCCATGCCCGATCCTATTCCATCAATGTTCTCTGAAGAAGAGATAAAAGACTATGTAGTAAAAGCACGAGCTGCAATTCTTTCAAATACATCTAGCATTTTGAAAAATCAGATTATGCCTTCAGTTGTAAACGTAATGTCATGGCTTGTGTATATGGTCATTGTGCCTATATTTACATTCTTAATGCTGGCAAATAAGCATGATTTACAACGACGCATGAGAACTTATATCCTGCCAAATAATCAGGTAATTATTCACGAATTTTGGCCAAAGATTAACTCTCAAATTGAAGGTTATATTAGAGGCAAGCTTTTACATGTATTCATCATTACTATTGTTAACACCGGAGCATTTCTTGCTTTTGGTCTAAACTACTCGTTCTTGCTTGGCTTTGGTGTTGGTTTGTCTGTAGTTATTCCATACGTTGGCGCTGCAATTATTACTGTTCCTATTCTTTTAGTTTCAGCTTTTCAATTTGGTTTTGGTGCAACCTTTGCCTGGGTTATCGCAATTTACATTATCATTCAGCTTTTAGATAGTAATGTTCTAACTCCTATGCTTTTCTCTAAAGCTATGAATTTAGATGCTTTCTCAATTCTATGTGCCATCTTTATTTTTGGTGGACTTTGGGGATTCTGGGGTGTCTTTTTCTCAATTCCTCTAGCTACCTTTATAAGAACTTTATTTATCTACTGGCCTAATTCAATAGAAGAACCAGCTTCTTCTGTAAAGGCAATAGAGAAAAAATAAACTAAAATAGCCTCGCATATGCGAGGCTTTAATTCCCTTATTCTATTGTGAAAACTTTACTTGTGTAACATGATATACCGCTTGCCCCGTCCATTCTTTTAATGGTTTATTTACAACAAAGAAGTTCCCTTCTCCCATCTTTTTAGTATCATGAGCGCGTAGTGGAATTGCTATATCATTTTCAAAAGAAAAGCCTAAGCTTGAATCCACTAAAACAAAAGAAGCTTCATCAAATGGCTTTTCATATTTATTAAGAAAATAAACTGTTACCTCAACATAGTTAAGGGTCTTATTACCATTGTTTTTAAGATTAAAGTGAACTCCTGGCAGATTATCCTTTTTAGCGGTGTTTATTCTTTGTGCCTGAAAATCTATGACAGCAACTTCTTTTTGATATTTTTTAAGTTGTTCTTGTAGTGTTAGGTTCTGTTCATGAACTTCAATTTTCTTTGCATATAAATCATCTTTTATTAAAACTTCATATAGTTTTTTCTGTCCTACTAATTTTTTAGAAGGAATTTGCATAAGTGTTTGGCATAAATCTTCAGCATTAGCAAAATCATTGATTAAAACGTAAGTATCAATTTGCTCTAGCAATTCTTTAGCTTTTTTGTTTTCTCTTAAGGTCGCTGCATCATCAATTCTTTTCTGAAATTTGTATTTGGTTAAAATCTCAGCTGCAGATAACCCATCTAATCTGTTTATAGCATCTTCGTTGATTCTCTTTAGACCATCTTGAAAACTTTCATCTTGAGCCTCAACGTTTTCTACAAAATCTGTTTTTTTCTTACCGCCATTTTCTAGATAGGTAAGTGCTTTAATAAAGTGAGCCTGCTGACTTTTCTCTAGTGAATTTTTTAATTTTTGCTCGGATTCTTTGACAGTTTCAGGTGTCGAAGCATCAAATGTAACAGGCGTACAAACAATGATTATTACAACTGCAATAACAATAGCAATAAGCGAGGAGCCAACAATGTTTAGAATACGTACTAGTTTTGTTTTTTTCATTGCTTTTTTTTATCCATTTAATGACGAGGTATATTGAAGTTTAGAACAAATTTGTAAGATATTTTGTGATTTATCTTTTTATAAGCAAAACATCATATGAATAAAAGAAGAATCTTTTTATAGCGCATTTATATAGTTTTTTTTGTGAAATAAATCTACTTATAAAACCGAACAATATTTAGCTTAGAATTAAATTTGAGTATTCATAACAATTATATTGTAATAAATCAAATATAGATGTACATTGCAAGTAGAACTTGCATAATTAGCAGAAATACTTATAACAATTATCACAATTCATTTGAGCTATGAAACATGAGAAATAATCAACCTGTAATTGACAAGGAGATCAAGTTTCCTGATTCTCCTGGAGCTAAGATCATCTCTGTAACTGACGCACATGGCGTCATTGTAGATGTTAATGATACTTTTGTTCAGATGTGTGGCTTCACTCGTGAAGAGTTAATCGGCCAACCTCATAATATTATCCGTCATCCTGATATGCCTTCTGCTGTATTCAAGCTAATGTGGAATACTCTAAAAAGCGGAAAGCCATTTATGGGCGTTGTTAAAAACCGTGCTAAGGATGGTTCCTTCTACTGGGTTAATGCTTTTATGGTTCCAATTACTGACAATGGCAAGATCATAGGTTATGAATCTGTTCGTACTCGTGCAACTGATGATGAAATTGCTAATGCAACTGCCATTTATAAGAATGTAGGCGCCGGCAATAAGCTATCAGGCTCATCAATGAATTCTGGCTATTTCTTTAGCTTAATTGCAGCCTTCATTTCTTTTGGTTATGCTGTATATGACCCATCAATTATATCAGTCATCCTATTTGCCTTATTTGCTTTAATTGCAGCTTATCTATCAGGTTGTGCTCAAAGTAAGTTTATTCATACCCTAATTACAGATAACGAAGTTCAATCTGATCCTGTTACCTTGGCTGTTTATACTAAGAATACCTCTGAAATAGAACGTGCTCGTTTTGCTTTAAAATGGCAAAAGAAGTATGTTGATACAATTTTAACTCGTGTAAAAGAGGCTTCAGAGCGTTTAAATCACCTTGCTGATTTAAATCTGAATAAGGCTTCAAGTTCTAATCAGGACATGATTGAAAAGTCTGATCATACTAAAGCTGTAGCTAAGAGTATGAACAATGTAACTCAGACAATGATTGAGATGATGAATGATCTTACTGACAAGGTTTCATTAACAACTCAAAGTTCAGATGAAACTTTCGATTTAATGCAAGAGGGCAGAAGCATCTCTCAGAGAACATTAGACTCAATTACTACTCTTGATGAGCAGGTTAAGAATATTGCTGCTTCTATTGAAACTCTATCTTCAAAGGTTGATGAGATTTCACAGGCTTCAGAGTTAATTGATAAAGTATCTGAGCAGACCAACTTATTAGCTTTAAATGCTTCTATTGAAGCAGCTCGAGCAGGTGAGGCTGGTAAAGGCTTTGCTGTGGTAGCCGATGAGGTTCGTTCCCTATCTTTTAGTACTCACAAATCAACCCAGAGTATTCATGATCTGATTGCTGATTTTAAGGAAAAAGCAGTTGCAGCTACTGCAATGGCAAATAAAGGTCTTGAGGTTGCAAAAAATGGTGTAGTTGAGGTTGGTCGCAATAACGATAATGTAGAAAGTGTTGTCGATGCAATTTCAATCATTAAAAATTCAGCAGATAAAATGCTTGAATCAATTCATGCTCAAGGTCAGGTTGCAAGAGATGTAGCTTCTCAAGTTGAATCTTTATTTAACCTAACAGATCAAAGCGTTGATATTACCTCTCGCTCTCAAGAAGATATGCTTCAGTTAAAGCATGAAACAGATGATGTTGTCGAAATGGTATCTCGTTTTAGTCGTCACTAAAGTTGATTATTTATATACATAAGCTATAAATTTAAGGCCTACTTTTTAGTAGGTCTTTGTTTTTGTGGTTCATTCAAAACAAGCAATTATTGAATATGAACTAACTATAAAAATTCAAATTTTAATCTAACACGCTATAATAAAGACAAAATACTACCTGAAACGTAAGTTTTAAAGACAAAACAAAGTAAAATACCATTTAGGCATTCAACAACGAAGATTACTATGTTAAATAATCAAAATAATATCCTAATGAAAGAGCAGAACCTCCGTTCTACAAGTTGGGCTCACCATTTTATCTTCTTAAATAGCTTATTAGCTATTTTTATCGGTAGCGCCTATGTTTATGCAGCGCCTTCAACCGAGAGTTTTATTTCTTATGTTTATCTTCTTGCAACTTGGTTAGGCCAAATTAGTTTTTTAGGATTTTTGTCTTTCTTAATAGTATTCTTCCCTTTAACCTTTATTGGAAACTTTAAGGCCTACAGAGTCAGTGCAATTATTTTGGCTTTCTTAATTCACTGTCTTTTATTAGTTGATGCTAAATTGTTTTTATCAGTTAAAGTTCATTTAACTTGGTCTGTAACCTCTTTAATGTTAAGAGATCTTGATTTTAAGACAGGCTTGAACTTTAATTTTATGTACATTGCAATGCCGATCATTGCTGTATGTCAGTACTTCTTTGCAAAACTAGCAACTCGTGAAATATATAAAAAATCTGTAAGAAACAATTATTTCCCTGCATTTGTAATGACTGTTGTTTCTGTTTGTTTCATTTCTTCTCACTGCATCTATATTTGGGCTGATGCAAATAACTACGAAAAAGTAACAAATCTTCGTTCAGTATTCCCGGCTCATTATCCAATGACAGCTCGTTCATTCTTATCAAACCATGGTTGGATTGAAGATGCTACAGAGACGGACGTTGATGGTGTATCAACATCAAATGTTGAATATCCGTTACAAGAAATTGAATCTACAGTGTCAGATAATTCAAAAAACATTGTAACTATCTTTATCAATGGATTGTCTTATGCTGATTTAGACGTGAATGACACTCCAAATTTGATGGCCTTAAAGATGGCTAATATGAGTCTTGAAAATCATTTCTTGCCATATTTTAGTTTAGAGGACAACTTATTTGCCTCTATTTATGGTCTACCAATTCAATATAAAGATACTTTTGAAAAACACAGTATCGAAACTGTTGTTGTAAATGAAATGCAACATCAAGAATACCTATTAAGAGCATTTACAAAGAGTATTACTAAAGATGAAGTTAATGTGCTCTCAACTATGTCAGGTATTCATAAAACCAGGATTAAATCATTAAAAACAGATCTTGGTGTATTTGATTCTGCTTTAAACTTTATCAAAGATAATAAAGCTCATCATTTTGCAATCAATATAAACACCAGTTCTTTAGTTGCTTTGATGGCTAATAAGCAACAATATAAGCTCTCTTTAAAGCAAATAGATAAGCTTTTAGGTGAGTTTTTATCAGAACTTGAAAATGAAGCTGTTTTAGATAAGACATTAGTTATCATTACATCTGCCTTAGGCAATGGTCAGTATGCTACATCATCAGTATATCCAAAGAAAATGCAAAGAGTGCCTTTCATTATTATGTGGCCTGAGAATTCTTTAAAAGGTATTTCTGTTAACAGTCTAACCTCTCATTTTGATCTTTCTTCTACTCTAGGTGTTGAAATTCTTGGTATCAAGACCCCATGTGTAAATTATGGACTTGGTAATAGTGTACTAAAGGTCATTGATAGAGACCATATAGTTACAACTAAAGGCAACTCATTACTTTTAATCTCTAAAGATGCAGTAATTGTGTATAAAAAGAACGGTAAAGTTCAAAGAGATGACGATGGTGTTGTTAAGACTGTAAGACCAAATCTTGAGAATCTTATTCGCGCAATGCGTGATTTAAACCGCTTTAAAGGCTAAAGGAAATAAAATGCGTTTAACTGAACAAAATGCAAAAGAAGTAATTGTTGATGCGTCTACTCAAAAGGCTGTATTCGTATACTTCTATATGGATGCACCTGAATGTCAAAAGGCTACCAATGCGCTAAGAGCAGCAATCTCAGATAATAATGCATACTTATCCCTAGTTGAGGCTGATGTGCAAGAACCTGTAGGTCAGGCTATTGCAGGTCAATTAGGTTTGCAATCAGTTCCAACTGTCGTAATCATGAAGGATGGACGTCCAGCTGGAACTTTAATTGGTGATGATATTGTAAATAAACTATCTGAAACTATTCAGATGTTTATGCCATCTCAGGCTGATATGCTTATGAAAAGCGCTTTAGCTTTTGAAGAAGAAGGCAAGTTTGCCCAAGCTCAAGCAAAGGCAAAAGAAGCTTATGAATTGCAGCCTAAGGATTTTATCTTTAAGTTAATTTACGCAAAAATGTGTATTAAGAATAAAGATTTATCAAAGGCTCATGAATTACTTGATAATCCTGGCCGTGAAGAGAGCGAGTCTCAGGACTATAAAGATTTAATATCAGCTCTAACCCTTGCAGAGCAAGCTGCTGAAAGTCCTGCTATTAAAGAGCTAGAAGCTCAATTTAAGGCAAATCCTATGGATAGCCAAATTACAATTTCTTATAGTGCAGCTCTA
Source organism: uncultured Enterobacterales bacterium (assembly GCA_964516675.1). GTDB lineage: Bacteria > Pseudomonadota > Gammaproteobacteria > Enterobacterales > Succinivibrionaceae > Succinivibrio. Next base: position 353 of record CAZEXR010000121.1, on the reverse strand, counting down.
GCAGAGGCTGGTAAGAGAAGAGAAGCTTTAGACATTTTATTTAATCTTTTATCAAAAGATTTATCTAATGCAGATGTTAAAAAGACTTTCTTAGATTTACTAAATACTCTTCAAGGTGATCCTCTACAAAACGAGTATCGTCGTAAGTTATATACCATTATGTATTAGTGCTTACTTGCACTAATCTTTAAAAAAGCAAGTTTAGAATTCTTTGTCTAACCTTGCTTTTTTTATAAGTTTTAACTTATGCAAGATAAAACTATTTATTTTGTCTTAATAAAATCTCTCTTTTATTTATCTGACATTGAGCAGTAAATTTTAGGATTATTTCTCCCCGATCTTTACTGCCATAA
>CAZEXR010000120.1:0-7224 GCA_964516675.1 uncultured Enterobacterales bacterium | reverse complement strand
CAAATATTTTGTCGTAAAATCAGTGTGTTAACTTCGCAAGTGTAAAAGATGAGATATTAGCATATTGAAGTGATTTGTCTTAACGCCATGCTAAAGACGTTATATTTTGGTGCAAATCACACTATTATAAAGCATTTATTGCATGTAAATAAAGACTTAAGACTATTTTAGTGCTTGAATTTACATGAATAAAACTACTTAAAATGAAACTAATAGTAAAACACTAGGAATTAAAGACATAAAAAAGGCGACTAACAGTCGCTTGATAAGAATAAAAAAGAATTATCTATATAAATTTGTAAAGTTGTTGGTTTTACGACGTACAAAATTAGATAAAAACATGAATAAAGCAATTAAAGATGCTGTACCAAAGGTTAGTAAAATCCAATCAGGCATTGGATAACCTAATAAGCTCCAATCAATTTTATCAGAGCATAAGCCTGTAGCCTTAAACATAAATGGGGCAATTTCATCAAGTGGTAGGAAAGAAGGAAACTCTGTTTGTAGTTTACATGAAGAGCCAAAACCTGTATTTACAGTATGGTAAGCATTATAGTGTTCCCAAGCTACTGTAAGTCCACCTATAGCTGATGCTAAAAATCCTAATGAACAAATGAATCTTATAATGAAAAATGAAGCTGCAATTGCACCTAAAAATCCTGTAACGATAAAGCCTAAGAAAAAAGCTCTTTCATAAACACAATTTACACAAGGATTTAGACTGAGTTCATATTGAAAAAATAAGCCACATGCTTCAAGAGCCACACCTGATAAAAGAAGCAAGAACCAGCAAAATCTTGATGAGGTAATGCTTTTAAATAGTTGTAACAATGTAAACTCCTAAATTTTTGCAAACTTAAATACAATTTTTCTAATAATATCATCAATTAAGTAACAGTATGTAGATGAATACCTCATTTTAAGACAAATAGTGTTGCATTTAAATAATGCTGTTAACTAATTGAAATAAAATCATTTGTACTTATATTTTTATAAAAATGAATATTATCGTTATTATTTTGATTTTATGCTTATTAAAGAACTAATTCATATTTAAGGTTAAATAGTTTGACTTATCTCTTGTTAATTTTGGTGCATATATAAAAAAAGCCCTAACAAAAAAATGTTAAGGCTTTGGGATTTAAACGAAAATCTTAATTTACTTACCCATTAACTGCTCTAATGAAGCACCGTGTAAGAAACCATTGTTAATTAACCATTCAGCAGCATGTGGCATTAAGAACCATGTAGCTAATAAGCCAACAAATGTTAGAACGATAGTGTATGGAAGAGCCATATACATCATCTTAAAGTATGGAAGCTTAATTAAAGCTGCAATAGGAGAGGTTAATAGGAATAAGAATGCAGCCTGACCGTTAGGAGTTGCAACAGATGGTAGGTTAGTACCAGCGTTGATAGCTACAGCTAATTCATCAAAATGCTCTGGAGTGATTGTTCCATTTACTAAAGCATCGCGAACCTGTTCAATATAGATGGTTGCAACGAATACGTTATCAGATACTGATGAAATGATACCGTTTGCCATGTAGAAAATTGGAATATGTAAATCACGAGGAGCAGAGAATACAAGATCAATAATTGGGTCAAATAAACCTTGCTCAGCGATTACAGTTACAACTGTAAAGAATACGCATAATAGAGCACAGAAAGGCATTGATTCACAGAATGATTTACCAATAGGACCTTCTGAGGTTACACCACAAAGTGATGTTGCAATTACGATTACAGATAAGCCGATTAGACCTACTGATGCTAAGTGGAAGCCTAGAGCAATAATTAACCATACAACGCATAAGCCCTGAATGATTAGATTTAGCTTATCACGCTTAGTTAGGTTTTCAGACTGTTCTTTCTCTTTAGCTACCATCATTTCATAAACAGCAGCAGGCATCTTGTGGCCATAACCGAATAGCTTGAATTTTTCAATTGCAACGCAGGTTAATAAACCACAAACTAGAACAGGTAGAGAGATGGCACACATACGGAAGAAATAATCCATAAAGGTCCACTTACATACGCTACCAATGATTAAGTTCTGAGGCTCACCTACTAAAGTACATACGCCACCTAGGGTAGTACCAACAGCTGAATGCATTAGTAAGCTTCTTAAGAAAGCTCTGAACTCATTTAAACTCTGGCGGTGTTCTTCAGGAACAATGTTGTCATTGTTGCTGATTAAAGCCATTGCGTTGTTATTGGTAATTACATTCATGTATAGCTGGTATAAGCCAACACATGTAGAAATAATGATTGCAAGAACGGTTAGAGCATCAGCGAATGCAGATAAGAATGCACTCATAAAGCAGAACATGAATGAAAGCATTACATTTGATCTTACTTTTACTAATAGCTTGGTAAAGAAGAATAGTAAGAAGTCACGAACGAAATGAATACCAGCAACCATAAACATTAACAGCATGATAACTTCAAGATTTGATTCAATCTCGTGAGTTACATTGTGCACATCGCACATGCCAATAAAACATGCTTCAATTACAAGTAAACCACCTGCCTCAAGAGGGTAGCAGTCTAATGCCATTGCTAGAGTGAAGATAAATTCTAGAACTAGTAACCAACCTGCCACGAACATTGAGAACTGGGCTACGATTGGGTTAATGATTAAGAATGCAAAAATTACATTTTTATACCAAGCAGGGGCGCTACCTAAGAAGTTTAAAACGCCGGCCTTAGCATAACTGATAGAAGTGCTCATACGACCTCATCTATAAGGGAAAAAGTATTACCGTTACTATTTTTCAATTTAAAGCAAAAAACTAAATAACGATAACAACCGTTAAATTACAACCACCAAAAATTTGGCAACGTAAAATGTCAGTCAATTATATATTTTTACAAGGCAGTTTTTAAGAATTTTTTTCATAAATGACTGCCGTAACTCAAAAAAAACTATTTTTAAAGGATCTATGACTGACTAGATTTGTCTTTTAAATATAGTTTATTAGTCAAATTTAGAGCACAGTAAGTGAATAAATTTATACAGTAAATTGAGATGTGTAACACAAATACACGAAGTAAAACAAAAGAAATCATCGGATCGAAGGCTTCTTGGTTAAGAATTCTAGCTTCAATAAAAATTATTTTAAATCTAGCAAAGTATGTCTCAATTACGATAAACACAAAGCATAGACCTATATAAAACAAAATATATGAAGGTAAATTCTTAAAAATAGCTTTTACTGTGGTGCTAATAAATGTTTGTTTTAATGCAACGCAATGTTCTTTTTCGTAGCATTTTCTAAAAGTAAAAGATGCAATAAGCACAAATAAAACAAAAACAAATAGGCCACAAATAGCATACATAGTAGTAAGACTATGAGCATATTCGATTTGCTCAGGTGTAGCTATTTGGATAACTTGATTGTTAAGAGCTTTAGCTTTGTAGATTTCTAAGTAAATTGCTGTTTTATAAGCAACATATCTGAACATTCCATATAAAGAAGCTAGATATATAATTTCACTTAAAATTACTGCTTTAATATCAAGAGATTTTGTAAATCCAGGTTTAAAAGCACTTATCTTAAAGTTTTGTTTTGAGAAAACGTGAAAATAGAAACTAGAAACTAATGAAGGTATGAGTAAAGCAAAAGGCACAATTAAAACCGCAAAAAGAGGTTGAATTGCACCTTTTGTTAGAGCTATAAAAATGCCGCCCGCATTTACTCGATGCGGGCGGATAGCTTGATTTGTATTTTCTGTCATATTACATGAATGATGATGAAACAATAATCAGCATAATCTGTGGAGATAGAATTCTTAAGAACATAACAAATGGATATACAGTTGCATAACCAATTGATGATGCTTCTGCATCCTTATGCATATTGTTTGCATAAGCAAGTGCAGGAGGATCTGTATAAGAACCTGCGATAACACCACATAGAACTAGATAGTTAATCTTTAGAACCTTGTATCCAATAAAACCAACAATAATAATTGGGATAATTGAGATTAAGGTAGCCCAAGCCATCCAATGTAGACCTAAGCCTTCGGTTAATACATCCCAGAAACCATTTGCACCAGCACGGATACCAACGATAGTTAGGAATAGAGTAATACCGATTTCTTTAAATGCAGATAGAGCAGAGGTTGGAAGTCTCCAATGCATCTTATTAGCTGTTAAGGTATCGCCAAAACGTGCAAGTAAAATAGCAGCAATTAGAGTACCGCCAATCATACCTAGTTTCATAGGAGAAGGAATACCTGGAATTGCAATTGGAATTGAACCTAAAAGAATACCAATGAATAGACCAATGAAAATAGGCATCATAGGTACATGGTTCATTGTTGTTGATGAATTACCAACTACCTTACCAGCCTTTCTAATGTTTTCTAAGCTACCAACTACGTTGATTTCATCACCTAAACCTAGACGTAGGTTAGGAGTTGGCATGAACTGAATACCAGAACGAAAAACACGAGAGATAACTAAGCCATACTGATTTTCTAAATCTAATTCAGAAATTGTACGACCCATTACATTGTTATTTGTAATGATTAAGTGTCGAACAGAAATTGTTGAACCGTGTGTTGTTAAAACATCCTTAGTCTCTGTACCAATTTCTTGTGCAGCCTTTGAAACATATTTTGCGCCACCAACTAAGTGAACGATATCGCCCTGCTTAATTACTAAGTCACGTGTAGGTACTGATAGCATACCATCACGCTTAATTCTTGAGCAAATAACGGTACCATCTTCTACGCAAGGAATATCGTTAATAGTTTTGCCAAAGTAGCTTGAGTTTTCGATTAGTACGTTTGTAGCGATAGGTACATCTAAACCCTGGCTCTTGCTTTCGCTATAAGAGTCAGCAGCACCTTCGATGCTTACACGGCAAACAATCTTGATTAAAATCATTGTGATTAGAAGTGAGCAAACACCAAATGGGTATGCTACAGCGTAAGCCTGTGGAACAGTGCTTGCGTTAAATCCTAATGCAACTGCATCTTGACCGTTATTCTGTAAAACTGTTGATAACTCGTTAATCATTGCAATAGCTGCAGATAATGCTGGAGTATTAGTAATACCACCTGAATACATACCTACCATTGCGTCTGGAGTTACGATACCACAGTAGAATAATGTTACTGCGATGGTGCAACCTAAAACGATGATTGAAACTGCAAGAGAAATTAGCTTTAAGCCACTACCGCGTAAAGCAGCAAAGAAGCTTGGGCCAACCTGGATGCCGATTGCGTAAACGAATAACATTAGACCAAATTCCTGAAGGAAATGTAGAATTGTTTCGTCTGCGGTTACAACACCTGCAGCAGTTTTTAGATCAAAGCCTAAGTAAGCGTGAGCCATATGACCGACAAAAATGCCTGAGAATAACACGCCACCGATTCCAAGACCAACGCCTTTGTACTTTAATTGACCAATGGCAATACCAAGTACAGCGCCGACTGAAATATAAATAATTAGCAGGGCAAGAGCTGACATTTAAATAAATCCTGTTTGGATAAATAAAAGATTAAATTATTAGCCTAGAATTAGGCTAAATTTTTCGTGGTCATTGTAGCATATCAGAGATAATTATTATCAAAAGATCACAGTTTTAAGAAAAAAGCTTTTAATTTTGATCTTTTTTTATGGTTTTGTTCATATAAATCTTTATTCATTGATTTATATTAAATATCAATCAAAAAAGTTATTTATCTATTTGTCGATTGTTAAGTTATTTTGTCATTATTCGACATCATGACATTTTTATGTGAAATTTTTGAAGAAAATCCTAGCTAAAAGACCTTTATACAGTAAAGAAATGCATAATTTACTATAATCAAAGCAGATTACTAGTTGGTGACGAAATTGGATGAATAAAAAGCAAATACCTTGTGGAAAAGTAGATTTTAAATCCCTAATTGAAGAAAATTGTTTCTATGTTGATAAGACTGCAATTTTAAAGAGTCTTTTTGATGATTTATCAGGAAATGATGTAACTCTAATAACCAGACCTCGTCGTTTTGGAAAAACCTTGACCATGAGCATGCTTAATTATTTTTTAAGCATGAATTATGCTAATCCAGATGATAAATCATTACAGCTACAACTATTCAAAGATACTAGCCTTATCAAGGATACTGATTTTTGTATTAAGCATATGGGCCAGTACCCTGTTATTGCAATATCTTTTAAGGATGTTGATTTCGACTCATTTGAACCGTCCTATAGACTTCTTGCCTCAAAAATTGCTGAGTTGGTTGGTAAATTTGAATTTTTACTAGATAGTGAAAAACTATCAAATGAAGATAAAAAGATATGCAAAAAATTATTAGATTATGATTATCTAATTGATGAAAATAATAAAGATATATTGACCTCTTCACTGTTTTTTTAGTAATTTCTTATTTAAGCATTTTGACAGAAAAGTAATTATTTTAATTGATGAGTATGATGTCCCATTATCTTATGCGTCTAAATATGGATATTACGATAATATCTTGATTGTAATTAGAAATTTATTGTCTAGATGTTTAAAAGATAACAGTCAATCTGTAAAAAAATCCGTTTTAACTGGATGCCTAAGAATTGCAAAAGAAAGCATATTTACAGGACTTAACAATTTATATGTAAATACTGTTTTATCTGATATGCCTGTATTAGATAGAGCTATCGGTTTTACTGATAACGAAGTTAAATCTGTACTAGATTATTACGATTTAACGCATCATTATGAAGATGTAAAAAAAATGGTATGACGGATATACATTTAATGACGCTGAGATTTATTGCCTATGGGATGTTGTCTCATTTGTTTTTGATTTATCAATAAAAAAAGATAAGAGTATCTTTTCAAAAAAGAACTATTGGATGAATGTAAGTTCAAATGACATCATTAAAGAATTTTTAGGTTTCATCACAGATGAAGATACCGATAAGATGCAAGCTCTTATTGCTGGTAAAACAGTAGAAATGCCATTAAATGATGTTCTAAGTTATGATGAATTAGATAAAAATCGTCCAATAGATTTCTGGTCTCAATTGGTATTTACAGGGTACTTAACAGCAGCAAAACAAACAGTAAAGCAACTTGATTCAGGGTTATATGAAGTTAGAATACCAAACAATGAAATAAAAGATTGTTTTAAAACAAATGTTATTGAATATTTTTCATCAAATGAAAAATATGTAAATAGATCTGAAGCAATAGCAACTTTTGCGATGAAAGCAGAGCCTTTGTC
>CAZEXR010000119.1:0-7242 GCA_964516675.1 uncultured Enterobacterales bacterium | reverse complement strand
GAATAAAACTTCAAAGTAAAATCTTTTTGAAGTTAGAGCTTTTACTGGATACAAAGAGAATTTAATTAGCTGTTCTTTTGTTAACAAAATTTTTCTTTCCTTTTATTCTTATAAGCAAGTACGAAGCTTATAAATATTGCTTATATTTCAGTCTGTTATATAAAACTGATTACTATAAACAAAATAACACATTTTATGAATTAGATTATATCATTTTAGTAATTTACAGAAGATATTAATGGCACTATGCGTGACTTAGCACGCATAGAAAAGAGTTTAATATAGAAATTTAACGTTAAGATCTAACACTACGACGAGGAAGCATTGGATTACCTTTTACGTATTGTAAGTTAGCACGAAGGATCAAGCGCTTCTTATTCTTGATTTCTGGATAATATTGGCTAGCAAGAAGAGACACGCATTCTTTAATATTTTCAAGCAGTTCTTGTATTGTATTGCCTTCAGCTAAGAGGCACGGAATATCCGAGCTAGCAGCATAATAAATGCCCTCGCTTGGATCACGCCTTACTACTACTTTATAGTAGATAGTCGCTCCTAATTTATACGCAAATCGCCAAAATGGCTTACCTAGTCGATACTTCATATAGTACTAGCCTTTCTTTATACATAGTATAGGTCTTATGTTTTAGTATTTATAAATTTTTTTTGGATTTTTAGACCTTAGATTATTATAAATCTAAAAAATACTTATTTAATAATAAGGTACTAAAAATGGTAACGTTGTCAAAATTTTTCAACCATTTTACTTTGCTCATTTTTGATACACTTTTGTTGCTTTTAGCTTGTGTTTGATATTTTTATTCATCATCGTAAAATGAAATTGAGCTCTATTTTGAATTTGATTAAATAAAACGATACAAAACAAAATCAAATATCCAACAACAAAAATATTGCTCTCGTTTTAAACAACATTAGACACAGGTAAAATCAAATGTCATTTCTAGTTGCAGCAAGCAGAATTCTTGCTAAATTCACTGCATTTTTCGTAATAGGTACAGCAATCGTTGCTTACTTTGTTCCTTCATCTTTTACCTTCGTAAAAGGCAACACCCAAATTATTATTCTTGGCATTATTATGCTATCAATGGGTATGACTTTAGGTCGTCAGGATTATCGAATTCTAGCTCAAAGACCATTTGACATTTTAGTAGGCACTGTAGCTCAGTTTACAATTATGCCTTTAATTGCAATTTCACTTGCAACATTCTTTAACCTATCAGACGGTTTAACTCTAGGCCTAGTTCTTGTAGGATGCTGCCCTGGTGGTGTATCATCAAATATTATGAGTTTCCTATGTAAAGGTGATGTTGCTTTCTCTGTAGGTATGACTACTGTTTCAACTTTAATTGCACCTGTTGCAACTCCTCTATTAGTTAACTATCTAGTAGGTCAAAGAATTGATATTGATCCATGGAGCATGTTCCAGTTCATGTTAATGGTAACCATTATTCCTGTAGCTATTGGTTCAACTTTAAATATCATCTTTGGTAAATACGATTTCTTCAAGCAAGTACGTCAAGTAATGCCAGGCGTTGCTGTTATCGGTTTTGCTCTTATCGTAGGTGGTGTTATTGCATACCACGGTCAGAAGTTCTTAGAGTCTGGTCTTGTAATCTTTGTATGTATCTTCTTCCACAATGCAATCGGTTATGTACTAGGTTACTTAGCAGGTCGTGGCTTTAAGATGAGCACAGCTAAGAAGAGAACTTTATCAATTGAAGTTGGTGTACAAAACGCAGGTCTTGCAACAGGCTTATGTGGTAAGTTCTTCCCTACATCAGCTGAAGCTGCTATCGCATCTGCTGTATCATGTGTATGGCACTCAATTTCAGGTACAATCTTAGCTAATATCTTCCTTGCTATCGATAAAAAGAAAGCACAAGGTACAGAGCAAAAAGAAACAGTCATTAACGATTAACTATAAATAAGGATTTACATGGAGCTTTCAAAAACCGTATTACTTGCTCAAAAGTTAGTAAGAATAGAGTCTGTTACACCTAACGATAATGGTTGCCAGGCTCTTATTAAAGATATGTTAAAACCTTTAGGTTTTACCTGTTATACCATCGAAGAAAAAGGCGTAACCAATCTTTTGGCTCTTCACGGTCATGGAGCTCCATTTAGCTTATTCTTAGGTCACACCGATGTTGTACCTGTAGGTGATCCTACCCAATGGGAACATCCTCCTTTCTGCGGTGACATCTTTGATTATGACGGCGAAGCTCATCTTTATGGCAGAGGCAGCTCTGACATGAAAGGAGGTGATGCTGCCATGATTATTGCAATGTGTAATTACATTGAGAAAAATCAAAATCATCGAGGAACTGTGGGCTTATTACTTACTTCAAATGAAGAAGGTGATGCTGTAGGCGGTACTCCTTATGTAGTTGAATACATGAAAGAAAGAAACATGTATCCTGATTACTGCATGATTGGTGAATGCTCATGTAATGATGTATTTGGTGATTCTATTAAGAATGGTCGTCGTGGCGATTTAAACGCTACTATTATCGTTCATGGAGTTCAAGGACATGCAGCGTTAGAACAATTTGCCAAAAATGCTGTTTTTGAAGCATCTCGTCTTATCCAAGGACTATTAGATAATCCTATAGATAATGGAACACCATTCTTCCCTCCCACCTCATTTCAAGTATCAAACGTAAAAGCAGGAACTGGTGCTGATAACGTAATTCCAGGCACTTGTAACCTGCGTTGTAACTTTAGATGGAATGATCTACAAACTCCTCAAAATATTGAAGATCATGTAAGAGAAATAGCTAATTCACTGAATATCAAATGCGATATGGAATTTAGAGAGGAAGGAAAACCTTTCTTAACTAAAGATGGTGAACTTATTGATGCTTTATACCACGCTATAGTCAAGGTAACAGGGATTACCCCAACACTTGGAACATCTGGTGGTACATCCGATGGTAGATTTATAAGACCATTAGGAACACAAACTGTAGAGTTTGGACCTATATCAAGTCACATTCATAAAGTTGATGAAAGAGTTAGTGTTAAGGTATTAGATGATTTGACAATCATCTATGAAGAAGCTCTTACAGAGCTAATGAACGCACCGATTATCTGTTAATTCAAAATTCGTAATGCAACAAAAAAGGTTTCTTGCAAAAATTTGCTTGAAACCTTTTTTTTACAGGGCGTGAAGCCTTTTAAATTTTTACTTATTCTCTTCTACAAACTTAGCAATAGCCTTATCAAGTAAAGCCATACCTTCGTTAATAGCAGTCTTCTTTACATTTAAAGCAGGAGCTAAACGTAATACATCACCATGTGCCACTAAAGTTAATAACTTCTCATCAAAGCACATCTTTTGAAGGATACCAGACTTACCTGAGAACTTATCATCAAGTACTAAGCCCATTAAAAGACCTTCGCCTCTAATGCACTTGAATACATGGTATTTTTCATTAAGCTTATTAACGCATTCTTTAATGTATTCGCTCTTAGCAATAACATTATCTAAGAAGTCTTTATCTGATACCTTATCAACAACAAATGCACCTACAGAGCAAGCTAATGGGTTACCACCAAAGGTTGAACCATGAGTACCTGGACCAAAGTGCTTTGCAAATTTATCATAAGTTAAAATAGCGCCAATTGGGATACCGGCAGCTAGACCTTTAGCTGATGTAACAATATCAGGCTTTACAGGTGTTTGCTCATAAGCAAAGAAAGTACCAGATCTACCAATACCAGTTTGAACCTCATCAAAGATTAAAACAGCATTGTGTTTATCACATAATTCACGTACTTTTAGCAAGAAGTCATCATCAGCTTTTAAAATACCGCCTTCACCTTGAATAGGCTCAAGGATAACAGCACAAGTCTTATCAGAAATGGTATCTTCAAAAGTCTTGATATCATTAAAAGGAATATGAGTAATAGCAGCAGGCTTTGGACCAAAACCGTCAGAATAACAATCTTGCCCACCAACAGTTACAGAAAAGAATGTTCTGCCATGAAAACTATTGTTAAATGAAATAATTTCATTCTTATCTTCACCAAAATCATCAAAAGCTACTCTACGAGCAAGCTTTAAAGCTGCCTCATTAGCTTCAGCGCCTGAGTTTACAAAGAAAGCCTTCTCAAAACCAGTAACCTTAACTAATTTGCATGCTAAATTTAAAGTATATTCATTACAGAAAATATTACTTACGTGAATTAAATTCTTAGCAGTCTTTTTAATTACCTTTTGTACACCTAAGTTTGTGTGGCCTAAGCAATTAACAGCAATACCGCCAGTGAAATCTACATATTTGTTACCCTGATTATCATATACATGAGAACCATGAGCCTTCTTTATAACCATGTTCATTGGGTTGTAACATGGAAACATAACTTCATCAAATATTTTTCTTGTGATTTTCATACTATTCATGATCCTTTGTATTAAAAATGTATGCTACTTCATCGCACTGTTCTCTCTTTGGACAGTTCTCGCAATCTTTTAGAATCTTCTCTGGAAGTGCTTCAATAACTGTTTTTTGGAAGCCTACCTTAGCAAAGAATTCTGGACTTCTTGTTAAAACAAAAACTCTTTGAATAAACATCTTAGAAGCTCGTTTTAATAAGTAGTTTACAATCGCTCGTCCCTGACCTTGCTTTTGAACCACAGGTGAAACACCTAATGATCTTATTTCAGCAAGACCTGAGTCATACACGTATAAGCAAGCACAACCTACAACCTGTTCATCTTTTACGCAAACTGCAAAGGTCTGAATACCACGGATAATATCATTACGTTTACGTGGTAGGTTTTGACCTTGTTTTGCCCAGTACTCAATCATATCCATGAGTGAATCAACATCAGCTAACGTTGCCTGACGTACAATATAATTAGGCTTTTCCTGTTTTAAGAAAACTTTATTTACAGTAACCAAAGCTGAATTGATCTCATTAAGATCTTCTTGACTCATTTGGTTGCTTTTATAAAGGTCTAAAACCTTTTCATAAAGTTCTTCTAAGGTATTTTGCTTTAGTTCGTCTAAGATAACGAATGATGATTCTTGAATTACAGGTGGCATAGATCCATCCCCACAACAAATAAAAAACTTAAAACTAAAAATTAAAATGACTAATCAATCAGATTAGACGTTGAAAATAGTTCCAAGCCGCTGCCGTGATGAAACGATCTGAGATAATTTAGGATCTTTGTATGACGCGATATAGACAGGCTTTTTGATTAGCTTAGTCGCATCAATGGCACTCTTTACTTTAACAGTCATGCCACCATTGATGGTGCCATCTTCAATTAAAGCACTAACAGATTTCTCATCAAGTTCTTCGATAAGATTTCCATTTTTATCAAGTACGCCTGGTACATCTGAGATGTAGTATAAAGGAGCGTTTAATACTCTAGCGATAGCAAGTGCTGCATCATCGGCATTCACATTGAACAACTGACCGTCTTCATTGTGAGCTAAAGAAGCAATCACAGGAGTATATCCATTATCTAAAAGCAGGTTTAAATATGATGCGTCGTTAGGTTCAACAACACCTACCATACCTAAATCTTTAGACATTTGCTTTACGCTGATTGTATTACCATCACTTGCAAGAATACCTAAAGCTTTTAGACCATTCTTAATAGCAAGTGCTTGTAAGCCCTTGTTACACATACCAGCTAATGCACCGCATATATATGGCATCTGTTCTTCAGAACTAACCCTAAGGCCATCTTTTTTTGTGACCTCAAGATTTAAAGCTTTGAACAAGGCATCAACCTCAACACCACCGCCGTGAACAATTACTAATTTTTGTCCAAGACTAGCATGAAAAAGTTCAGATAGCTCTTTTACGCCACCTAATGCTTTGCCACTTAGCTTTACTACAACAGGATTATCTAACATAGTGTTACTTATAATTTCCCTTTGTTGATAATATCAACTTAAAAACTTTACAAATATGTAAGTCAAATCGATTATACATATTATTTTAAATTTTTATCAAGAGTCTTTTTGTTAAAAAAGGCCCTTAGTCTCTTCAAAACCGTAATAAAGGTTTAAAACTTGCAGAGCTTGAGCAGATGCACCTTTTAGTAGGTTATCAATGCAAGAGCAAACTACAATGTAATTATCTTTAACTGCAAAGCCTAAATCACAAAATGGAAGATTTTGTACATCCTGCAGTTTTGGCATGCCACTCTTTACTCTTACAAGAGGCTTATTGTCGTATACGCTATAAGCTTTTTGAACATCAGCTAGAGTTACATTATCTTTTAACTTTGCGTTGATTGTAGCGTGAATACCACGTTTAAAATTACCTAAATGAGGAGTAAAGATTACTTCTGTTCCTAAATGCTCAGCAATTTCAGGCTGATGACGGTGAGTGAATACACCATATGCATTTAAGCTAACTTCACAGAAGGAATTAGTAATTTTTGCTTTTCTACCAGCACCTGATACACCAGATACAGCGTTAATTGAAGGACGGTAATTTAAATCTAGTAAACCAGCATCAATCAAAGGACGAAGAGCTAACTGAGATGCAGTTGGATAACAACCTGGTAAAGAGATCATCTTTGTTGCTTGCAACTGTTTAACATCAACAAATTCGCCTAAAGCATATACAGCAGATTTTAGTAAATCTGTATGTTCATGAGCAAAGCCGTATGCTTTTTCAAAAACATCTAAATTTGAAATTCTAAATGCACCAGATAAGTCAAATACAGCAATTCCTGCATCTGTAAGTTCAGGAGCTAAATCATGGCTTACTTTATGATCTGTTGCTAAAAATACTGCATTAGCACCTGATGCTATAATGTCTTTTGCGCCTGACAATGGCTTTAAAATAAGATCGCAACGACCTTCAAGAGAACCATATAACTCAGAGATCTTTTTATCTTTATCTAAAGAATGCTCTGATACAAATAAACCTGCTAATTCTATCTTATCGTGTGTGCTAATAAGACGACATAGCTCTGCACCTGCATAGCCACTAGCACCAACGATTGCAACCTTAATCATCACTTACTCCGATTTAATAATTTTCTTTAAACACAGTTTACAAGATCTGTTTTACTTTGCGTATCTGATTAAAAAATGCACAATAAAGCATCAAAAATGGCTTTAAATAAGGATATTCAATAAAACAAAAGCATAATTTTTTCAAATTATGCTTCATTTTTTAAATTTATGAAAATAAATGGCTCTTCGTGCATAACTATGGGTAAATAATTAAAAGTAGAGCACGATA
>CAZEXR010000118.1:0-7316 GCA_964516675.1 uncultured Enterobacterales bacterium | reverse complement strand
TAAAGGGTAGCTATTGAGGCTTCATCTACCCACAGATATGCACGAAGCCTCATAATTTAAAATATTATTATATGAAAACAAATTGCCTATATCTGGCAACTCATTTTTAGACTAACACTATTAAAAATAGTTCAAAAAAATCCAAATCATTTGATTTGGATTTCTTAATAGTATTTATATATAAAAGCTGAAATTAAAAGTTATATTTCAAAGCTTGTTCAACTTCCCAAACCTTCTTTAGGTTTTCAGGAAGCATAAGATTTAAACCAAGTTCTCTGTACTGACCTAAGCTATGGAAGTCAGATCCCAATGATGCAACAAAATCATATTTTTCGCATAAAGAAGCTAAATAATCTCTATCACTAGGTCTCATCTGAGAGGAACTAACCTCAATTCCCATACCACCACATGATTTAAAGTATTCCATTAACTCACGAAGTTTTGTATTTGTTAAATCATAACGACGAGGATGAGCTAAGACAGATACACCACCAGCGGCATGTATTGCATCAACAGCTACTTTGATATCAGGCCAATTAGTTTTTACATAGCAGCTTTTACCCTTCTTTAGGTAAACAGAAAATGCTTCATCATTGTCACTAGCTCTACCCATTTCAACTATATATCTTGCATAGTTTCCACGAGTAATTGAAGCATCAGCTCCTGCTCTTTTTTTGCATTCCTCGTAAGGATTTATAAAACCTTGTTTTTCAAGCTTAAAACCAATTTCTTCAGCTCTTTGAATTCTTAAAATTCTTTGACCTTCTAAGTACTTTTGAAGCTCACTATTATTGATATCTAAATAAAGACCTACAATATGAATTTGATTGTTATTCCATGTTGCAGATAATTCAGCTCCTGGGATAAGATTAAGCTTATCACCGGCAGCGTTAATTGCCTCATTTACACCTATCACAGCATCGTGATCTGTTAGAGCTAAATGAGTTAAACCTCTATCTATTGCTCTTTGAACCAACTGTGTAGGAGTTAATGAACCATCTGATGCAGTTGAGTGTGAATGTAAATCAATCTTTGAAAAAACTGCAGGCATCTTATTCCTCGCTCAACATTTCAAGTTCTTCCCAACGGGAATACATGTTATCTAATTTCTCTACCAAAACAGTACGTTTATCAGAGATTTCTTTAGCTTTTACGCCACCATCAGAATATAAAGAAGGATCGTTCATCTGTTCATCAATTAAAGCTATCTGCTCTTCTAAAGCTTCAACCTTTGCAGGTAAATCTTCTAATTCATGTTTTTGTGTAAACGAAAGACCAGAACCTTTATTTGATTTAACATTTACATCAACACGAACCATCTTTCCATCAAGACTATCTTTCTTTGATGATGCATCAGCTAGAGCCTTTTGTTCATTGGCCTTACGAACTCTTTCATAGTAATTTAAAACATCATTCCAACCACCGACAACAGATTCAATGTTACCATCGCCATCGAAAACCCAAGTCTCAGTAGCAACTTTGTCAATAAAATCTCTATCGTGGCTAATTACAATTACAGTACCTTCGTATGAAGCTACTAGCTCTTCTAACAAATCTAGAGTTTCTAAATCTAAATCATTAGTAGGCTCATCCATAATTAAAACGTTGGATGTTTTTGCAAAAAGACGAGCAAGTAATAAACGATTTTTCTCACCACCAGATAAAACTTTTACAGGTGAACGAGCTCTACGTCCTGTGAACAAGAAATTTGATAGATAAGAAATAACATGTTTACTCTTACCATTGATAACGACATCAGTTCTACCTTCAGCAACATTATCTGCTACTGACTTTTCAAGTTCTAAAGCTTCGTGGTACTGATCAAAGTACTGAATTTGAACATTAACGCCAGTTCTTACTTTTCCATGAGTAGGTTTAATCTGTCCTAATAGAGCTTTGATTAAAGTAGTTTTACCTGCTCCGTTTGGACCTGTAATGCCGATTCTGTCGCCACGCATTACTGTTGCAGAAAAATCTTTTATGATAACTTTAGAATTAAAAGACACATTTAAATTTTGAACTTCAAAGACAAGATTTCCACTTCTCTCTGCGCCATTAACTTCCATAATCACATTACCCATGCGATCACGTCGGTTTGCTCTTTGTTCACGTCTATCTTTTAAGTCTCTTACGCGACCTTCATTACGAGCAAGACGAGCTTTAACACCACGTCGGATCCAAGCTTCTTCTTGAGCTAGAATTTTGTCAAACTCAGCATTTGCAAGCTCTTCTTTACGAAGTCTTTCATCACGTAATTCAATATATTTAGAGAAACTACCAGGGTATGAAAATAGCAATCCTCTGTCTAACTCGACAATTCGTGTAGCACAGTTATCTGCAAACATCTTATCGTGAGTAACAAAAATAATTGTGCCATTAAAAGAACGTAACTCTTCTTCAAACCAGGATATAGACTCAATATCTAAATGGTTTGTAGGCTCATCTAAAAGTAAAAGTTTAGGTTCAGAAGCTAATGCCGCAGCCATTGCAGCTTTTCTTCTATTACCACCTGACAAATCTTTTAGAGGTGTATCAGGAGAAAGACCAATTCTATTTAAGATTTTTTTAATTGTGCCATCTTTTACCCAACCATCATGAGATTCGATAATTGAAGACAATTCTATCTGTTCATGAGGATCTGTAGAAACAGAGAACTTTGCTAAAGCCTCACCTACCACAGGAACACCAGAGGCTGCTAATGTATAAACTGTACCTGTTTCATAAGCAGGAGGGTCTTGTTTTAAAGAAGCAATCTTTAATCCATTTTGAATAATAATTCTGCCAGAATCTAATTCACGACTTCCCTGAATCAAACTTAGTAGTGTTGACTTACCAGTACCATTACGGCCAACAAGGCAGATGCGCTCATTCTCTTCTACAGCGAATGAGGCACCTTCTAATAATTTGTCAGCTCCGTTATTTAGATATGCATCAATAATGGAAACTAAACTCATTATAGATCCTTAACTCCATCAGGTCCGAATACACGAGCTTTTGCTCTTGGAGCAGAATCACGAGAGAAACGACGGTTGTCATTTCTGTCTTTATTAAAATGACCTTGTTTATTCTCATCAAAACGATTACGTGGTCTATCTGAACGATCAAAACTGCGTTCTGGACGATCTGCACGGTCGAAACTTCGTGCTGGACGGTCTGAACGGTCAAAACTACGTGCAGGACGGTCTGAACGGTCAAAACTACGTGCTGGACGGTCTGAACGGTCAAAACTACGTGCAGGACGGTCTGAACAGTCAAAACTACGTGCTGGACGGTCTGAACGGTCGAAACTACGTGCAGGACGGTCTGATTTAAAGCCAGCCTCGGAGCGATTATCTAAACTACCATTGCTAGAACGAGAGAATCTCTCTTGTTTGTGAGATTCGTAAGCAGGGTTTGAATGAGAAGGTTGAGCACTACCCCATACCTTGTTAGTTGCACGAGGAGCATTTGCTCTATCATCACGATTAAAGTTACGACGTTGTTCCTTATCTTGACTTCTTGATTCATAATCAGATGAATTGCGATAATCATGATATGTATCTTTGAGTTCGGATAAGTTCTTCTGCCACTTAGGTGCTGCTTTTAATGAGGTCATAGGCTCTGGTTGTTTTGTCATGTTAGCCTTTGTGAAGGTTAACTTAAAGCATGAATGAATCTTCTTATCACGAGCAAAATCACGAGGTAATGTTGATTCTGAGATATCTTCAATTTCGAAACCATAGTCCTTAATTTCTTCATCAATAGAGAAACCACGGTGATTTGTACAGAAGATAACTTCACCGCCATCTTTAAGATGACGAGTAAGATTTGATAGTAAAGCTACTTGATCACGTTTAACATCGAATGAGTTTTCCATTCTCTTTGAGTTTGAGAAGGTTGGAGGATCGATGTAAATTAAATCAAATGCTTTTCCTTGATCTTGAGATAACCAAGCTAAACAATCAGCTTGAATAAACTCAGCATTATCTGTAGATAATGAGTTAAATCTAAAGTTTTCCATACCCCATTCAAGGTAGGTCTTACTCATATCAACAGACACGGTAGATTTTGCTCCACCTAAAGCTGCAGCAACTGATGCAGAACAAGTATAAGAGAATAAATTTAGAAAATCCTTGTCTTTAGCATTTTCCCTAATTTTTTGACGAATAATACGAGCATCAAGGAATAAACCTGTATCAAGATAATCATATAGGTTTACTCTAAACAATGAGTTATTCTCATTGATAGTCATAAACTCATTACGTAATTCCTTTGCTTTTTCGTACTGGTCATCACCAGACTTAACTTCACGGCTCTTTAGAATAACTCTATCACCAGGTACACCAGTTACTTCAACAGTTGCACTTAACATATCAAGTTCATGAAGCTTAGCAATACGAGGATTTACCTTAGCAGGAGCTTTATAAGCCTGAATTACATAAAAGCCATTATAGTAATCAATAGCGGCTGAATACTCAGGTACATCAGCGTCATATACACGATAGGCATTGGTATTGACATTCTTTGACCATTTCTGCATGAATGCCAAGTTTTTCTTCAAACGATTTGAGAAATCCGCTGCAATCTGAATATTTAATTCTTCTTTCTTTGATAAATCTTCAGTTTCGTTAATATCGAATACTCTTAACTGACACTGTAATTCACCATTAAATAACTTATAAACCTTGCTTGAGTGTAATCTCATGCAAGATAAAAGTTCTGATGAGGTAGAAATAACAGCTGCACGAGCGCCTTTAAAGTTCTTCTTAAAACCTGCACCAATTAAAGTGTATAAAGCAATTAACTCATTAAAGTTACCCATTCTCTTACCATATGGAGGGTTAGTTACGATGGTAACCTTTAGCTCATTGGTAAATGGATTAAACATATTCTGAACAGATGAATGCTGTACTTTAACTAAATCAGCAAATCCTGCTTTTTGAGCATTCTCATTTGCGATTTCAACGATCTCATCATCAATATCAAAACCAACGATTTGAACGCCTTTTTCTACGGCGGCTGCGATACCTTTTTCACTTCTTTGTTTAGCTTCATCTAGTAACTCATTCCAAGCATCTTGTTCAAACTGCTTTAAGTTAAAGAAACCAAAATGTGTACGACGAATACCAGGAGCTGTATCAGTTGCAACAGCAGCAGCTTCAAAAAGTAAGGTACCAGAACCACACATTGGATCTAAAAAGTTTTCAAAGTTGTAACCAGCACGTTTTACCATTGCTGCAGCTAAATTTTCTTTTAATGGAGCAGCACCTGTTTCTCTGTGATATTCACGCTTTAATAAAGCACGACCAGATAAATCGATTAGGATATTTGCACTGCCCTTTTTATCTAAATGACAGTTAATTACAACATCAGGATCTTCTTTATCAACATCAGGTCGACCACCTAATGTTGTCTGCATTCTGTCACAGATAGCATCCTTAACTTTTAATGC
Source organism: uncultured Enterobacterales bacterium (assembly GCA_964516675.1). Lineage (GTDB taxonomy): Bacteria > Pseudomonadota > Gammaproteobacteria > Enterobacterales > Succinivibrionaceae > Succinivibrio. The sequence continues at coordinate 1,885 of CAZEXR010000118.1, read as the reverse complement.
GCCGTATTGTGTATTACGAATATTTTCATTAGTACCTGAGAACATTACAGCAATTGTATTTGTGTTATCAAAATACTTTTCCCATGCAACGCCGTTTGCGCCAATGTAAAGTTCAGTATCTGTTTCACAGAAAAACTCAGACATTTCTAAAAGAATTCTTGATGCAAAACGAGACCATAAACAGGCTTTCATACCTGTCTTAAAATCACCTTTGAAAGATACGCCTGCTACAGTTTCTTTAGCGCTTTGTGCACCAAGCTCATTTAATTCGTTTAATAAAAGAGTTTCTAGACCTTTAGGACAGGTTGCGAAGAAGGATAATGCCATGTATATAATGCTCCATTTTAACTGAGTGTATTATACGTTAAATGCTTTAAAGAATGAGTTTATATGAGATAAAATATCTGTTTTTTCATACTAATTTATACATTTTATTGACCAAAATTAAGATGAAAACGAAACAGATATTTTATAAAAGATTTATTAGAAGATATTTGGGAAAATCAAATGCAAAGGAATTAAGAAAAATAGGAACTTAATATTATATTTTGTGAATTTTTTTAAATAATATAAAGGTAAAGCGCCATCAATTTTCATATATGCTTTAAAAGAAATTAAACTAGCCATAGAAGCGACAATTGTACCTAAACCACCGACATTTACTCCTTTTAACAAGCTGTCAGAATCCATAGCAAATTCCGCTAACATAACTGTTGTAGGAACATTACTTATAATTTGAGATAAGCATAAAGAGACAAAGAATTCATAATTTTTTACAAAGTCATGAGATACACCTACAACAAAAGCGTAACTGCACATATTACTTACAAAAATAAACAAGAAAACAAACAGTAGTAAAAGTTTGTAATCAGCACTTTTAAATAGAGATTTATCAACCACTGCAATTGAACAAATAACCATCACTGCCATTGTATAAACATCAATTACACGCATTACAGCTAAGATGCAAATTAAAAACATCATTGTAAAAGCTGTGGTTCTAAATTTAGGTAAATGCGTTTTTACAGATCTATCTATATGCAAAATTTGCTTATCAATAGAATGAGAGAACATGATTAACAATAAGCCACATGCAATAAAAATAGGGCCTGTAATTGAAAAGAATTCTAGTAAATTATATTTATAAAATGTATATATAAATAGATTTTGTGGATTACCAATTGGGGTCAACATACTCCCCATATTTGCAGCAATAGTCTCTAAAGAGACAACTGGTATAATTAAATCGTTTCTATCTAAATTAACAAAAACCTTTAATGATAATGGCACAAATATAATTAGTGCTACATCATTAGTTATAAGCATAGAAAAGAAAAAATTTATAAAAATAAATAGTCTTGCTAATGAACGAACATCTTTTACCAAAATAAAACTTTTTTGATATAAAAAATCTAAAACGCCAAGCTTTCTAAAGCCAGCAACCACCATCATTAAACAAAATAGCAATAACAGAATTTTTGTATTTAAACCTTCTATTGTTCTTTGAAAAGTAACATTCTGACCAAATGAGGTTGTCAGAGCAAGAATAAGAGCAATATTTAAATCAAGATGTGTTTTAAATAAATAAAAAAGCCTTTGCATACATACCTTCTAAATTTTTAAGAAAGTATATAGCAAAGACTTTTTTTGACAAGTATGAAGATGTAATTTTATAAGGCGTTACTCCCTAGGACTTAAGTCCTAGGTGAGTAACCAAGAGTTTTACCTCTTGCTCTCTCTCCTGATTGGCTCATTGGCCAGATTAGAACCCTTTAATCTTGATATCGGAGAGATTGACGATTACTTTAAAAAATTTTTGTAAATTAATAAAAAAGGAGGCTTCGTGCATATGTGTGGGTAGATGAAGCCTCTAAACCTACCCTTT
>CAZEXR010000117.1:0-7374 GCA_964516675.1 uncultured Enterobacterales bacterium | reverse complement strand
AAGGCTTAAGCTAAATTTTTTAGAATTAGACCTAAGACTCTTGGTATCAAAAAACTGACACTTATTTTGTGTAAATATCAAACCTGAGCAATGTGATAAATTAAATTACAAAATATAAGTAAAAATTATCTTTATAACAATTAAATAAAGCAAAAAACAATTATAATGGTCTTAGTATTTTATTTAATTGAAAACACTCATGTCTCAAATTGTCATTGGAATTGATCCAGGTTCTCGTTTCACAGGTTACGGTATAGTAAAAATGGTAGGTAATGACGTCCATTATCTAGGTTCTGGCTGTATTAAAACTGGTGATGGCGATTTAGCTTCAAAGCTAAAAATTATTTATGACGGTGTTTTTGCTTTAGTAGAGCAATTTAAACCAACATCAATGGCTATTGAAGAGACTTTTTTATCTAAGAATGTTCAATCAACTGTAAAGTTATCTGAAGCAAGAGCAAGTGCAATTGTTGCAGGTGCAAATCTTGGTCTAAGTGTTTTTGAGTATACTCCGATGCAGATAAAGCAGGCGGTTGTAGGCTACGGTTGGGCTGAGAAGACTCAGGTCCAATTTATGGTTAAATCGATTTTACATTTAAGTGGTGATCCGCAGGCAGACGCTGCGGATGGTCTAGCCTGTGCTATTTGCCATTGTTTTACTAATAAAGTAACTCAAGCAATGGGTAACGCAGTTGCTGATACCTCATCTATTCATGGTCGTCTGCAAAATAAAAAATAGTTAAAATGATTGGTAGTTTATCTGGAAAAGTCTTAAGAATTGACGGCGTAACAGCTTTGATTGAAGTTAGTGGTGTAGGCTATGAAGTTGAAATGCCGGTTACCTGTCTTGCTAATATCAAAGTAGGCGAGCCTACCTTTGTTTTTACACAGCATATTGTAAGAGAAGATGCTCAAATCTTATATGGCTTTAATACTGTTACAGAACGTTCTTTATTTAGAGTTTTAATTAAAGTTAACGGTGTTGGTCCTAAAATGGCATTAGCTGTTTTATCTACCTTTAATGTAGATGACTTTATTCAGACTATTTTACAAGAGCAATCAAAGTCCTTAGAGCAAATACCTGGTGTAGGTAAGAAAACTGCTCAAAGAATGGTGGTTGAACTTAAAGATAGTTTAAGTAAATTTGCCTCATCTGAGAATATTGCTATTGAGCCTCAAAATACCGCTGTTGCTGCTATCAATGATAACTTTAATGATGCTGTAGCTGCTATGACTGCACTAGGATACAAGGAATTTGAAGCAGTTAAATACGTAAAATCTGTTTTAGCAAAAGACAATACATTAAATACACAACAGATTATTGTTGCAGCTTTAGCTTTAATTACAAAAGGTAGGGCATAGGTATGTCAAAAGAGGATTTAGGTATCTTTGCTGACACATTAAGTGTAGATACTGTAATTAGACCTGAAAAAACTCCTGAAGAAGAGATGATGGAAAATCTTTCTTATTCAGAAGATAGAGCCTTACGACCTCAATGTTTAGAGGATTATATTGGCCAAACTGAAGTAAAAGAGCAATTATCAATTGCACTTAAAGCTGCCAAAATGCGAGGTGAGGCTTTAGATCATGTGCTTATTTTTGGACCTCCAGGTTTAGGTAAGACTACATTATCTAATATTATTGCAAATGAATTATCTGTAGGAATTTCTCAAACCTCAGGTCCTGCACTTGAGAAAAAGGGAGATGCAGCTGCCTTACTTACTAATTTACAGCCTCGAAATGTTATTTTTATTGATGAGATTCATCGTCTTTCACCTGTAATTGAAGAGTTTTTATATCCTGCTATGGAAGATTACATGGTAGATATTATGACTGGCGAAGGTCCTTCTGCTCGATCAATTAAAATTACATTAAATCCTTTTACCTTAATCGGTGCTACTACAAGAGCTGGTACATTAACCTCTCCATTAAGAGCGCGTTTTGGTATTATTCTGCAGCTAAAGTTTTATACTCCTGATGAGCTTGATATCATTATTAAAAGTTCTGCTAGAAAATTAAATGTAAAGATTGATAATGATGGCTCTCATGAGATTGCTTCTCGCTCAAGAGGTACTCCTAGAATTGCCAATAGACTGCTTCGTCGTGTAAGAGATTATGCTCAGGTTAAGGGCAATGGTTTAATAAATCTTGAAATTGCAAAATCAGCTCTTAAAATGCTACGAATCGATGAAGATGGTTTTGATGATTTTGATAGACAGTATCTACGTTGTATTATTCAAGATTTTAATGGTGGTCCTGTAGGTATTGAAAGTCTTGCTGCATCATTAGGTCATGATAGAGATACTCTAGAGAATGTAGTAGAGCCTTATATTATTCAGCAAGGCTTTGTACAACGTTCAAGAACAGGTCGAATTGCATCAGCTAAAGCTTATCAAAAATTTGGTTTAGAGTTTAAGGAAAACAAATAATGACTGAGAAACTCTTTTCTCACAACAGCCGTGTCTACTATGAAGATACAGATGCCGGCGGAATAGTGTATTATGCCAATTACTTAAAGTTCTGCGAAAGAGCACGAACAGAGTGGTTACGAGGTATGAATGTATCTCAAAGCAGTATGCTAGAAAAAAAACAGGGCTTTGTAATTAAATCAATAAAGGGCAATTATATCAGCTCCGCAAAGCTTGATGATTTACTTACAGTTACATGTATTCCAACAAAAGCTCGATTTGCAAGTTTAAAAATTTTTCAACAGGTTTATAATCAACGCCAGGAATTATTGTTCGAATTTGAATGCAGTATCGCATTTTTAGATATGGAAAAGGGAAAACCCACATCTATGCCTAAAGAAGCCCTTGATTACATCAAACAATTTATTCCACAAGATATTTCAAATTTAGAGGTTAAGATCTAGATGGACGCAACAGGTCAGTTATCAATTACAAATTTAATACTAAATGCTAGCCCTTTAGTACAGATTGTAATGTTATTTCTATTAGGCTTATCTGTAGCCTCATGGACCATTATTATTTCAAAAACTAATGGTTTTAAGGCTGCTCGTGTGAAAGCAGATGAGTTTGAAGATAAGTTTTGGTCAGGTATCGATTTAAATAATCTATATCAAGATTGCATTAAAAAAGGCCAAGAGTTAATTGGTCTTGAGGTTATCTACTCATCAGGATTTAAAGAGTTCGTTCGCTTGATTAACTCAGGTCCTGCTGATCAGGAAGTTGTTATGGATGGTACTTACCGTCAGATGAAAGTTTCTCAATCTCGAGAAATGGAAAACTTAGAGTCTCATTTAGCAACTTTAGCTACTATCGGTTTAATTAGTCCTTATATCGGTCTATTTGGTACTGTTTGGGGTATTATGCATGCCTTTATTGCTCTTGCTGCTGTTAAGAATGCAACCCTATCAATGGTAGCTCCTCCAATTGCTGAAGCTTTGATTGCTACAGCTATGGGCCTTTTTGCAGCTATTCCTGCAGTTATGTTCTACAACCGTTTTGCATCAAAAGTTGAAGCTTTAGAAAACCGTTATATTAACTTCATGGACGAGTTTGCAACTATTCTAAATCGTCGTTTAGTACGTGTTCGTTCAGAAATGAATCAAAAGGCAAATGAACAAGCTCAGGCTCCTCAGACTCAGGCACCACGTCCTCAGAGTCAGCCTCACTATAATTCACAGCCTCAGGCAAACTTTAATCGTGAACCTCACAAGTCATTTAATCATCCTCTAGGTGAGGATAATCAAAGTGCCTTTGCTCGTGCTCGTATGAATAGAGTAAATTCAACAACTCAAAGTGGCGTACAGTATCAAACTCCAGGTGTAGAAGGTGACAGAATGCGTAATATGTCACGTAACACCAATCAGGAGCTATAAAAATGCAGGTTGCTCGTACAAGACATAGCAAGTCACGTGCAAAAGCTGAAATCAATGTTGTTCCATACATTGATGTTATGCTGGTATTGCTAGTTATCTTTATTGCAACAGCTCCTGTTGTTATGCAAGGTGTTACTGTGGATTTGCCTCAAGCTCAAGCTGAAACAATGAATCAAGATGAAAGAACACCTATCATTGCAACTGTTGATAAGGCAGGTCAATTTTATGTGTCTATGGATACATCAAACGTAAAGATGAATAGCCTTGATGAATTAACAAATTATGTGGCAGAAGAATTATCCAAAGATCCAACTCGCCCTGTTGTTGTTCAAGGCGATGCCCAGGTAGCATATGATAATGTAATTCAGCTTATGAATGCATTGAAAAATAGTGGTGTAAAGAGTGTTGGTCTAGTTACGGATCCAATCTCTAACTAAATAGGTAGAGCTATGAAAATAAATATGAAGGTTGCCTTCATTATTGCGCTAGTTTTTCACCTCTTAGTATTAGGTGCTTTACTAATAAAGGTTTCTTTAGATAAACCTTCAAAGCCTAATATGGGACAAGGTGACATTATGCACGCAACTTTCGTTCCTCCTGCTAAAGGTAATCCTAATGGTAAGGCTGCTCAAAAGAAAGCAGCTCCTGCCCCTGCTCCTATTGAAGACAATAAATCTGAAGAACTAGCTAAAAAGCAAGAAGAAGCAAAGGCTGAACTAGAAAAAAGAGTTCAGGAACAAAAAGCTCAAGAACAAAAACGCATGGAAGAACTTGCTGTTAAAAAGCAAGAAGAAACTAAAAAGATTCAAGAGCAAAAGATGCTTGCTTTAAAGAAGGCTGAGGAAGCTAAGAAAAAGAAGCTTGAGGAAGAGAAGAAAAAACTTGAAGAGCAAAAGAAGCTAGAAGAGCAGAAAAAGCTTGAAGAGAAAAAGAAACTCGAAGCAGAGAAGAAAAAGCTTGAAGAGAAAAAGAAACTCGAAGCAGAGAAGAAAAAGCTTGAAGAGAAAAAATTAGAAGAAAAGAAAAAAGCTGACGAAGCTAAGAAAAAGGCAGAGGAAGCTAAAAAGAAAGCAGAGGCTGAAGCCAAGAAAAAAGCTGATGAAGCTGCCAAAAAGAAAGCTGAAGCTGAGGCAAAAGCAAAAGCAGCTGCTGATGCAAAGGCAAAGGCTGCTGCAGAGGCAAAAGCAAAGGCAGAAGCTGACTCACTTGAAGATGATATCTTAGGTACCGCAGATGGTGATGAAAAGAATGGTCAAGGCTTAGGCTCTGGCGGAGGTGGTGAAGCCGGTTATGGTGATAAGGTACGAGGGTTGATTGAACAAAACTGGCGTATTGATCCATCAATGAACGGTAAAAAGGTAGTTGTTACCATTAAGATTGGTAATGATGGTATAGTTTCAGGTGAAAGTTGCCAAGGTGATGAGAAGGTTTGTAAGAGTGCGTTAGATGCAATTACACAAGTGGGAATGTTCCCTGCACCACCAGCTCAATGCCCTGAATGCTCAAATATTAAGATTTCTATGACACCTAAGCTTTAGTGTCTTATAATGTAGAAAATTTTCAAGGAGTTTTAAGGAATGCTTAAAAAATTTCTAGCCGCTATAGCTGTAATGTTTATTACAACTACAGCTAATGCAGAATTGCAAATTGAAATTACAGGCGGTATCAATGAAGGTCATAAGATCGCCGTATATCCATTTGAACAATCTCAAGCAGTTAAGTTTGATGTAGGTTCAGTAGTTTCTGCTGACTTAATGAGATCTGGTAAATTCTCTCCAATTTCATCATCAGCTCTACCTGCTCCATCATTTAATGAAAGTGGCGCTTTAGCTAATATTGATGCTATTGCAGCTACTGGTGCTGAAGTTGCAGTTACAGGTTCTGTAAAAGATCTTGGTGGCTCAATGTACAGCGTTGAATTCAAAGTATTTGGTCTACAAGGTGCAAACAAAGGTAAGTTCTTAGCTGGCTCCCGTGGCAACTCAAGCATGACTACAATGCGTCAGGCTGCCCACCGTGTGTCAGACCGTGTATATGAGTTATTTACAGGTCAAAGAGGTTGCTTTAGAACACGTATTGCTTATGTTGTATATAAGCGTGGCGCAGCATTTCCTTATCAGTTAATGACATCAGATTATGATGGCTTTAATGAGACTCCAATTGTTAAGTCAACACAGCCTGTTATGACACCTTCATGGTCACCAGACGGCCGTCGTTTAGCATATGTAAGCTTTGAAAAGAGAACTCCTGCTATTTTCGTTCAGGATATCGTATCTAAAAAGCGTACAAAGTTAGCTTCATTTACTGGTCTTAATAGTTCACCAGCTTGGTCACCAGATGGTTCAAAGATTGCAATGACCTTATCAAAAGATGGTCAGCCAGATATTTACTACTTTGATTTAGCATCTTCAAGATTTGTAAGAGTTACTTCAAACAAGGCAATTGATACAGAGCCAAACTGGTCTGCTGATAGTAAGTCATTATTCTTTACTTCAGAGCGCGGTGGCAAGGCTCAGATTTATAGAGCAGATGTTGCTTCTCAGAAAGTAGAGCGCGTAACTTATCAAGGTGCACGTAATCTATCTGCTCGTCCAATCCCTGGTACAAACTCACTTATCGTAATTACTCAGGTTAATGGCTTTAGAGTTGCACGTGTTGATGCAGATGGTAGCATTTATATGCTAACAACTTCATCTTTAGATGAATCTCCAAGTGTTGCACCTAACGGAAGTATGGTAATATACTCAACAGTTTATCAAGGACGTAAAGGTCTAGCCATTGTTTCATCTGACGGCAGATTTAAGGCAAATCTACCATCAAGTTCTGGTGAGATCAGTGCACCAGCTTGGGGTCCTCTTTTATCTAAATAACTTCATGACTTTATAGGAAATTAAAATGTTTAAGAAGTATTTGTTAACCATATTATGCGGTTTAGCACTTTGTACTTTAACTGCATGTTCATCAAACGATGATTCATCTTCATTAGCTGAAGATGGTTCTTCTGATGCTGCTCTAGGTTTAGATGCAGATGGTGCTTTAACCGTTGGCGATCCAAATGGCTCAAATGGCTTTAACGGCCCAGCTGAGTTACAGGATAACAACACTATTTATTTCGGTTACAACTCAGAGAATATTCTTGATGAGTACTTAGGTGTTATGCAGGCTCATGCTCAATACCTAAAGAAGAATCCAGAAGCTCGTGTTATCATCGAAGGTCATACTGATGAGCGCGGTACTCCTGAGTACAATATTGCTCTAGGTGAGCGTCGTGCACGTTCTGTTGCTCGTTACATGCAAAACCTAGGTGTTGATGTTAACCAGTTATCAATCGTAAGCTATGGCGAAGAAAAGCCAGCTGTTGACGGTCATAACGAATCTGCTTGGTCAAAGAATCGTCGTGCAGTTCTAAATTACTAATAACTAATCTTTAAATTTAGTTATTAAATGAGGGTAAGAGTGAATAATTCTTACCCTTTTTGTATGGGAAACCTACCAATGCGTTTGACATCACAAAATCAAACTCGAGATAAGTT